>NZ_JAUSZL010000002.1:3965713-4270768 GCF_030817535.1 Streptomyces sp. V3I8 | reverse complement strand
GACTCCGGTACCGCGTCCAAGATCAGCGAGTGGGTGCAGGACAACTTCAAGAAGGTGACGGCCGGTTCGTCCACCTTCTACGACCTGACGCAGTCCACCAGCGGCTGACGGTTCGCCCCGGCGGGGGCGGTGGCGGGGGCGGGAGCGCTCCGGCCACCGCCCCCGCTTTGCTGTACGCCGTACAGGTAATGTTCTACGGTGTATGGCATGCCCATCTCGCCAGGCCATCCCCAGCGGTGGCCGATCCTCGGTGTCATCTGCCTCGCGCAGCTCACCGTGCTGCTCGACAACACCGTGCTGAACGTCGCGATCCCCTCCCTCACCGAGGAACTGGGCGCGGGCACCGCCGACATCCAGTGGATGATCAACGCGTACTCGCTGGTGCAGTCGGGTCTGCTGCTCAGCGCGGGCAGCGCGGCCGACCGGTACGGCCGCAAGAAGATGCTGGTCGCCGGGCTCGTCCTGTTCGGCATCGGCTCGCTGACCGCCGGACTCGCCGGCACCACCGGGCAGCTGATCGCCGCCCGCGCGGGCATGGGCGTCGGCGGCGCGCTCCTGCTCACCACCACGCTCGCCGTCGCGATGCAGATCTTCGCCCCCGACGAGCAGCCGAAGGCCATCGGCATCTGGAGCGCCGTCAACGCCCTCGGCTTCGCGGCCGGCCCCCTCCTCGGCGGGTTCATGCTCGACCACTACCGGTGGGGTGCGATCTTCCTGGTCAACCTTCCGGTGGTGGCGCTGGCGCTCTGCGCGGTGATCGCCCTCGTACCGGAGTCCAGGAATCCGCGCGGCGACCGGCCCGACCTCCTCGGCGCGGTCCTCTCCACGATCGGTATGACCGCCCTCGTGTACGCGATCATCTCCGGCCCGGAACACGGCTGGACCTCCGGCCGCGTCCTTGCCGTGGCAGCCCTGGCGGTCGTGGTCCTGAGCCTCTTCGCCCGTTGGGAGAGCCGGATCCCGCACCCCATGCTGGACCTGCGCTTCTTCCGGAACCGGCGCTTCACCGGAGCCGTCGCCGGTGCCGTGCTGATCACCTTCGGCATGGGCGGCGCGCTCTTCCTGCTGACCCAGCACCTGCAGTTCGTCCTCGGGTACGGGCCCCTGGAGGCCGGTCTGCGCACGGCGCCGCTCGCCCTGACCGTGGTGGCCCTCAACTTCACCGGCCTGTCGGCGAGTTTCACCGTGAAGCTCGGCACGCCGGTGTCGATCGCGCTCGGCATGGTCCTGATGTCGGGCGGCCTGGTGTCGATCGCGACCCTCACGGCGAGCGGGTACGCCGGCACGCTGCTCGGCCTGCTGCTCATCGGCGCCGGCTGCGCGGTCGCCAACCCCGCCATGGCGTACGCCGTCATGAGCTCGATCCCGCCGGAGAAGGCGGGCGTGGGCGCGGGCGTCAACGGCACGCTGGCCGAGTTCGGCAACGGCCTCGGCGTCGCCGTCCTCGGCGCGGTCCTCAACGCCCGCTTCGCGGCGCTGATCCCGTTCGCCGCGGCCTCCCTCCCGGCGGCGCTGGCCGCGGCGGACTCGGCGGACGAGCGTACGCGGGTCACGGACGCATTCGTCTCGGGCCTGGAGACCAGCCAGTTGGTGGGCGCCGGGGCGGTGCTCGCCGGCGGGCTGCTGGCCGCCGCGTTGCTGCGGCGGGCCGAGCGGGAAGACTCCGCCGTGACGGTGCCGACGTGAGGCCCGCTTAGCATCAGGGCGGGGCGGACCCCGAAATGCCGGGAACCTCGAAATTCTGGGAACCCTGACATGCCGGGGCCCCGAAATTCCGGGACGCCCCTCCCCGAGAGTTCCGAGGAAGGTGCGCCATGGTGAGGGCAGCCGACCGGGCCGAGCGCCCGGCGCGGACCAGCGTCTGGCTGGAGGGCAAGGCCCCGCGGGGCGGTGGGGCCCGTGGCGGCCAGCCGCCGTCGCTCGACCGGGACCGGATCACCGCGGTCACGGCAGCGCTGCTCGACGCGGAGGGGCTGGCCAAGTTCTCCATGCGGCGACTGGCCGCCGAGCTGAACGTGACCGCGATGTCCGTCTACTGGTACGTGGACACGAAGGACGATCTTCTCGAACTGGCGCTCGACGCCGTGTACGGCGAACTGGAACTGCCGGATCCGGACGCCGGTGAGGAGGACTGGCGGGACCAGCTCCGGGCGATCGCCTCCGGCTACCGGGCGCTCCTCGTACGGCACCCGTGGGTGTCACCGCTCGCCGGTACGTTCCTCAACATCGGGCCCCGGTCGGTGGCCTTCTCGCGGACCGTGCAGCGGGTGATCCGCCGGACGGGGCTGCCGCCGCACCGGCTGGCGGGGGCCATCTCCGCCGTCTTCCAGTTCGTGTACGGGTTCGGCACGATCGAGGGCCACTTCACGCTGCGCTCGGCCGAGGCGGGGATGAGTCCTGACGAGTACTTCCAGCAGGCGTTGAGCACGGCCCGGCAGGCGCCCGAGCTGGGAGAGGTGCTCGACGAGTCCGCGCAGCTGATGCGGGCGCGCGGGGGGAGGACGGTGGAGGAGATGTACGAGCGGGACTTTCATTTCGCGCTCGACCTGGTCATCACCGGCATCGAGACGGTGGTGCTCCGCGGGGAGCCGTGAGGGCGCCTTGGCCGACGGGCCGGTGGGTGGGCAGGCCGCCGGGTGGGCGGACCGGTGGACCGGCGGGCCGGTGGGCCGCCGGGTGGGTGGGTGCGGGCCGGTAGGGGCCGGCCGCGCCGTTCCCCGCGCCCCCGAAGAACCCGCGTCCTACGCCAGCCGCGCCGGGAAGCCGCCGGTGGCCACCGGGCCCCACTTCCGCGGGGTGATCCGGATGATCGACTTGCCTTGCTCGATCATGGCCCGGCGGTACTCGTTCCAGTCGGGGTGTTCGCCCGAGATGTTGCGGAAGTACTCGACCAGGGGCTCGACCGACTCGGGGGAGTCGATCACCTCGGCCGTGCCGTCGATCTGGACCCAGGGGCCGTTCCACTCGTCGCTCAGGACGATGAGGCTGACCCGCTCGTCGCGCTTGGCGTTGCGGGTCTTGGCACGCTCCGGATAGGTGGAGACGACGACCCGGCCCGAGTCGTCGACCCCGCAGGTCAGAGGCGAACCCTGCGGGCCCCCGTCCGCCCGTCGCGTCAGCAGGATCGCGCGGTGACGGGGGCGTACGAAGTCCAGCAACTGATCCAGCGATACGGAGGTGTTCGTCGCGATGTTCGGTGCCATGCGGGCAGCTTAGGCGCTGGGCCGCGGCTGGTCCTGCTCCTGCGGGGCCTACGCCTGCGGGAGTGTCTCGCCCTGCACGGCCTGGATGTCCAGCTCGATCTTCAGCGTCGTACCGATGGCCGCGATGCCCGCCTGCACGACCTGGTTGTAGTTCATCGCGAAGTCCTCGCGGCGCAGCTCCGTGGTGGCGCGGAAGGCCGCCCGCGTCCCGCCCCAGGGGTCGGCGCCGGTGCCCAGGTAGGCGAGGTCCAGGTCGACCGGGCGTACGACGCCGTGCAGGGTCAGCTCGCCGTGGACCGTCCAGCGGTCGGTCCCGGCGGCCGGGGTCAGGCCCGTCGAGACGAACCTGATCTCCGGGTGGCGCTCGACGTCCAGGAAGTCGGGCGACCTCAGGTGGCCGTCGCGCATGGCGTTGCCCGTGTCGATCGAGTCGGCCCGGATCACCGCCTCCACCCGCGACTTGGCGACCTCGTCCGGCGCGATCTCGATCGCGCCGGCGAACCGGGTGAACCGGCCGCGCACGCTGGAGATGCCCAGGTGCTGGGCGACGGCGCCCACGGAGGAGTGGACCGGGTCCACGGTCCAGGGGCCGGGCGGCGGCAGCTCGGTGCCGCCCTGCCGGGCCAGGGTGACGGTGCCGATCTCGGCCCGGCCGCTCGCCGTGACGATGGCGCTCGACGCGACGGGCGCGTACCCGACGGCCGTGACGATCACCGTGTACGCGCCGGGCGCGAGGCCGACGACGTCCCGGACGGTGCCTTCCTCGTCCGCCTCGGCGCGCACCACCTGGGCGCCCGTCATGTCGGTCACCGTGACGACCGCGTGCGACACGGCCCAGCCGTCCCGCGTACGGATCCGCGCGGTCAGTCCCATTGCACACAACCTCATCTCAAGAGAACCGGCCCGTGGAGCACGCCTCCGCTCGGAACGCGCTCCACGGGCCGGGGTCTGTCATTACCGGGTTCCTACCGGGTTTCTACCGGGTTCGTACCGGTTTTCCGCCGGGTTCCTGCCGAGCCCTCGGCTTACGCGCCGGGGTGCGCGAGCCGGATGTCGTGGCCGTCCACGCCGCCGCCGCTCACGGTCAGCGCCGTGGCCACCGGCGGGTAGCCGGTCGCGATGACCGTGTACTCGCCGCTGTCCAGGTCGGTGAAGGCGTACGCCCCGTCCGTCCCGGTGGTGGCGGTGCCGACCACGTTGCCGGCCGCGTCGACGAGCGTGACGCGGGCGTCGCCCAGCGGGCCGCCGGGTGCGTGCACCACGCCCTGGAGCTGCGCTCCGGCGGTGAGTTCGACCTCGACCCGGGTGACGCCGGTGCCGCCGACCTCGACGGGCAGCGCGCGGGGCCGGTGTCCGGCGGCGTTCACCGCGACGGTCACGGCGCCGGGCACGAGCTCGGCGAAGGCGAACTCGCCCTGCGCACCGGTGGTGCCGGTGGCCAGCACGTCACCGCGCACATCGGTCACGATGACCATCGCGCCGGCGACCGGGAGCCCGCTGTCGGCGGCCTTCACCGCACCGGAGAGCCCGCTCGTGCCGCTCAGCAGGATGTCGTACGCGAGCGGCTCGTCGTTCACGACGACCGTCGAGGCCTGCGGCTGGAAGCCGTCCGCGGAGGCGATCAGCACGTACGAACCCGTGCCGGGCGCGTCCACCGCGTAGGCGCCGTCGGCCTGGGCGACCGAGCGGCCCAGCTGACGGCCCGCGAGGGAGATCAGCGTGACGGCGGCCCGGGGCACGGGCGCGCTCTCGGCGCCGCGCACGAACCCGTGGACCGGGATCCCGCCGGAGCCGGCGGCCGCACCGGTGTCGGTGCCGCTGTCGGCACTGGTACCGGCCGCCAGGGTGGCGACCGCCGCGAGCCGCTGGGTGCCCTCGGGACCGGACCCGTTGGCACTGCTGTCACCGCTGTTGTCGCCGGCACCGGTGTCCGTGCCGGTGCCCGTGTCGGAGACGGCCCAGCTCGGGGTGTGCTCGCCGGACCCGGCGGGGGAGGCTCCGTTCGTACCGGCCGCTGCCGCTGCCGGTACCGGGGCAGGAGCCGCGTTCTCCGCCTGGGCCTCGGCGGCCTGCGCCAGCCCGCCCGACGTACGCAGCGGGACCTCCTTGATGAAGAAGGTGACGACGAAGGCGATGAACGCCATGGCGGCGGCGATCAGGAAGATGTCCGCGATGCCGTGCCCGTAGGAGTTCTCGACGACGGTACGCAGCGGGCCGGGCAGCGAGTCCACGTCCGGGATGCCACCGCCGCCCGAACCGGCCGCTGCGGAGTACTTCGGGTCGATGCCGGCCAGGCCGTCCTTCATGTAGTGCGTGATGCGGTTGGCCAGCACGGCACCGAGCGCGGAGACGCCGATCGCACCGCCGAGGGACCGGAAGAAGGTGACCACGGAGCTGGCCGCGCCGAGGTCGGAGGGGTCCACCTGGTTCTGCGTGCACAGCACCAGGTTCTGCATCATCATGCCGATGCCGAGACCCATGACCGCCATGAAGACGGCGACCTGCCAGTAGTCCGTGTCGTACCGGATCGTGCCGAGCAGCCCGAGTCCCGCGGTCAGCAGGGCGCCGCCGGCGACCAGCCAGGCCTTCCACCTGCCGGTCTTGGTGATGATCTGGCCGGAGACGGTGGACGAGATGAACAGGCCACCGATCATCGGGATCGTCATGACGCCGGACATGGTCGGCGACTTGTCCCGGGCCAGCTGGAAGTACTGGCTGAAGAACACCGTGCCCGTGAACATGCCGATACCCACGAAGAGCGAGGCGACGGACGACAGGGTGATGGTGCGGTTGCGGAACAGGCGCAGCGGGACGATCGGCTCGCTGGCCTTGGACTCGACGAGCACGAACAGCAGGCCGAGGACGATCGCGCCGGCGACCATCGCGTACGTCTGCCACGAGATCCAGTCGTACTTGTCACCGGCGAAGGTGACCCACAGGAGCAGCAGCGAGACCGCGGCGGAGATGAGGAACGCGCCGCCCCAGTCGACCTTGACCTCACGCTTCACGGTGGGCAGGTGCAGAGTCCGCTGGAGGACGATCAGCGCGATGACGGCGAAGGGCACGCCGACGTAGAAGCACCAGCGCCAGCCGAGCCAGCTGGTGTCGGTGATGACACCGCCGAGCAGCGGGCCGCCGACGGTCGCGACCGCGAACGTCGCGCCGAGGTAGCCGGAGTACCGGCCGCGCTCGCGCGGGGAGATCATCGCGGCCATGACGATCTGCGCGAGGGCGGACAGACCGCCGACGCCGACGCCCTGGACCACACGGACGGCGATCAGCATCCCGGGGTTCTGCGCGAGCCCCGCCACCACCGAGCCCAGGACGTAGATGACCAGGGCTATCTGGACGAGGGCCTTCTTGCTGTAGAGGTCCGCGAGCTTGCCCCACAGGGGTGTCGTCGCGGTCATGGACAGCAGCGTGGCCGTGACGACCCAGGTGTAGGCGGACTGGCCGCCGCCCAGGTCGCCGATGATCTCGGGCAGTGCGTTGGAGACGATCGTCGACGACAGGATCGCGACGAACATGCCGAGCAGCAGCCCGGAGAGGGCCTCCATGATCTGCCGGTGCGTCATCGGGGCGCCGTCGGGGGCGCCTCCGTGCTTGGCGTGTGAGCCCCGCACACCGGCTGGTGTGGTCGTTGCCATGGGCTTCCTTTTCTTGTGATGCGTCATACGGGTGTACGGGTGGTCCGCCCGCCGGGAGCCTTTCCGGGCTTCCCGGGCTTCCCGGGTGGGACGGACGGTTCGCTCGGCGACGGCGACGGCGGCGGCGACGGCGCGGGCGCCGGGTGCGGCACAGCCGTCGCGGCGGGTGCGGCAGGCACGGCCGGTACGGTCCGGCAGTCGCCGAAGCCCGCGCGCAGTCGTCCGAGCAGGTGGTTGAGCTGGTCGACCTCGTCGTCGGACCAGTCCGCCAGGTAGTGGGCGAGCGCGTTCATGTAGCGCTCGGAGAGGTCGGCGAGCATGTCCCGTCCGGCGGGGGTGAGCCGCAGGATGCGGGAGCGCTTGTCGGCGGGGTCGGCGGACCGGTCGATCCAGCCGCGCTCGGCGACGTGCGCCACATGCCGGCTCGTCACCGACATGTCGATGGCCATCAGCTCGGCGAGTCTGCTCATCCGCATCTCACCGTGCCGGTCGAGCAGCGTGAGTACGGCGGCGGAACCCGCCGGGCACTCGTGCGGGAGTACCCGGCCCAGACCCCGCTTCACCGCGCCGATGGCGCTGAGCTGCTGGGCCAGCTCCTCGTACTGCTGTCGAGCGGCCATCGCACCTTCCTCTTTTGTTGCTTTAGGCAACCATAAGAACTGTTGGTTGCTGCAGGCAAACGAAATGAGGCCCTACGGTCTAAAACCTTGGCAAAGGCAAGTATTGGCAAACGTAAACCCGCAGGTGGGGAGGCTTTTGGCCGAGGTTCGAGGGCTGGGGGCTGGGGGCCGGGGGCTGAGGGCTCGGGGCTGGGAGCTGGAGGTCGGGGGCCGAGGGCTGGAGGTCGAGGCCGGGGTTTCCGGGGCCCGGGGGCGGAGCCGTCCAGGGGCACGGGGAACTGCGCACTCAGCCACACCGCACCCGTAGGTTCACACGCACGCCGCCACCCCGGTCCGGGCGCCCACACCGCAGCGCACCCGAACCGGAAGACGGCACCCGAAACTTGGGACCGCAGAACGCACCCGATAGGGTCACGCGCATGGCAAACACCCAGGGCCCCGAGGGCAATCACGACCCCGCGGGTAGCACCCAGATGTTCCGAGCGTTCGTCGACGACCCGCAGAGCCGTCAGCAGCAGCAGTCAGCCTCCGCCCGGGGCCCCCGGGTCGGCCTGATCGTCGGTGTGATCGCGGTCGTCGCGGTCATCGCCGTGGTGGCCTGGCTCGCACTCAAGTAGGAAAGGGGCGCCACCGGGCGCCCCGCTCCGACCGGGCGCCCCGCTCCGACCGGGCGCCCCGCTCCGACCGGACGGACCGGCCGCGCCGGACCGGCCTCACCGGACGGGACGGGTCCCGCATCCCGGCACTCATGCCGAGGGGAACGGTCCAGGCCCTTTCTTCCGGCTGCCCGGACATGGCGCGGCCGTCGAGGCATCCCGAGGGCGCCTCGACGGCCATGTATCGCCTGGACGGCCGGCGTATCGCCTGCCGGTCCGTCCGCATGACTGCCTGACCGACAGGTCAGGACAGGCCGGGCCGGGACGGGACGGATCAGTCGGAGATGAGCCCTTCCCGCAGCTGGGAGAGCGTCCGCGTGAGCAGCCGGGAGACGTGCATCTGCGAGATGCCGACCTCCTCGCCGATCTGTGACTGCGTCATGTTGGCGAAGAAGCGGAGCATGATGATCCGCCGCTCGCGGGGCGGCAGCTTGGCGAGCAGGGGCTTCAGGGACTCGCGGTACTCGACCCCCTCCAGCGCGGTGTCCTCGTAACCGAGGCGGTCCGCGAGGGAACCCTCGCCGCCGTCGTCCTCGGGGGCCGGCGAGTCGAGGGACGACGCCGTGTAGGCGTTGCCCACCGCCAGGCCGTCGACCACGTCCTCCTGCGACACCCCGAGCACGGTGGCGAGTTCGGCGACGGTCGGCGAGCGGTCCAGCTTCTGGGAGAGCTCGTCGCTGGCCTTGGTCAGCGCGAGCCGTAGCTCCTGGAGCCGGCGCGGCACCCGCACCGACCACGAGGTGTCCCGGAAGAACCGCTTGATCTCACCCACGACCGTCGGCATCGCGAACGTCGGGAACTCCACGCCCCGTTCGCAGTCGAAGCGGTCGATCGCCTTGATCAGGCCGATCGTGCCGACCTGGACGATGTCCTCCATCGGTTCGTTGCGCGACCGGAAACGGGCGGCCGCGTACCGCACCAGCGGGAGGTTCAGTTCGATGAGGGTGTCTCGTACATAGGCGCGCTCGGGGCTGTTCTCGTCCAGCGCGGCGAGCCGCAGGAACAGGGAGCGGGACAGGGTGCGGGTGTCGATCACTTCCGGGGTCGGGGGGAAGGCCGGGGCTTCCGCGGCCTGGATGGCCGGAACCTCGACAACGACACTGTGAAGCACGTCGGATGCGGATTCGCTCTTCTCGAGCGTGAGCACCTTCGAGCTGCCCTGGTCTGCGGACATGCCACCCCCTTTGGGTCGCGGACGGTCGCGGCGGACGCTCCCGTGTCAGGAACGCAGCCTCCACCTGAATACCGGAGGCGGGGCCGCGGCAAACGCTTCACCGGAAGAATGTCACATGTCGGCAACACGCTGTAGTGACATGTCGACACAAGAGGGGTGAATAGGCCCTGGAAAAAGGGGGTCTGACGCTTTTTCGACGTAGAAATGTCGGGAAAAGCTCTTGGAGGTGATTCGCTCTCCGGAGTTACGCCTCGATCCTGTTTGCGGACCGCAGCCTGGCGAAACTTCGGGCGAGGAGCCTTGACACGTGCATCTGCGAGACGCCCAGTTCCGCACTGATCTGGGACTGCGTCAGATTGCTGTAGTAGCGCAGCAGAAGGATGCGCTGTTCGCGTTCGGGAAGCTGGACGAGAAGGTGCCGTACGAGGTCGCGGTGCTCCACGCCGTCCAGGGCCGGATCCTCGAAGCCGAGCCGGTCGAGCAGGCCGGGCAGTCCGTCGCCCTCCTGGGCGGCCTCCAGGGAGGTCGCGTGGTACGAGCGGCCGGCCTCGATGCAGGCCAGCACCTCGTCCTCGCCGATACGCAGCCGCTCGGCGACCTCGGCGGTCGTGGGGGTGCGCCCGAAGGCCGTCGTGAGGTCCTCGGTGGCGCTGTTCACCTGCACCCACAGCTCGTGCAGCCGGCGCGGTACGTGGACCGTGCGGACGTTGTCGCGGAAGTACCGCTTGATCTCGCCCACCACGGTGGGCATCGCGAAGGTCGGGAACTGCACGCCGCGGTCGGGGTCGAAGCGGTCGATGGCGTTGATCAGGCCGATCGTGCCGACCTGGACGACGTCCTCCATGGGCTCGTTGCGGGAGCGGAAGCGGGCGGCCGCGTACCGCACCAGCGGGAGGTTCGCCTCGATCAGCGCGGCCCGTACGCGGCCGTGCTCGGGGGTCCCGGGCCGGAGGTTCTTGAGTTCGCCGAAGAGGACCTGGGTCAGGGCCCTGGTGTCCGCCCCGCGGCGGCGCTGCGGACCGGGTTCCTGGGAATCACCGGGTTCGTCGATCCGTTCGACCGCCTGCGGCTTCTGCTGGGGAGGTGCTTGAGGCGCGGTACTGGCCGGCACGGTCAACTCCACCTCTGGGTCCGTCAACCCGGGAAAACACAAGTCCGAACGATGCTCGTCAGACACATGCGTCAACTCATCGGTCAAAAGCGGTCATAGCATCACAAGACATGTGCACTGTGTGCAAGCACCCCATCACTCCGTGTTGAGATCCGGGCGAGGGTCGTACGGCCGCCCGGCCTGGCCCGGACACGCGACAGCCCTCCGCCGTTCGGGCGGAGGGCTGGTGGCAGCTCGACGGGCGGCCGGTGGCCGGCGGCGCTCAGTACTCGTAGTCGGCGATCACCCACGTGGCGAACTCACGCCACAGGGCGGCGCCCGCCTGGTGGGCGGGGTGTTCGAGGTACCGCTTGAGCGCGTCCGTGTCCTCGACCGCCGAGTTGATCGCGAAGTCGTACGCGATGGGCCGGTCGGTGATGTTCCACGCGCACTCCCAGAACCGCACTTCCGGGATCTGCCCGCCGAGCGCGCGGAAGGCGGCGACGCCCTCGACGACGCGGGGCTCCTCCCGCCCGACACCTTCGTTGAGCTTGAAGAGGACCAGGTGGCGGATCACGGACACTCCCGGGGCGGTGAGGCGACAGGGCGGTGAGGCGACAGGGCGGCAGCCCCGGTCCTCCGGTTCCCCGGTCCCCGGGCTCCCTAGTCCTTGGCGCCGTCGGCGATCCACGTCATGAAGTCACCGACGGACTGAGCGGCGTTCGAGATGCCCTCGAACCCTATCTGGACGTAGTCCGCCGCCTTCTCGGGATCGGTGATGATCACGTACAGCGCGAAGACCACGAGTACGTAGACGGCGATCTTCTTCGCATTCACCGCCACCGCGGCCTCCCCTGTGCCTGCCCGTGTCCGCGGCGCCCGCCCACCGTGCCCGCTGCGCCCGTTGTGCGCGCTGTACCTGCTGAGGCCCCTGTTGTCGGCGGTGAGTGTAACCCGGGCAACAGATCCGACGATCTTTCGATCCCATCTCGTACCTCATGCCTCGTGTCCCGCGGCTTCGCGCCCCGTGCCGCGCGGACGTCGGGAAAGGGCGCCGCGGCAGGGGATCCCACCCGGCCCCCCGACCTGCACGGAGAAGCGCGAAGGGCCCGATCCAGTGGATCGGGCCCTTCGTCTACCGCGGTAGCGGAGGGATTTGAACCCTCGGTGACTTGCGCCACACTCGCTTTCGAGGCGAGCTCCTTCGGCCGCTCGGACACGCTACCGAGAGAGATCCTAGCCCACGATGGGCCGTGCTCGGAAATCCGTATCCGGGGGCCGGCTCGGGGCTGATCCTGGGCTGGTCCTGGGTCGGCCCGGGGTCGGTCAAGGCCGGATCGAGGGCGGATCAAGGCCGGATCGAGGCCGGATCGAGGGGGGAGCGAGAGCGGTCCGGGCGGGTGGGACGTGGCGGGACGTGGTGGGGCGGATGGTGCGGGGGGATGTTCAGCGGTCGCGGAAGAAGTCCGTGAGCAGCCGGGCGCACTCCTCGTCCAGTACTTCCGCGATCACCTCCGGCCGGTGGTTGAGGCGGCGGTCGCGTACGAGGTCCCAGAGGGAGCCGGCCGCGCCCGCCTTCTCGTCCCGGGCGCCGTAGACGACCCGGTCCACACGGGACTGGACGATCGCCCCGGCGCACATTGTGCAGGGTTCGAGGGTGACGACGAGCGTGCAGCCGGTCAGCCGCCACTCGCCGGTCCGGGCGGCGGCCCGGCGGAGCGCCAGCACCTCGGCGTGGGCGGTCGGGTCACCGGCCGCCTCGCGCTCGTTGTGCCCGGTGGCGAGCACCGTCGTGCCGTCCGGGGACAGTACGACGGCGCCCACGGGGACGTCCCCGCCGCGGCCCGCCAGCGCGGCCTCGTCGAGGGCCCGCCGCATCGCGGGCCGCCACCGGTCGCGTACGGGGTCGTGTTCCTCCTGGGCGTGCGGGGTGGTCAGCGGACGGCCTCCAGGACCTCTGCCGCCCCGAGGACCTCGGCGATCTCGCCGAGTGCGTCGGTGCTGTCCAGGGCCAGCAACTCCTTCTTGTCCACGCCGAGATCGGCGAGGACCTCGCGGTCTCCGATGGGTCCGGACGGCACGATCTGTCCCTTGGAGGTGGTACCGACGTCGTCCTCTTCGTCGTCGTCGGCCTCGTCCTCGGGTTCACCGTCCTCCGTGCCGTCGAGGTCGAGGGATTCCAGGTCGACGACGCCGTCGTCGCCGGGATCCCTTCCGAGCAGTTCGTTCGTGAGCAGGATCTCGCCGTACGAACTGCGGGCAGCGGCCGCGGCGTCCGAGACGTAGATGCGAGGGTCCTCCTCGCCGTCCACGCGGACGACTCCGAACCACGCGTCCTCCTGCTCGATGTAGACGAGCACCGTGTCGTCGTCGACCGAGGCCTCACGGGCCAGGTCGCTCAGATCCGACAGGGTCTCCACATCGTCGAGCTCTGTGTCGCTCGCTTCCCACCCGTCTTCGGTGCGCGCGAGCAGTGCGGCGAAGTACACCGTGACTCTCCCACTGGTCCTAGGCGTGCCGGTTGGGGGTCCTCCCGGCGGAGGTCGTGGACGGGGGTTGGGTGCTCCGAGCCCCGCCCACTCGGAATCGTGGCAGAAACAGAGCGTTCAGGAGAGGTCTTCGGCTCGCTGTGTCCCGGTCGCGTTCTCACGCCGGGTCGCGTGGCGCGTGCGTCACGCCGCCGTACGGCCTCACCTGGGCGCCCGGCGCCCACCGACAGCGGGATCGTACGCCGCCGGAACTCCCGCCCCGCACGCGCCTGTCCGCACGCGCCCGTCCGGGTGTGCCCGGCGGGTCGCACGACGACCCCACGACGCCACCCACGACGACATCCGATGACGACACCCACGACACCCGCGACACCCGCGACGGGCTTGCCGAACCGGCAACGGCCTGTGGTCGCTGCCCGCGGACCCGGAGGGGGCAGCCGTTCTTCACCAGCGGAACGTGCGCATGCGCATCGCATGCCGCAGGCGGGCCGTTTTCGCACGGCGCGGCTGCACCCTGTCGCGCAGCTCGCGGGCCTCCTTCAGTTCCCGCAGGAACTGGGCCCGGCGCCTGCGGCGCTGAGCGTCGCTCTCCAGGTCCGTCCGGTTGCTCTGCTCCGAGTCCGGCATCGGCAACACCCCCAGTCAGGTCCCTCCCACTTTCCCTCCGGCGGGCGGTTTGATGCCAGCGGAGGTTTGCGCGGTGGCAGCGGCGAAGATTCCGGAACGTTCCGGAACCCGCTGGTGACGGGCGAACGGGCGGCCGGCACGGGCCCGGATACCCTTGGGAGCATGCGTCTCCACGTCGTCGACCACCCTCTGGTCGCTCATAAGCTCACCACGCTGCGCGACCGCCGCACCGACTCCGCGACCTTCCGCCGACTCGCCGACGAGCTGGTCACCCTGCTCGCCTACGAGGCCACGCGGGACGTGCGCACCGAACAGGTCGACATCGAGACCCCGGTGTCCGGCACCACGGGCGTCAAGCTGTCCTACCCGCGGCCCCTCGTCGTACCGATCCTGCGGGCCGGCCTCGGCATGCTCGACGGCATGGTGCGCCTCCTGCCGACCGCCGAGGTGGGCTTCCTCGGCATGATCCGCGACGAGGAGACGCTCCAGGCGTCCACGTACGCGAGCCGTATGCCCGAGGACCTCTCCGGACGCCAGGTGTACGTCCTGGACCCGATGCTGGCCACCGGCGGCACCCTCGTCGCGGCGATCCAGGAGCTGATCAAGCGCGGCGCCGACGACGTGACGGCCGTGGTCCTCCTGGCCGCCCCCGAGGGCGTCGAGGTGATGGAGCGCGACCTGGCGGGCGCCCCCGTCACGGTCGTGACCGCCTCGGTCGACGAGCGCCTGAACGAGCACGGTTACATCGTCCCGGGCCTCGGTGACGCGGGCGACCGCATGTACGGTGCGGCCGAATAGCCGAATAGCCGAATAGCCGAACGGACGGGCTGGAGGACGGACGGACCGAAGGACTGACGGGCCGGTGGGCTGACGGGCCGATGGGCTGACGGGCCGGGTGGCCAAGTGGGCCGCGGCTCTTACGCGCCCGTCAGCAGTCCTTCTTCGTCGTCGAGGGCGCCGGCGCGGGCTCGGCCAGGGTGGTCAGGGCGTTGTCGGCGTCCTTCTCCGTCGTCAGGGTCTTGAAGGCCTTGCCGAGGATCAGGTCGACCTCCGCGGGCTTCGCCCGGGTGTCGGTCTTCGTCTCGGCGCCGGCGAGCTGGGTCCCGAGGACAGGGAGCGCGGCGTCGGCCGCCGCCTTCGCACCGAGCACCACGCCCGGTCCGTCGACCTTCTTGTCGTACGTCTTGGTGGCGTTGCCCACCTCGCCGATCTTGAACCCGCGTTTCTTCAGCGCGTCCGCGACGTCCTTGGCGAGGCCCGAGCGGGTCGTGGCGTTGAAGACGTTCACGGTGATCTGGCCGGGCTTCGGCACGGCCTTGACCGGCTTCGCGGAGGACGAGGGGGAGGGCTTGCACCCCGGCGCCGAACCGACCGCCGACGCCTTGTCGCCGCCGCCCGTGAAGACATCGATGAGCTGCAGGGTTCCCCAGCCGGCCAGTCCGAGTGCGGCGACGGAGGCGACAGCCGCGAGCACGATCCGGCGGCGCCCCCGGTCCTTGCGCATCCGTGGGTACTTGTCCCCCGTGATCCGGTACTGGCCGCCCATGCCAGGGGGAGTGAGCATGCTCATGAGCGCAGCGTAATGCGCCAGGGCCGCAATGCCTACTAGATGATCATTGACTGATCGTCAGACCAACCCGAAAGGGTCAACCCGGGGTCAGCCCAGTTCGAGAACGCGGGCGTGCAGTACCTGGCGCTGCTGCAGCGCGGCGCGGACGGCACGGTGCAGGCCGTCCTCCAGGTACAGGTCGCCCTGCCACTTCACGACGTGCGCGAAGAGGTCGCCGTAGAACGTGGAGTCCTCGGCGAGCAGTGTTTCCAGATCGAGCTGGCCCTTGGTCGTCACCAGCTGATCGAGGCGGACCGGGCGCGGCGCGACGTCCGCCCACTGCCGGGTGCTTTCCCGGCCGTGGTCGGGGTACGGCCGGCCGTTTCCGATGCGCTTGAAGATCACACGGAAAGCCTACCGGTCAAGAGCTTCCGGGCGCAGCCATGGCGCCGGAGTGCGGCGCTGGAAATGACGTCGTAAATATGTGCAAACCGGTAATTCTCCTGGATCACCCGTTCATGATCGATTCGGAAACGGGCGGGAAGGGGCCCTGGATGGATGCGGGACGAGTGAGGGACGAGTGCGGGACGGCTCCGGGCGGACCGGGGGCAGGGCCTGAAGTGACGGATGTGACGGACGTGACGGACGGCGAGTCGCTGCTGCCGGGGCCCGGGTGCCCCGGGGCCTCGAACTGGAACCGCCCGAACTGCGGGATGAGCCGCAGCTCTTCTTCGGCGACGCGTCGAAGGCGTTCCCGAACTCCGTCACGCAGACCGTCCGGCTGATTCGCTCGAAAGAGGCCGAGGTTGAGGCCCAGGCCGAGGTCGAGGCTCAGGACAGGGGCGGAGACGGCGGAGGCGGATCGGTCCGCCTCCGCCGGACGGGCTCAGCCGCGTTCGGGTTTCCCGGACCGGGTCCGCCGCTCCGGGGCGGGCTTCGGCGCGCCCCGGCCGGGTTCGGAGGGCGGCTTCGGGGCGTTGCGGAGGGACTCGGCGCGCACCAGGGCGCGCAGGATCGCGTACGGGTCCTTCGGCATGGAGGGGTTCCTCTCGTGCTGCTGGCTGTAGGTGGGGGGTGTCCGGTCGGAACCGGGCTCCTCAGCAGCGGAGGACCATGCAGCGCCGGGCGCGCGGGGAGGGGGCGTGGTGGGACGCGGGGAGGGAGCGGACCCGCGGGCGCGGGCGCTCGGCGGCGGACCGGTGCGCGGGGCGCAGGGGAACGAGCGGGCGGTGGCCCTGGCGCGCGACCGGACGGAGAGCGGTGTCCAGGAGGTCGTGCGGGTGCTCCAGACCGGACTCGGTGGAGACGGCGGCGGGCGGCGCCGTACGGGAACCGGTGTGACCACCCGCGGACCCCACGACGCACAGCGCGCACAGCAAGGCCGCGAGCACCACGAGGAGCCGCTGCTGGGCAGACTGCGCGGCGGACCGCGGGGTGGGCCGCCGGGTGGGCCGGACGAGCCCGGCGGCACCGGAGGGCCGGGCGGGCCGGGTGTTCCGGGCGAGGCGGGCGGTCCGGGCAGGTCGGGCGGCCCGGGCGGGGCGGCGCGGTGTGCGCGGGGCGAGCCGGTGGGACCTCATCGAGGAGCTTGTCCCCGGCCGGGGCACCAGGTGCACCGGCCGCACCACGAGAACCGCTCACTTGGCGTACGCCGGATCTCGGCGACACCACCTCCGCCGCCCCGGCCTCCGGTCGTCGACGCCCGCCGGCCGAACGGCATTCCGACGGGTGCGGTGAACGACATCCCGACGGGTGTGGTGAACGGCATTCTGTCGGGTGCGGCGAGCGGGCCGCGCCCGGAGGGTCCGTCGTCCTCGGGCCGCAGGGTGAGACGGGGAGGGCGACGTCCGTGCGCCGGTCGTCACGCGTGCGGGTTCAGGCCGCCCGCCAGTACCCCAGCGCGTTCACCCGCTGCTTCGGCAGGGCCAGTTCCTTGCGGAAGTACGCGGACAGCGACCGGGTCGTCGCCGTGTCGCAGGCGATCCACACATAGGGGTCGGCGGTCTCCGCCAGCAGCTCCGGCACGGCCGCCCGCACCTGGGCCACCAGGTGCGCGCCCCGGTCGAGACGGGGGACCGTACGGAGGTCGTGGCGGGCCGGGTCCACCCGCAGGGGCAGGCCGTCCGTACCCCGGACGGCCCCGTCCGCGGTGCGGCCGGCGGTCTCGAACCAGATCGTGGCCGGCGCCGGCCCCACCGCCTCCAGGAGGGAGTTGAGGGCGGGGAGCGAGGCGGTGTCGGCGATGGCCAGCACACGGGACGGGGCCGGCGCCGGGTCCGTGAAGGCCGTGCCGTGGACCGTCGCCTCGATCGTGTCACCGGGCTTCGCGGCCCGCGCCCAGTCGCTCGCGACCCCGTCGTGCAGCGCGAACTCCAGGCCGAAGGTCCCCGCGGCCGGATCGGGGTCCACCAGCGTGTACGCGCGCTGGTGCGGCCGGCCCGCGTTGTCGAACCACAGCCGGACCCACATCGTCGGGTGCACCCCGGTCGCCGCGAGCATGCCGCCGTCGGTCACCCGCAGTCGCCGGTAGTGCGGAGTGACGTCCTCGGCCCGTGTGACCGTGAACACGAAGTCCTTCGCCCGCAGCAGTCTGAGGACGGTCCCCTCCCAGCCGTGCCCCTGCCCCGGCTTCTGTCTTTGTCCTTGCCTCTGTTCCTGTCTCTGCCCCTGCCCCATGAAGTTTTCACCCCTCGCGTACGATTTCGGCCATTGAGTTAGGTGAGCCTAACCTAAATGGAATGGGAGACGCAGGGTGACCGTCGAGATCCACCGTGACGCCTGGGGCGTACCGCACCTCCGTGCGGACGACGTGCTCGAACTGGCCCGCGCGCAAGGGCTGGCCACGGCCCTCGACCGCGCCTGGCAGATCGAGGTGGAGCGGCACAGGGCGCGCGGCACCTCGGCCGCGTTCCTCGGCGCGGACGCCCTGGCCTGGGACCGGTTCGCGAGACGGGCCCTGCTCGACGACACGGCGAGACGCTGCTTCACGGCCCTGGAGAGACGGGACCCCGGGACGGCCGCCTGGGTCCGGGCGTACGTCGACGGGGTCAACCAGGGCCTTGCCGAAGGGGCCCGCCGGGCACCCGAGTTCGGGGCCGTCGGGCTCGCGCCGGGCCGGTGGGAGCCGTGGACGCCGATGGGTGTCTGGCTCGCCACGCACATCCTGTTCGCCGGTTTTCCGGCCAAGCTGTGGCGGGAGGAGGTCGTACGCCATCTCGGGCCGGACGCCGTCGGGCTGTTCGCCACCGACGGGCCCGGGACCGCCGGCAGCAACGGCTGGCTCGTCGGCGGCGAGCGCACGGCCACCGGATTCCCGGTCCTCGCGGGCGACCCGCACCGTTTCATCGAGGCGCCGGGCGTCTACCAGCAGATCCGGATCGCCTGCCCGGAGTTCGACGTGGTGGGCCTGGCCGTGCCGGGCGTCCCCGGCATCGCCCACTTCGGCCACACGGGCACGGTGGCCTGGTCCATCACCAACGCGATGGCCGACTACCAGGACCTGTACCGGGAGCGGCTGCGGCGGACCGGCACCGGGACGGGACAACTGGTCGAGGCGCTCGGCCCGGACGGGGAGTGGCACCCCGCGTCCCACCGCACCGAGACGGTCGAGGTGGCGGGCGGCGCCCCCGTCGAGGTGGAGGTGATCGAGACCGACCGGGGACCGGTCGTCATCGGCGCCGACACCGCCGACACCGACACCGACACCGGTTGTGACACCGGCATCGGCTGCAATACCGGCACTGGCACCGGCACCGCGTCCGGCTCCGGCTCCGGCCTTGACGGCCCCGATCCTGACGACTCCGCCCCCGGCGGCTCCGCCGGACCCATCAGCCTCCGCTACCCGCCCCGGGTGACGGCGGACCTGGGCTTCGGCGCACTCCTCCCCCTCCTCCGCGCCCGCCGGGTCGCCGACGTGGACCGCGCCTTCGACGACTGGG
This sequence comes from Streptomyces sp. V3I8, assembly GCF_030817535.1. Taxonomy (NCBI): domain Bacteria; kingdom Bacillati; phylum Actinomycetota; class Actinomycetes; order Kitasatosporales; family Streptomycetaceae; genus Streptomyces; species Streptomyces sp. V3I8. Next base: position 4,251,775 of record NZ_JAUSZL010000002.1, on the reverse strand, counting down.
CCGAACCGGTCAACGTCGTCCAGGCGGCCGACACCGAGGGCGGCCTGCTCCACCGCGTCGCGGGCCGGGTGCCGGTGCGGGACCCGGCGAACGGCATCCGGATCGTCAACGCCTGGGAGCCCGGACACGAATGGCACGGCTGGTACGCGCCCCTGCCGCGCGGCACGGTCGACGACGGCATCGCGGTCATGGCCAACCAGCGCGGCCCCGCCACCCCGCTCGGTGTCGAGTTCGCGCCGCCCCACCGGGCCGCCCGTCTGCGCGCGCTCCTGGCTCCGCGGCGGGACTGGCGGGCCGCCGACATGGCCGCCCTCCACATGGACACCCATCTGGCCTCCGCGGCCCCGCTGCTGGACCGGATCGCCGCCCTCGACGGCCTCTCCGCCGACGCTGTCGCCCTGCGCGAGCGCCTACGGAACTGGGACCGTCAGATGGCCGCCACCAGCGGGGAAGCGGCCGCCTACGCGGCGGTCCGCAGCGCCGTCGTACGCCGCCTCGCCGCCCACCCCGCCCTGGCGCCGCTCACCGAACCCCCGTCCTACCCGCCGGTGTTGAGCCCATGGCTCGCCCTCCTCCCGCGCGTCGCCCACGCCCTGGAGAACCTCCTGAAGGCGGAGAGCCTGTACGGGATCGACCGCGCCGAGATCGTCAGGGCGGCCGTGGAGGAGGTCGCCGCGGACCCGCCGCGGGGCACCTGGGGCGACACCCACCGCCTCGCTCCGTGGCGGGCGCTGCCGGACCCGGCGTACGACCGGAGGGAACCGGGGCTCTCCGGCGACCACGACTGCGTGCTGTGCACCTCGGCCGTGCCCGGCCTCACCGACCGGTCCGCGCGGGGCCCCGCCGCCCGTTACGTGTGGGACCTGGCACGGCGCGCGGACAGCCTCTGGGTGGTGCCCTTCGGCGCCTCGGGCGTACCGGGCTCACCGCACCACCGCGACCAACTGCCCCTGTGGCTCGGGGGAGAACTCGCCCCCGTGGTCACCGACTGGAACCAGCTCACCATGAGGGACGAGGACAACGACAGGATGCCGAGGACGACAGGGATGACAGAGGCGACGGGGACGGCAGAGACGACGGGGACGGCAGAGACGACGCGGGCGACAGGCACGGCGCGGGCGACAGGCACGGCTGGGACGTCGTACGCGGTCGGCCGCGACCGGACGGCCGTCCACCAGGAGGACGTCGAAGGGCTCGGCACCGTCCGTGTCGTGCCCGTGGACCCGGAGGCCGACCTGGACGTGCTGCACGACTGGGTGACGGCCGAGCGGGCCCGGTTCTGGGGCATGGGCGGCTTCAGCAGGCAACAGGTGCTGGAGACGTACCGCCACCTCGGCTCGCTCGACACGCACCATGCGTACCTCGCCGTCCTGGACGACGGGCCGGCCGCCCTCTTCCAGACCTACGAACCGGCGGCCGACCGTGTCAGCGAGTGCTACGAGGTGGAGCCGGGCGATATCGGCGTACACCTGCTGATCGGTCCGGCCCCCGGGGGCGCCGGCCGGGCCGGCTACAGCACGGCTCTGCTGACCGCCTTCACCACGTACGTCCTGCGCGTCCTGGACCGGCGGCGGGTCGTGGTCGAGCCGGACATCCGCAACGAGCGGGCGATCGCACGGCTGCTCCGCCAGGGTTTCGTGCTCGGCCCGCCGGTCGTGCTGCCGGAGATCGACCTCCCGGAGGTGCACCTGCCGGAGAAGAAGGCGCAACTGGCCTTTCTCGACAGGGACCGCGTCCGTGACAAGGACCGTAGGGACCGTGTCCGTGACAAGGACCGTGTCCGTCCGGAGGCCGTATAACGTCGGCGGGTGGTCAACGACATCACTCCCGAAGCCCTTGTCGCGCACTACCGGCTGGAACCCATCCCCGAGGAGGGCGGTCTCTTCCGCCGTACCTGGGCAGGCCCCGAACGGCCCGACGGCCGACCGGAGGGCTCCGCGATCGTGGCTCTCCTGACCTCCCGGCCCGGCGACTTCTCCGCCCTGCACCGCCTCCCGTCCGACGAGACCTGGCACTTCTACCTGGGCGATCCGCTGGAACTGCTGCTCCTGTCCCCCGACGGAACGTCCCGTACGGTCCGGCTCGGCCCGGACGTCCTCGGCGGCCAGCACGTCCAGTTCACGGTGCCCGCACGCACCTGGATGGGCGCGCGGGTCGCCGCGGACGGGGCCTGGTCGTTCTTCGGGTGCACGATGGCGCCCGGCTTCACCTACGAGGGGTACGAGCACGGGGACGGGACCGAGCTCGCCGCCCGCTACCCGGCGGAGGCAGCGCGGATCGCCGCACTGAGCCGCCCGTGACCGGCGACGCGGTCGACCCCCGCGCCGACCCCCGTGCCGACCCCCGTGCCGGCCTGCTCGACGGTCAGGTGGCGCTGGTCACCGGTGCCGGCGGCGGCATCGGGCGGGGGATCGCCCTGGGGTTCGCGGCGGCGGGAGCGGCCGTCGCCGTCCACTTCCGTACGGACGAGGAGCCGGCCCGTGACGTCGTCGCCCGCATCACGGACTCGGGCGGACGCGCGGTGGTCCTGCGGGCCGACCTGACCGTGGAGTCCGAGTGCCACCGGGTGGTGCGCGAGGCCGCCGACTGGGGAGGCGGCACGCTGACGGCGCTGGTCAACAGCGCGGGCGTACAACCGGTCCAGGAACTGCCCGGCATGACGGCGGCGGACTGGCGGGCGGTGGTCGACACCAACGTCTCGAGCGTGTTCGCCTGCACGCAGGCCGCTGCCGACGTGATGCGAGGCGCCACCGATGTCATGCGGGGTGCCGCCGACGTCACGCGGGACGCGGGCGAAGGCCATGTGCGCAGCATCACCCACATCGCGTCCATCGAGGCCACGCACCCCGCTCCGCTCCACGCGCACTACTGCGCGTCGAAGGCGGCCGTCGTCATGCACGCGCGCGCGGCGGCCCTGGAGTACGGTCCCTACGGCATCCGCGTCAACACCGTCTCGCCCGGGCTGATCGACCGCGAGGGCCTCGCGCAGGCGTGGCCCGAGGGCGTAAGGCGCTGGCAGCAGGCGGTTCCCACCGGGAGGCTGGGGCGCCCGCAGGACGTGGCCGACGCCTGCGTGTTCCTCGCCTCGCCGATGGCCTCCTGGATCACCGGACACGACCTGGTGGTGGACGGAGGGGTCTCGGCGCGGCCCACCTGGTGAGCAGGTGTGGACGCAGACGCAGACGCAGACGCAGATGCGGGTGCGGGTGCGAGCGCGGACGGTGTTGAACAACGTGCCGCGTACATCCGTACCTCCACGAACAGCACCACCAGTACCGCGAGGGTGAGAAGCAGGGAGAGGCGACGTGGGTCGACTGCGCCGTACACACCGGGTACCGCGGGCAGTACGGGCGTCGCGGTCGGTGCCACCGCGCCGGGCCGCCGTCCTCGTCACCCTGCTGGGCACGCTGCTCCTGCTCCTGCTGGGCGGCGCGACGTCCGTGTCCGCCCATTCGGCGGTGCGGGACACCGACCCCCGTGAGGGCTCCGTCCTGAAGTCCGCGCCGCGCGAGGTCACCATGACCTTCACCGAGTCGGTCGGCATCACGGACGACTCGCTGCGGGTCCTCAGCCCAGAGAACCGCCGGGTGAACGCGGGCGACACCGAGCACGTCCCCGGCCACTCGGACAGGGTGCGGGTCAAGCTCCGCGACGATCTGCGGGACGGTACGTTCACGGTCGCCTGGCGGGTGGTCTCGGCGGACAGCCACCCCATCTCCGGTGCCTTCACCTTCTCCATCGGCGAGCCCTCCGAGACGAGCGCCGCGATATCCGCCGAGCCGGCCGTGAACCCGGCCTCGGGCGCCCTCTACGACATCGCCCGCTACGCCGCGTACGCCGCCGTCGCCCTGCTCATCGGCGTGGCCGTGTTCGTCCTCGCCTGCCGCCCGCCCGGCGCGCGGCCGCTGCGCGGGCTCGTCCGCGCCGGCTGGTGGACCCTCCTCGTCACCACGGTCCTCCTCGTCTTCTTGCGCGGCCCGTACGAACGCGGCACCGGCCCGTCGACCCTCCTCGACCCCGACCTCATCGGGAACACCCTGACGACCAGGCCCGGCTGGGCGCTGCTCGCGCGGCTGGTGCTGCTGGCGGGGGCGGCGGTCTTCCTCGTACGCACGGAGGCCGCGCTGCGGCGGTCGCCGGAACCGGAACCAGAACCGGAGTCCGAGTCGGAACCGAAGCCGGAGCCGAAGCTGGAGTCCGAGCCGAAACCGGCCGTGCTGGCGGTCGGCGGGGTCCTGGCCGTCGCCCTGGCAAGCACCTGGGCGGTCGCCGAGCACGCGTCCGCGGGCATCCAGGTCCCGGTGGCGATGACCTCCTCCGTACTGCACCTGCTGGCGATGGCGGTGTGGCTGGGCGGTCTCGGGGCCCTGCTCACCGCGCTGAACCGGTCACAGACGCCGCTCCCGGCCGCCTGCGTGCACCGCTTCTCACGCCTCGCGTTCCTCTCGGTCACGGTCCTGGTGCTGACCGGCGTCTACCAGTCGTGGCGCGGGCTCGGCTCGTGGGACGCGGTGTTCGACACGTCGTACGGCCGGATCCTGGTCGCGAAGGTGTGCGCGGTGGCGCTGCTGCTGGCCGCGGCGGGCTTCTCACGCCGCTGGACGGCCCGGCTGGCCGAGGGGCACGCGGTACAGCCACTCGAGGCGCGCGTGCCGGAGCCGGCGGGGGTGGCGGCGGGCGGCGGCGGGACATCGGCGGCGGTCGCGTCCGCGAACCGGGTCCAGGCCGAGATCGGAGCCGGAGCCGGAGCCGGAATCGGAGCCGGAGCCGGAATCGAAACCGGAGGCGGGACCGGAACCGGAACCGGAGCCAGGGCCGGGACTGCCGGGCCCGGCGGTACGGAGCCGCCCCCGGGCTCCGCGGCGAAGGCCGCGGTGGAACCCGAGGCGGACCCCGCAGTGGACTCCGCAGCGGATCCCGCGACGGGGCCCGGCGCCGGCTCCGTACCGCCGGGCCCCGGTGTCCGCCACCGCGCCCTGCGCCGCTCGGTCCTCGCCGAGGTCGTCGTGGGGGTGGCGGTGCTGGTCGTCACGACGGTGCTGACCGGCACCCAGCCCGGCCGCGCCGAACTCGAGACGGCGGCCCGGTCCGGCGAGAGCGCGGACGCCGCCGGACAGGGCCCGACCGCGTCCACGACCCTGATCCCCTTCGACGTCGGCACCCCGGGCGGTCACGGCAAGGTCCAGATCGTGCTGGAACCGGGCCGCGTCGGCGAGAACAGGGTCGAGGCGGTCGTCATCGGCCCCGACGGAGGCATCGCCACCGTCCCCGAGATCAGACTCTCCTTCACCCTCCGGTCCCAGAAGATCGGCCCCATCGACGCCGGCCTCACCGACCAGGGCGGCTACTGGGGGACCCAGTCCCTCAGCCTGCCCCTGGCCGGCACCTGGACGATGAAGGTCACGATCCGCACGTCGGACATCGACCAGGTGTCGGAGACCCGCCAGGTGAGGATCGCCCGCTGACCTAGCTTGCTGACCTCGCCCGCTGACCTCGTGCGAGGGCCGCCGGACGCCAGACGCCAGACGCCGGGCGGTGTCACCAGGTCGGCATGATCGCCTCGGGGTAGCGGGACCCGGCCGCCCCCTCGGGCAGGATCTCCTGGACGCGGGCCAGGTCCTGCGCGCTGAGGGCCACGTCCGCCGCGGCCACGTTCTCGGCGAGGCGCCGCGGACTGCGGGTGCCCGGGATCGGCACGATGTCGTCGCCCTGGGCCAGCAGCCAGGCCAGGGCCAGCTGCGTGACGGAGATCCCCTTGCCGGCCGCGAGCGCGGTCAGTTCGCGGACGGCGGTCAGGTTCCGCTCGTAGTTGCCGGGCTGCCAGCGGTCGTCCCAGCTGCGCATGTCGTCGGCCGGATACTCGGCGGCGGGCTTCACGGCCCCGGTCAGGAAGCCCCGGCCGAGCGGCGAATACGGTACGAACCCGATGCCGAGCTCGCGTACCACGGGCAGTACGTCGGCCTCCACGGCCCGCTCGAACACGGAGTACTCGGTCTGCAGCACGGACACCGGGTGGACGGCGTGGGCGCGCCGGAGCACATCGGGGCCGGCCTCGCTCAGACCGAGGTACCGCACCTTGCCTTCGGCGATCAGTTCGCCGATCGTGCCCGCCACGTCCTCGATGGGTACGTCCGGGTCGACGCGGTGCTGGTACAGCACGTCGATGTAGTCGGTGCCGAGGTGGCGGAGGCTGTTCTCGGTGACCTTGCGGATGTGCTCGGGGCGGCTGTTCAGGGCGTACCCCTCGGCGTTCTGCGGTGCGTCCATGTCGAAGCCGAACTTGGTGGCGATCACGACCTCGGAGCGGATGTCCCGCACGGCACGGCCGAGCAGCTGCTCGTTGCTGCCGGTGCCCAGACCGTAGAGCTCGGCGGTGTCGAAGAGGGTGACGCCGAGTTCGTAGGCCCGGCGGACGGTCGCGATGCTGCCGGCTTCGTCACCGGTGCCGTAGGCCATGGTCATGCCCATGGTGCCGAGCCCGACGGCACCGACGGCCAGTCCCTGGCGCCCGAGCGCACGGACCGGCAGGCCGTTCCCGTCCCGCTGCGCATCGCCCTGCTGCCTGCTGTCCTGCCGCTTGTCGTCCTGTTGGTGATTGCCCTGCTGTGTCATGCGGTCAACGCTAGGAGCGGAGACGAGGCGGGTCATGGGCCGCCGACCGCATAGGATTGCCTGATCCTCTCAGGCATCTGACCTGGGGTGGTTCCCCGCAGGAGGCGCGCATGCTGGACGAGCTCGCCGCGGTCATCGCGCGGCACGGCGGCGACATGTGGTCCGACACGGCGGTGCCACGCCAGCGGCTGGTGACGCTCGACGAGCCCGTCACACCGCTCGACCTGCTGTACGAGCCGATGATCTGCTTCATCGTCCAGGGCTCCAAGAGCAGTGTCGCGGGCGATCTGAGCTGGACGTCGGGGAGCGGGGAGGTGTTCCTCAACTCGCTGGTCCTGCCGGTCACGGCCACGTTCGAGGAGGTGCCGTACCGTTCGGCGGTGCTGCGCCTGGACGGCGGCATGCTCGCCGAACTCCTGTTGCGACTGGACCCGGACCCGCAACCGGACCCGCAACCGGACCCGCAACCGGACCCGCAACCGGAACCGGAACCGAAGCTGGAGCTGGAGCTGGAGCTGGAGCTGAAGACGGTTCCGGTGCCGGCGCCGGCACCGGCACAGGCCGGTACGGACGCGGACCGGCACCGACGTGGGCCGGCTCCCGGCCCGACTCCCGGCCGGAGCGCCGCCGGCCGGCTCACCGCGCCGATGACCCCCGAGCTCACCGACGCGGTCACCCGCTGGGTCCGGCTGCTGGACACCCCGCAGCACATCCGCGCCCTGGCGGGCCCCATCGAGACGGAGATCCTCTACCGGCTGCTCGGCAGCACCCTGGGTCCGGCCCTGCGGCACTTCACGCTGGCCGACTCGGCGGCGGCCAGGGTCCGTACGGCGGCCCGGTGGATCTGCGCCCGTTACGCCGAGCCGCTCGCTGTCGACGAGATCGCGGCGACGGCCCACATGAGCACGGCGAGCCTGCACCGCCACTTCAAGGCGGCGACGGGTATGAGCCCGCTCCGCTTCCAGAAGCACCTGCGCCTCCAGGAGGCCCGCCGGCTCCTGCTGGCCGGTGACACCACGGCGGCCCTGGTCGCGGAGAAGGTCGGCTACGTGAGTGCGACCCAGTTCAACCGCGAGTACCGCAGGGCGTACGGTCTGCCCCCGGTCCAGGACACGGCCCGCCTGCGCGACCGGCTGGCGGGCGCGGGCCGGGGAGCGTAGACCGGCGCCACCCGGTCCACGCTCACCGGAGGCCCCAGTGGGCGAGGGTGCGCGGGACGGCGGAGGTCCGGGCGAACCCCTGGTCGCCGAGCAGGTCGCGCACCTCGCCGTTGAAGCGGTCGATCTCAGGCCGGGCGACGGACCCGGCCGCGCTGAGCCGTGCCACGAGCGCGGTGACGGCGGACTCGCACAGCCCCCAGGGCCCCGGTGGGCGGCCCGCTGCAAAACGACCGCGGTGCCGGACCGGACGCAAGGGGAGCAAGAGACGCAGGAGGCGGATGCCGCAGCCCCTCGGGCGACCCCGCACGGCGAGGACAGCGAGGACGGCGAGGACGGCTCACCAGTTCCGCCACTGGTCCGTGAGCTCGTGCCGACCGAGCCCGCGCCCGGCGGTCAGGGCTACGACGTCGACTCCCCGCCCGGTGAGCGCCTCTTCGATGTAGGCGCACAACCGCTCGCGTTCATCGGTCTCGAAGGCACACTCACCGTGAGCCTCGTTCACGGCGTTCAGAGCCAGGACGACGCGCTCCACCACGGCGAAGACCCGTGCGTCGCCCTCTTCGGCGAACGCGGACAACTCGGCCTCGAACACGTCGAGAACGGCATCGGTCTGCGACAGGAGCTCTTCGGGGAACAGCTCGACCATGCACGCGCGGTCGGGATCCAGAATGCCGGCGGCAAGCTCTGCGGCCTCCTCGGCCACATGCCTGCGCCAGTGCTCCGTCGGTCTCTCAGCCATGGAGCGGACCGTAACGCGCAGGTCTGACAACGGACCCGCGTTCGCGCGGCAGCCCGAAACCCTCTGATCCATGGATTCCTTCAAGAAACGTCGAAGGGCCCCACTGCGAACAGTGGGGCCCTTCGACGTTAGTGCCCGGTGAGGCACTGGCGGAGGATACGAGATTCGAACTCGTGAGGGGTTGCCCCCAACACGCTTTCCAACTGTCCGCACTGACGTACAGCAGCGTTCGCAGGGGTCCGCGGGGCAGGTCAGCGCTGCTACGTGGACGGTGGCGAACGTGGGTGACCGTCGGCGTACTGGACAACGATCAGGACAACGGACGCCGAAACTCCCGCCGTCCAACTCTCCCTCCCACAGGGGCAGGACGGTTATTTCGGTGTGGTGTTGTCAGTGGTCGCCCCTAGCATCTGGCGTATGGAGCTTGGTGACTACCTCTACAAGATCGGCACGACCTTTGGGGTTGGTGACGACCAAAGCATCAGCAGCGACGTAGCGCGCCTGATCCGGGCCGCCTCTACGGAAGTTGGGCACTTGGTACCTGGTGGCTACCTGGTTGTGGGGAGCCCCGGGAAGGGCAACCTTGCTGTCTGCCCCTGGGTTTCGATCTTCGACCCGGATGAGACGACGACAGCCACCCGAGGGATGTACCTCGTCTACCTCCTTGCTGAGGACAGGAAGACCTTCGCGCTCAGCCTGAACCAAGGCGTCACGGAGATCACCAAGGCACTTGGCGCGCGTGAAGCACGTATGAGGTTGGCCGCCGAAGCGGCGGCCATCCGCGACGCTCTTTCTACCGACGCCAAAGCCGGGTTGAGTACGACCATCGATCTTGGCGGGCGCTCCGGCCTGCCCCGTTCTTACGAGGCTGGGAACCTCTTGGCCATCACCTATGAGGTCGCCGCTCTGCCCAGCGAGCAGACCTTGCGTGCAGATCTAGCCCGCATGATCACGCTGTACCAGGAAGCCTTGGCCGTCCGCGAAGAGGTACGCCAGACCACGCGCGACACCATCGTCACCGTGGTCGCACAGCCGCCCACCAAGGCGACAGAACTGCTACTGCACTTCGCACCTAAAAGCGATGCCGAGTACACACAGACGGTCGTGGCCCGCAAGCTGCGCAAGAGCCGAAGTCACGAAACTCTCGTTGCTCGGTACGGCCAGTTCCTGCGTGACCGACAGGTGGACGTCGGAACGAACGTCCACCCACGCGACATGGTGATCATCAAAGACGGTGTGCACTGGCTTGCTGAAGCCAAGTTCATCAGGCGCGGCAACGCCACCGGGGCGGTACGCGAGGCTCTAGGGCAACTGGCGACCTACGCCTTCTGCCTGTACCCGCACGACGCTCAACCCCGGCAGTTGGCGCTGTTCTCCGAGCCGGTCGGCGAGGTCTACACACGGCTTCTGGAGCACTACGGTATTGCGGCTGTGTGGCCTACAGACGAGGGGTGGGCCGGGTCCCCGACTGCGCTAGCTGCAGGACTCGCGTGACGTCGCTCCCGGATCCGGGAGCGACGTCTTGAGTGTCTGTCGGCTTGTGCTGTGACGACGCGGTACCCCGCCTGTAGTCGACGGGCAGAGGGCTGTCGCAGGTTTCAAGACCAGCGAACGGCTGGGCAAAAGTAACCCGTGACCTGCTAATACACCTACCCCATCCACACTCTGCCCCGCCGACTAACCGCAGGCCTCATACGTCAACTCTGAGGGCGGTGTTGATGGTGAACGCCCAAGTTACTGTCGAGTTACATTATTACTCACCGCTATCACCCGATACGATGTAGTGATCTTGGGCCGCCGGCCGGCCCTGGTCTCGATAGAGTGAACGTTTACCGGTTCGGTAAACGTTGACCGGGGGCGGTGGGTACACTGGAAGTGCTGTATGCAGATCGGAAGCTGAGCAAGATCTGCGAATCGGAGCGGGAGATGTGTCGAACCTACGGCCCGTCCCTGTCAGGCAAGATCAGTCAGCGGCTCGCAGCTCTGCGCGCAGCAGAGACCCTGGAGGACATGCGTCCTCCGATGCCCGGGAAGTGCCACGCACTGCATGGCAACTACGACGGCTGCCTGTCTTTGCATCTGAATGCCAACTGGCGGCTGATTTTCTCGCCGACCGAATACGCAGAGGACGAGCAGGGCGGACTTGATTGGTCAAGCGTCACGTCAGTCACCATCGAGGAGATTGAAGACTATCACTAGCGAGCAGTATCCGGACTGGGGGTTGAGCAAGTGAGTAGTAGTGCTGTCCGAGAACTGTACGCCGCTGGCGAGCCAGACTACGCAGTCCCGCCCGGGGCAACCATTCTGGAGTTCCTAGAAGACTCCGGAATGACCCAGCGGGAGTTCGCCTTGCGAGCAGATTTGAGCACCAAGCATCTCAATCAGCTGGTTAAGGGAATCGTGTCCTTGTCGCCGGACGTTGCGGAACGTTTGGAGAACGTGACAGGGATCAAGGCCCGTTTCTGGAACCGGCTAGAAGCTGATTATCAGTCGACTCGGAAGCGGCTTCGGGAATCTCGCGATCCGGAAAAATTTGGCGCCTGGTTCAAGTCACTTCCTGTCAAAGAGCTGGTGAAGCGTGGACAGATTCCCGGCGAACCGTCCGACGGTGTGAGTCGCTGGGAACAGCTTTTGGCGTTCTTTGGAGTTTCTAGCCTAGAGGCATGGGCTGAGCTCTACGAAAAGCCAGCAGCAGCCTTCCGGCAAACAAAGGCATTCGAAGCCAAGGTGGGGGCTGTGGCTGCATGGTTGCGCCTTGGGGAGGTCGCTGCTCAGGCAGTAGCATGTGACCCGTTCGACAAGCGCGGGCTGATGGAAGATCTTCCTAAGTTGCGCTCGTTGACGGTCCTTCCGCCACAGGATTTTGAGCCTGAGCTAGTCAAGATTTGCGCTAGTCGCGGTGTTGCCGTGGTATTCGTGAAGGAAATCGCAGGGAGCCGTGCCTGTGGCGCAACACGATGGCTTTCGCCTCAAAAGGCAGTAGTTCAGCTCAGTCTAAGGTACAAGACTGATGATCAATTCTGGTTTACGGTTTTTCATGAGCTTGGCCACGTGCTTCTGCACGGGAAGCAGGAAGTTCGAGTAGAGGCCGACAAGCGTGCAGAGTCGGAAGAGCCGCAAGAGATTGAGGCTAACCAATTTTCTCGCGATCTTCTGATTCCTCCCAATCACTCCAAGAGGCTGGATTCTCTGCGCTCTATCGAATCTGTACGCAACTTCGCCCGAGAAATTGGTGTCGCACCCGGGATCGTTGTAGGGCGATTGCATCATGAGAAGAAATGGCCTCACCGTAACGGAAACGGGCTAAAGCGCAAGTTTGAGCTAGTGGAAGACTATTCCTGATCAAGATCAGGCTTAGGCTGCCACGAAAGATTTGAACGAGAAAAGAAACAGAAGGGCTCTGTCCAATGGGACCGAGCCCTTCTTCCGTGGCAACGGTCCGCGTGGCCGTGCGGGTGTTCAGGAGGAAATCGGCAGGTCAAGCGGGACGCGCGTACAGCGGTGAACAGCGGCGGCCGTTGGTGCACTAAACAAAGGGCAGGACAACGCGCAGACGTGAGTCGAGATCCCGCTTCGTACGCGATGTAGGGAGCGAGCCGTCGCGGGCACGCCGCTCCACGCCTGGGTGGTGGTGGCTGCTCGTAGGCTTGCCCCACTGTAGAAGCCCTGGGGGACACATGAATTCTGCCGGCCAACCGTCGTGGCGCCACCCGACTTTGAGGCTGCACTACCTACACGTCGAACGGCGCGTGACCGAGGCGCAAGCGGGAGCAACTGAGTTGGGGCTCCATCTCGACGCGGACACCATACGCTCCGCGCTGGCCTATGAGCGAGGCATGCTCCCTATCCTGGCATTTAAAGTTGCTGCCGTCTCGAATGCATTCCTAATGGTGTTGATCGCTGGGAATCGCGCGTCGTGCAGGCCCGGGGGATATTTGGAGCCGACTCCCACGGGGGATTGCGCAGGGGTGTGGGCGAGTTGGTCCGCCCAGTTGGTGCCGCTCAACTTCCTATTGGCGCTGGTTATTGTCACGGTGTGGTTCACCAGTGCATCCGAGGGTTGGAGTATTCCGCGCTGTTCAAGGCCGATATACCCGCTACTCAGCCTGCTGGCTGCAAGCGCAACCGTCGCTCGTCCTGCTACGCGATACACCGAAGCCATCAAGCTCAGCCAAAGGGTCTCCCTCTTGGGTCTTCCGTTGAGGACGTTCGCCGGCAACGCCGCTTCGGATTTCGGGAAGCGGCGTGCGCTGCGACGCGATCTGAGGACGCACCTGAACCGCGTTGACGCTGCATTCATTCAGGCGGCAGACCAGCTTGCCGGAAATCGCGCAGCGGCCGCACTCCGGCTGGCGGAACTTTCGGCTCTCACCGCCAACAACATCGCCGCTGGTCGATTCACCGCGGTACTGCCTACAGAAGCACTTCCCGAGGTGGACTCGATTGAGCCGGACAGGCTAGATGGGCGCCGTTTGGCAACCGCCTGCTTGTGCGCGGCAGTAATCGTGATTCTCGTCTTCTCTGCTCTGTCCCCGTTGGGGGTGCCCGTGGAACTCCTCGTGCCACTAGCCATGGTGATGTTCCTCATCCTCGTGTACACATTGCTCGCTTTCCGTTTCGGGTTGTCAGAGGCCACGCGGCTGACCCGGAGCATCGGCGGATTTTTCTCGGCGAGCCCACCTGTGTAGGCCGATTGCGCTGAAACGGGCGTTAGACATCCCAGCAGTCCGGCGCAACCTGAAAGTCAGATAGAGAGATCCTGAAAATTACTAGGCAAACCGAAACGGGCGCGTCTCGAAGTAGAGGGCGCGCCCGTTGTCTGTGCCGCTCAGGTAGGGAGAAATCCCGGCTTCTCTCTGCCCAGGTCTTGCAGATGGTTCAGGTAGTCCTGCGCAGCCGGTTCGGTGCTGTAGCGCTGCCTCATGACGGCCGAGAGTTCTCGGCTGGTCATGATCAGGGATGGGACAGACTGACGCTGGCCCTGTAGGGCGCGCTCGCCGTGAAGGACAGCTTGTTCGAGGTCGCCCTCTCGTGCTGAGGCGACCCCTAGGGTTACCCGCGCTTCGGCGTTCCGCATGGGCGACCGCTCCGTGCCGTCGAAGTCGGTTCCCGCACGCAGAACCTCATCCGCGAGGGTCCGCGCAAGTCGGTCTTCCCCGACCAGTCGATAGCAGTCCATCGCGTAGAAGTCGAACTTGGCGGGGTCGACGACAAAGTGGTTGTCCAGGTTCTCGGGATACGGCATTCCCTCTAGCAGCCGACGCCCCTTGTCGAGGGCCACCTCAACCTGTCGACGGTCTCCGAGTCGCGCCCAAGCCTTGGCTTCCTGGCCAGCGAGCTGCACGGCGACACCGTGATGTGCTGCTGTCTCTGCCCCGGCTTGCGCTGCCGCGATGACCCCGCGGTAGTCGCCGGTTGTGAGAGCGAACCACGCCCGCATCTCGTGTGCCCAGCCCGCCACCTCGGGGTGGTCGGACTCGGTTGCGAGCGAGAGAGCGGCACGCCGCGTTGACTCGGCCGCGTGGCGGTCACCTGTGTCGTACTCGACGCAGCCGACCAGCAAAGCGAGCCAACCCGACAGCGCGAGCACCTCGCGATGCTGGGCAAGCGTGAGGCTCTTCGTGTGCAGGTCAACAACGCGGCGGAGCCACTGCCGACCCTCGATAAGAAGCTGGGCACTCGGCATGAACGGGTACTCGGAGCAGAGTCGGTCCGTGGTGATCCGGAGCGCATCGAGCGTCGCGCTGTCGACGTCGGACCGGTTCAGGCGACTCACGATCTCTAGAGTCTCCATTCCGCTCGCTGCCAAGATCTCCTTGTCTCCGTCCCGACGAGACGGAGCAGGGAAGAGGGCGTGCGTCACTGTGCCGAACACGGCCGCGATGATCGGTTGATAGAAGTCGTTCGGTGCCTGGCCGGACTCCCAGCGCTTCCACTGGCGAATCATGCTGTCGTCTGCCGGCAGTTCCGTGGGGGCATGCGCACGCAGGGCCCTGACCGCGTCACGCTGTGACCAGTCGCGCGCCTGTCGTTCGGCAGCGATACGTCGTGCCCATGCGGGCCTGTCGTCAGTCATGCGCCCTCCTCCGAGTGCCTACTCCGAGTCTCACGCACGGGCAGGGGGGACAGGGAAGGGGACAAGGGGGTGTCACTGGGCATGTCCCCGCCCCCTTCCCGCCGTCCCCTTGCTGTCACTTACCTCACACACTCCGTTACTCCCATGCTGGTTACAGATCAAGCGCCACCCGGTGCGGAGCGGCTTTCCAGCGCTTCGAGTCGTTCGGTCAACGTCTTGAGTTGGGAGCGGATTTCCTTGATGTCATCACGTACGTCGTCACCCGGCGCAGACCCGTCATTGACGAAGTTGCCCAAGTTCCCCGCCGACACGATCAACCCCTCAGTCCGGAGTGCGGCTAGCCCGTTCTGGATGGTCTGGCTGGCGTACCCGAAGCGGTCCATCAGCTCTCGCTGAGACGGGAGTTTTTCTCCCGGCTTCATCTTTTTGATGTCGTTGCGGAGCGCGTCTGCGACCTGCACCGCTTTCGGCTTGGGCCCTCCCGTGACAGTCATCCCTAGAGGGTACCCACCACAGCGAACTAGTGCGCATCACTCCCTGAGGGTTGTGCGCTACAGCAGACTAGTGCAAGCTAGTTAGCAGGAAGTGGCCCCGCAACTTGAGGCTGTCCCTTGTTTCGTGGCGCCTCGCGTCACGGCTGAGTCCAACGGCGAGAGGTCCCCGGGTGGCACCCCGGGGACCTCGGTCGGGCCGTTCCGTCTGATGAGGAGAGACGACCCATGAAGTGCATCGTTGCTGGTCGTGAAGCCGTTACCGCGACGGAGTTCGCGGAACTGGCGTTCGGTATCGACCTGGAGTTGTTCACCGACCCGGCCACGGAGTCCGAGAGTGATCGGAGGGTGCGGCTGGACGTGGCGCGCGAGGTGCTCGCGGAGCTGCGGGAGTCGGACCCGCCGGCCGCGGCGTACGCGGAGACGCTGCTGCGTACGAGCCCGCTGAGGGACGCGCGGGCCGCGGCCCGCCGGCCGCGGACGCGCCGCACGGCGCGCGGCCCCGTGGTGCGTACGGCGGTGGCGGCATGAGGGAGCGCGAGATCCTCGACAGCTTCCCCGCCGGTCACCCGCGCGGCTCCTGGCCGGCTGAGGAGCGGGCCGCGGCGCTGCGGGAGCAGGGCGAGAGCGCCACGGTCGTCATGGACCTGGACACGGACAGCTTCCTGATCGTCTCCGAGGGGGCTGCCGTATGAGCGGGATGTTGACGCTGGACGAGGTGGCCGTGCCCCTGCGGGTCCTGCGTCTGCTGACCGTGGACTTCGGGCACCTGCCCGCTCCGTCCGTGCACGTGACGACGATCTACCCGGAGCGGCTGGAGTTGTCGTTCCACGACGACCTCGCCGGCTTCGAGGAGTGGCGGGAGGCCCTGGGGGTCGCTGCCGATGCGGTGACCTACCGGCAGCGGAGCGACGGCCGGACGGGAGTGCTGAGCGCGAGCGTCGACCACGCGGGCGCCACGGTGCACCTGATCGCTTACGCGGACGTCGTCACCCCTGCGTTGGTCGGGGGTGCGGCATGAGCGCCACGGCCCGCGTCGACGCATCGTTGACGCCCGTCGAAACCACGTCGACGCCTGCCGCGGTGGACCACGCAATCACCGCGCTCGCGGCCGTTCTCACGGTGCTGCTGACTGCGGTGGCGTTCTGGCTCTCCTACGAACACTTGCAGGAAGTCGCCGCGCGTCACGGCATGCAAGAGGCGGTTGCCCGGTCGTGGGCGTGGCCGGCCACGGTGGACCTGTTCATCGTGATCGGTGAGCTGTTGATCCTTCGTGCCTCGCTCGCTCACCGGGTGGACTGGTGGGCAATCGGCCTGGTCACCGCAGGCGACGGCGCCTCCATCGCGTTGAACGTGGCGGGAGTCGGGCAGGATGCCGGGGCCCTGAACTATGTGGTGGCTGCGGTTCCTCCGGTGGCCGCGCTGCTGGCGTTCGGTGCGCTCATGCGGCAGGTGCACGCCTACCTTGCCCGCCGCGCGTCGACGGGCGTCAACCCGCCTCCGACGGGCGTCGACGCACCCTCGACGCCCGTCACCGTGCACGTCGACCGCGCGCCGGAAGCACCGGCCGCCCCGGTGCTTCCCGTGCCCGATCCGGTGCCCGCCGCGGTGGCAGTGGAGGCCGCGTCGACACCCGTCACCCCGGAGCCGGTCCCCGTCGACGCGGTGTCGACGCCCGTCGACCTGTGCTCGCCGGTGGTTTACCCGAACCGGGTGGATCAGTTGGTGCGGGCCCTGTACGGCACCGACTTCACGCAGCCGAGCACGGCCCGCATGACGCAGGCCATGGCCGCGGCGGGACTGGGGACGTCGGAGTCGACGGCCCGCACCGCGCGCGGACGGGTCAAGACCCGTGAGCCGCACCTCGCAGACCTCCCGACCGCGCTCACCGGCTGAACGGGAGGACGGCTCCCATGTCGTACTCCTACGCCAAGTGCTTCGACCCCAACGGCGCCCGCCACGGGATCCCCACCTTCCCGTGGCGCTGCGCCCCCGACGGCTACGCCACCCGCCGGCAGCTCCGTGCCCGTGGCCTGCGTCCGGGCGGGCAGCCGGTCGCGGGGCAGGTGCTGCGTCCGCGCTACCGGCGCGGCCCGCTGGTCGCCTACCTCTACCGCCTCGACTGCGCCAAGCCCGTCCGCCCGATGACGCCGGCGAAACGGGCCGCGCTGGCCAAGGCCAACACCGCCCGCCGCACCTGCCCCGCCTGCCGGCGAGACGCGGGATACGTCATCCCCACCTCACTCGGCATGTGCGTGCCCTGCGTCTACCCCGACGACGAACAGCGCGCCGCCTGAACATCCCTTCTTTCACCTGGGAGTTTCGCTGTGACCAGCCGTACCCGACCTCGCCGCGCCGTGAAGGTGCCCGCCGGGGCCACCACCGTCCGTATCCCGCGCCAACGCGGGCGCCGCAACGCTCAGCCGTTCGTCGTCGTCATGCCCGAACAGCCCTCCCTCACCCGGGAGGCCCTGTCGGTCGTGGGCGGCCTGCTGTGGCACTTCCGCAGCGCGCTGGCCCCCACCGGCTTCGCCGTTCTCGCTCTCGCGGTGACTGCGCTCCTGCACGTGATCGCGTGGTGGTCGGGGCTGATCCTCGCCCCCGCCGCCGCGGCTCCGCTGGTGTGGCTGCTGGTCATGCAGCGCCGCCGCCCCGCCACCGGTACCGCCCTCGCCTACCGCGTCGCCCTCGCCGCCCTGGCCGCGTCGTCGCTGGCCTGGTTGGCGTTGGCTTCCGGGTTCGGGCCGCTGGCCGGAGCGCTTGAGGTGTGGTGGCTGCTCACCTGGCTCACCGCACAGACGGCGTGGCTCATCGTCCGCCGCACCCACTGACCCCAGGAGATTCTTCGATGGCAGCACACGCACGTCCTCAGCGCGCCGCCGGCTCCGGCGCCAACGGCGCGAACAACGGCAAGGGCAACAAGTTCGCCAACGCCGGCGCCGCCGCGGGCGGGTTCGTCGGCGCGATGGGCAGTTCGTTCGTCCCGCCGATCAACGTCACCGTGAACAACAACAAGGGCATGGCCCGCACCGGCGGCAGCAACTCACAGTCCCTGCTCCCCGCACCGGAGTTCACCTCCCCGGCGATGGTGCGCAACTACTGCAACACCCTCCGCGCCGCCGCCGTGACGCTGTCGATCGAGGTGGCCATGGGCGCCGAAATCCTCAAAGGCGTACTGGCCACCGTCCCGGACCCGGACGGCCGCCCGTTCGGCTCCCGGCTCCGCGCGGCGAAGGTCGCCCGGAAGATGCAGAAGTCCGCCGACGATCTGCGCCACGCGGCGAAGAACGCGGCTGCCTGCTACGCGACGTTCCAGCAGGAGTTCGAGGAAGAGATCAACCGGGTGCGCCACCGTGCCCGCAAGCCGCAAGCGCCGGTCATGAACTGGGCCCAGCAGTAGAGAGGGAGGCCACCGTATGAGCAGGAACAACCGGCGCAGCCGGAGCGACTTCCCCGACAACGCAACCGTCATGTCCCCCTACACGCTGGCCGACAACGGCTCCGGCGGCAGCATCGGCGCCTACCTCCTCAACCGGGCCAAGCCGCATCTGCCGCCGTGGCTGGGGGTCGGTGCGGTGGGTCTGGCCGGAGCTCTCGGCAACTGGCGCTGGGACGAATCCGCCGCCGCCGGGGTCGGTCTGACCCTCGCATCGGTGGCGCTGTCCGGCGCCACCTGGTGGATCGGCCGCTCCACCAGCACTCAGCGTCGTCTGCACTCCGCGATCACCGTGGCGTCCGGGTCGGCATGGGTGACGGCCGCGTGCCTCGCGGGTCCGATGGCTGGTCCGCTGGACGACCTGTACCTGATGGGTGGCCCCGTCCTCGCCCTGTCGTGGAACGTGCGGATGCTCCTGCGCACCTCCGACGCGTCGGGGGAGAGCGGCGACAAGGGCCTGCTGGAGAAGGTCGGACTGGCGCGGGCGCAGATCGGTGCGGCGAAGGTGGAGCCGAACCGGGTCACCGCTCCGGTGGCGTTGGAGCCGGGCGAGCAGACGAACGAGGACGTCACGAAGAGCCTCGCCCGTCTGGCGTCCGCGCTGGATCTGCCGCGCAACGCCGTGCGCTACACACCCGACCCGAGTTCGGAGCGGCGCGGGGAGCTGGTCATCGTCCCTGAGGACATGCTCTCTGAGGTTGTGGAGTGGGAGGGTCCGTCGAACGTGGGCGGCTCGATCGCGCAGCCGCTGGTGATCGGCCGCTACGACGACGGCGCCCCGCTGGTCATCTGGCTTCCCGGCGACCCGGAAGCGGGCCGCAACGGCACCCACGTCCTGGTGGCCGGCGGGACCGGCTCCGGCAAGGGCGACGCCGCCCTCAACCTGCTCACCGAAGTGCTCTCCCGCCGGGACGTCATCGTGTGGTTCTCGGACCCGAAGATGTACCAGGACTTTGCCACCCTGCGCCCCGCACTCGACTGGGCCGCGGAAGGCGGAGCGTCCACCGAAATCATGGTGGCTGCGGTGGAAGCCGTCATTCCCGCTCGTACCCGCTGGCTTGGCGCGCACGGCTACCGCCAGTGGGTCCCCGAAGCCGCCGATGTCCAGAACAGCCGGGAGCACACCTGCCGTCCGGACGGCACGGTGTGCGGGTGCGAGGGGATGCCGTTCCTGGTCACCTGGTTCGAGGAAGCCGCCAACACCCTGCGCGCACTCGGGGACGACGCGTTCACCGGCATCGCCCAGGAAGCCCGCTCCGCCGGCGTCTCCCTGATCGTGTCGCTGCAACGTCCCTCGTATGACCAGATGTCGACCAGCACGCGCGCGTCCCTGCCGTCCGTGATCGCGCTCGGCTGCGACCCCCGCGACGAGGGATTCTCGCTGCCTGACGAGGTGCTGGCCGCTGGCGCGCACCCGGGGGCGTGGGGCAACCGGCGGCCCGGCTACTGCTACGCCGTCTCCCCGGGCATCCCCGAGGACCGCTACGCCTCCCCGGGGCGCACCCGCCGCTTCACCCACCGGGCGGTGCCGGTCATGGAAATGCTCGCCACCTGGGCACAGCGCAACGGCGCCCTCGCCGACCCCGTCACCGCCGGCGCTGCCGTCAGCGTCGCCGGTACCGCCTACACCGGCCGCCCCGACGAGAACGACTCTGCGGAGCCGGCGGGGCTGCGGGTGATCGAGGAGGACGACATGGACGGTGACGGCCCGCGGGTGGACCCGGAAGACGTCGACATCGACCCGGAAGCCGAACTCCCCGAGGCGGAAGCCGGCGACGATGCGCCGATCTTTGGGCAGGAGTCCGGGCGCAAGCCATCGCCGGAGGAGGCGCGGGAGCTGTTCGCCCGCGCGCTGGAAGAGTTCGAGGACAACGGACAGATGATCGTGGGACCGGTCGACTTCACCGAGTGGTGCGACCGCAACCAGCTCTCCCGTTCCTGGGTCTCCCTGCGCCTCAAAGAGGCAGCCACCGACGGCCGGTTGCAGCCGACGAACGCCACCGGCCGGTGGCGGATCGTCCCCGCCCTGGCCGCCGCGTAACACCCCCTGACACCCCTAACGGTGTTACGGCCCCTAACACCCAAACCCCTAGGCAGACACACCGTTACGCGCCCTCACACCGGCCCGTAACACCCCTCTGACACCCGCCTGACACCTCACCCGCACGCGCCCCCGCAGCCCCTGCGGGCACCGGCGCGCGCCTCACCCGAGGAAGGCTCGAATGACCTACCGCGACCCGCCGGGGATCATCGCCCCGCACGTCCCCGCAGACGTCTACCGCCGTGCCGAAGCCACCGGAGCGCCGGTCGTCATCGTCGTCCACACCACCGACCCGAACGGCGTCCCGTGGCGCCGGATCCTCATCCCGCTCGCCATCGCCGGCGCCGCCGCACTCGGGGGCTGGGGGCTGGTCGTCGCACTGTGCGCGCTGCTCGATACCGCCACCCACACCTTCACCGTCATCGCCGGCGCCGCCGGACCCATCGGTGTCGGAGGGATCACTCTCCGACTCACCCGCTCCAAGCACCTCTAGCTACGCCCGGGGCGACCGCCCCTCTCGCCAAAGATTCGCGGTCGCCCCGGCCCAACCAGCCCACAACAGACCTGTTGGAGGTCTCCAGCATGACCCATGTCCCCCGTACCGCGCTGCTATCCGCAGCTCTGAGCGCCGCCGAACGCGGCTGGTCTGTCTTCCCCCTGCGGCCCGGCAGCAAGCGGCCCGCCCTGCACAGTGAGCAGGCGTGCCCGTGTACCGGGCCCTGTGTGAGCGGACACCGCAAGTGGGAGCAGCGCGCCACGACCGACCCGGACCGCATCCGTGCCGCATGGTCGCAGGCGCCATTCAACGTCGGCATCGCGACCGGCCCCTCCGGGCTGGTCGTCATCGACCTGGACAAGCCCAAAAGCCAGGACAACGGCAACAGCAGTGCGGACGCGCCTGACGGCGCGGCGACCTTTAAGGCGCTCTGCGAGCGCACCGAGCAGCCCGTCCCCCGCACCCGCACGATCCGGACCGCGAGCGGCGCGCATCTGTACTTCACCGCCCCCGCCGCGGTACGCCTCCACAACACCGCCGGGACCCTCGCCCCACTGGTCGACACCCGAGCGTGGGGTGGCTACGTCGTCGCGGCCGGCAGCGTCGTCAACGGCAGGACGTACGAGATTGAGGGTCCCGCGCTCCTCAACCCTCTGCCCCCGGCACTGCTGGCCCTGCTCATCCCGCCGCACCCGTCCACGACGTCCCCGCCCACGCTCACGCCGGCCGTGGCGCGCACCGGGCGGGCCGCCGAAGCCGCCCTCATTTGGGGTCGCAGGAACGTGCGGCAGGCGCCGGAGGGCACCCGCAACGTCCGCCTTTTGGAGAGCGCACGTGCCCTGGGCCGCTTCGTCGCATGGGGCGACATCCCCCGCCACGTGGTGGAAGACGCTTTTCAAGGGGAGGGCGAGGCTGCCGGGCTCACCGCTGCCGAGTGCCGGGCCACGATCCGCAGCGCACTGGACTGGTCGATCCGTACCTGCCGCCCGAGGGCGGCAGCATGACCAGCCGCCCCGCCCCCCTCTTGAAAAGCATGGGTGCCCCCACCGGGACCGGCTTCGGACCGGCTTCGCCGAACCGGCCGCACCCGTGACCGGCCGTGGCGCGCCGAAGGTCGTCGCCGAAGGCGTCCGCACTGCTCTTGTCCTTGATCCGGAGGCGGTTGCTGTCTTCGGCGTCTGCCCGGGGTTGCAGGTGCGGTTCACCCGCAATCCCGTGGCCGACTGGCTCTGTGCCTGCGGGCACCACGAACGCGCCCGAGGCCGCGCAGCCGTCACCGAACTCACCACCCGCGCGACGATCGGCGTCTGCCCGCACGGCGCCATCGCACAGGAAGGGAGGGCCGCCGCATGACCGCACCCGACACCATCGACGGCGCCGTACTGCTGGACGAGGTGGAAGCCTTCCACCGCCGGTTCAACATCTTTCCCACCGCTGCCGCGTACGTCGCGGTCACGCTGTGGGACGGACACGCCCACCTCATCGACTGCTTCGAAACCACGCCCCGCATCGCGTTCCTGTCCCCGGAGCCGGGATCGGGCAAGTCACGGGCCCTGGAGATCGTGGAGACCCTCACCCCCCGCCCGGTCGCCACGGTGTCCGCATCCGCCAACGCCCTCTACCGGCTGGTCGACTCAGCCGAGGGACTCCCCACCGTCCTGTTCGACGAGGTGGACACCATCTTCGGACCCAAAGCCGGCGCGGATGAAGCCCTGCGCGGGTTCCTAAACGCCGGCTACCGACGCATCGGCGGCGCCCTGCGCTGCGTCGGAGACGGCTCCAACCAAACCGCACAGATCTTCAACTCCTACTGCGCCGTGGCCATGGCAGGCATCGGCTCTCTCCCGGACACCGTGCTGACCCGCTCGGTCATCGTCCGCATGCGCAAGCGCGCCCCCAACGAGAAAGTGGAGCCCTACCGGCAGCGCACCCACGAGAAGCAGGGCCACGCCCTGCGCGACCGCCTCGCTAAATGGGCCGACACCGTCCGCGACCAAGTCGCGCAAGCGTGGCCGGAGCTGCCCGAGGGAGTCTCCGACCGGCCTGCCGACGTCTGGGAACCCCTGCTCGCAGTCGCGGACGCAGCCGGCGGGGACTGGCCAGCACGGGCCCGTACCGCCTGCCTGGAACTGATCAGCGCCTCCCACGACAACGACGAAGCCTCCCTCGGGGTCCGGCTGCTGACCGACCTGCGCGACAAGGTGTTCTGCGGAGACGACCGCATGCCCACCGCCGCGATCATCGAATGCCTGCTCCGCATGGACGACGCCCCATGGGGCGACCTGGACGACAAGCCGATCAACTCCCGCACCCTCGCCCGGCTGCTCGGGCAGTACGTCACCCCGGCCAACAAACCGATCAAACCGCGCGGCATCCGCACCCCCTCCGGCTTCCCCAAGGGCTACTACGCGGAAGACCTCACGGACGCCTGGATCCGGTACTGCTCTCCGTCCCCCGGAGAATCCGCCACGTCCGCCACGTCCGCCACACCCCAGGTCAGCGGGGGTGCATCCGTGGCGGATACCGCCACAGCCATCCGCCACACGTCCGCGGAAACCGCCACACAGCCGACTCTCACCGGCTGACCCAACCGGCCGCTCCACAAGCCGCCACACCCACCGGTGTGGCGGCACCCATCCGCCACAAAACCGCTATCCGCCACACGATCAAGGCTCTGACCTGCGATGTGGCGGCGTGGCGGACGTGGCGGATACCCCAGAAGGGGGCCGACGGGCCCTCGCTCCTCCCCTCGCGACGAAGGAGCAACACCCGAATGGAAACGGTCCGTCCCGCCGACGCATTCGACCCCACCCTCGTGCTGCTGACCGTTGAAGAGGCGGCCCGCCGCCTTCGAGTCGGCCGCACCTTCTGCTACCAGCTCATCCGCTCCGGAGAGTTGGAGTCCATCCCCATCGGCAGGCTCCGACGAGTTCCCGCGGACGCGCCCGCCGAATACGTCGCCCGTCAACGCGCGGCCCAACGAGCCGCTTGACCGCACCCTGGGCAGCGGACTGTCCCGGACAGGACAGTCCGCCGCGCCCGGATCTCGGTACCCAAAAACAGGAGTCTGGCTGTGGCAGAAGAGAAGAAGCGCACCCGCCGCGCCAACGGCGAATCCGCCATCTACTACGGGAAAGACGAGCGCTGGCACGCCCGCGTACCGATGGGCTACAAGGACGACGGGACGCCCTACCGCCGGCACCTGACGCGCCCGACGCGCAAGGAACTGGTCGACGAAGTCCGCAAGTTGGAGAAGCAGCGTGACGAGGGTTCGGCGCAACAGCCCGGCAAGCCGTGGACGGTCGACAAGTGGCTGTGGCACTGGGTCGAGAACATCGCCAAACCAACTGTGAGCGAGAACACCTACGACGGCTACGAGGTGGCCGTGCGCGTGCACCTCGTGCCCGGTGTCGGCAAGCACCGCCTCGACCGCTTGGAGCCGGAGCACCTGGAAAGCCTGTACCGCCGGATGCAGAAGAGCGGGAGCAAGGCCGGTACGGCTCACCAGGCGCACCGCACCATCCGGACCGCCCTCGGGGAAGCGGCACGGCGCGGCCACGTGGCAAAGAACGCTGCCGCGCTGGCCAAGCCCCCGCGGATGGAAGAGGCGGAGGACGAGGTGGAGCCCTACTCGCTGGACGAGGTGCAGAGTCTGCTGATCGAGGTGAACAAGCGCCGGAACAGCGCCCGCTGGATGCTCGCGCTCGCGCTCGGTCTGCGACAGGGCGAGACGCTCGGACTGCGCTGGTCTGACGTCGACCTGGACAACGAGTACCTCAAACTGCGCCGCAACCGTCTGCGCCCCCGCTACGAGCACGGGTGTCCGGAAGCCTCGCCGTGCAGCCGGAAGGCGGGGTACTGCCCGAGCCGGAAGCAGGTCCGGCGCGAGACCAAGAACACCAAGTCTCGCGCCGGCCGCCGCGCGGTGCCCCTGCCGGGTCCGCTGGTTGCCATGCTCCGCGCGCATGCCGAGGTACAGGCGCGCGAGCGCAAGACCGCGGGCAACCTGTGGATCGAGTCGGACTACGTGTTCACCAGGGCGCTGGGCGGCCCGTTGAGCCCGAACACGGACTATCACGACTGGAAGCGGCTCCTGGCGGACGCGCAGGTGCGGGACGGCCGGCTGCACGACGCTCGGCACACTGCGGCTACCGTGCTCATGCTGCTCGGGGTCCCGGCCAGGGTTATCGATCAGATCATGGGGTGGGAGCCGGGCACCTCCGCACGGATGCGGGCGCGCTATCTGCACGTGCCGGACGCCATGCTGAAGGACGTCGCTCGGAAGATCGCGGATGCCATCTGGGGGCCCGCGGCACCCGTTGTGGACAAAAACCAGGACAACGGGAGCTGAGAACCGTCGAAGGGCCCCACCGCGAACGGTGGGGCCCTTCGACATCGTGCCCGGTGAGGCACTGGCGGAGGATACGAGATTCGAACTCGTGAGGGGTTGCCCCCAACACGCTTTCCAAGCGTGCGCCCTAGGCCACTAGGCGAATCCTCCGCGGCAAACAATACAAGACGTTGAGCCGTGCTCGCGAACTCGTTCCCCCCGCTCGGATCGGGTACTGTGTGCGCAGCCCCTCACGTGGCGCTATCTGACTGAACTCCCCCAGGGCCGGAAGGCAGCAAGGGTAGGTCGGCTCTGGCGGGTGCGTGGGGGGCGCTTGCGTTTCCGGGGGCCGGGCGAGGGCCGGGCGGAGTGCCGGTGGCGGGGTTCGGCGGGAGACGTTCCGCGGGCGGTCCTCGATGTCAGTGGGCGCCTATAACCTCGTACGCGTGTCGTCTCTCGCGCTGTACCGCCGTTATCGCCCGGAGTCGTTCGCCGAGGTCATCGGGCAGGAGCATGTCACCGACCCGTTGCAGCAGGCGCTGCGGAACAACCGGGTCAATCACGCGTACCTGTTCAGCGGGCCGCGCGGCTGCGGGAAGACGACCAGCGCGCGGATCCTCGCCCGCTGCCTGAACTGCGAGCAGGGCCCCACGCCCACCCCGTGCGGCGCGTGCCAGTCCTGCCAGGACCTCGCGAGGAACGGGCCGGGGTCCATCGACGTCATCGAGATCGACGCCGCCTCCCACGGTGGTGTGGACGACGCCCGTGACCTGCGGGAGAAAGCGTTCTTCGGGCCCGCGAGCAGCCGCTACAAGATCTACATCATCGACGAGGCCCACATGGTCACGTCGGCCGGCTTCAACGCGCTGCTGAAGGTCGTCGAGGAGCCGCCGGAGCACCTCAAGTTCATCTTCGCCACCACCGAGCCCGAGAAGGTCATCGGGACCATCCGGTCGCGGACGCATCATTATCCGTTCCGGCTGGTTCCGCCCGGGACCCTGCGGGAGTACCTCGGCGAGGTCTGCGGGCGCGAGGGCATGCCCATCGAGGACGGGGTGCTCCCGCTCGTCGTGCGGGCCGGCGCCGGGTCCGTGCGTGACTCGATGTCCGTCATGGACCAGCTCCTCGCGGGGGCCCGGGACAACGGTGTGACGTACGCCATGGCCACCTCCCTCCTCGGTTATACGGACGGCTCGCTGCTCGACTCCGTGGTCGAGGCCTTCGCCGCGGGCGACGGCGCCGCCGCCTTCGAGGTCGTCGACCGGGTCATCGAGGGCGGCAACGACCCCCGCCGCTTCGTCGCCGACCTGCTGGAGCGGCTGCGGGACCTCGTGATCCTGGCCGCCGTGCCCGACGCCGGTGAGAAGGGGCTCATCGACGCCCCCGTCGACGTGGTGGAGCGCATGACGGCCCAGGCGAGTGTGTTCGGCGCCGCCGAACTGAGCCGCGCCGCCGACCTCGTCAACGATGGGCTGACGGAGATGCGGGGGGCCACCTCGCCCCGCCTCCAGCTCGAGTTGATCTGCGCGCGCGTGCTGCTGCCGGCCGCGTACGGGGACGAGCGGTCCGTCATGGCCCGGCTCGACCGGATCGAGCGCGGCGTGAACTTCACCGCGGCCGGCGCTTCCGGGGTGCCCCTGGGGTACGTGCCCGGGCCCGACGCCCACGCGGGAGCGGGCGCGGCGGCTGCGGGGGCGCAGGGCGGTGGGCCCGTCGGCGGTCCGGCCCCCTCCGTTCCGGCCGGTGGCGGGGTCGCCGCGGCCCGTGCCGCCGTGCGGGGTGCCGGACCGGGCGCGGGAGGGGGGCAAGGTGCCCCCGGTGGACCCGTCGGCCCCGGTGGCGACACGGGGTACGGGACGGTCCAGGCCCACAATCAAGCTCAAAACCCGGCCCAGCCCCTCGCCGCCCAGGCCGCCGCCGTGCCCGCCGCTGCCGCCCCCGCCCCCCAGGCCCCCGCCGTGGCCGCGTACACATCTCCTCCCGATCCTCCGGCCCCGGCTCCCCCCACCCCTCCGGCCGGCAGCGCGCCCGGAGCCTGGCCCGCCGCGACGGCCGCGGGCAGCGGGCGGCGTCCCGGCGGCTGGCCCACCGCCACGCCCGCCGGTGGCGGGCAGCCCCCGTCCGGCGTGCCCGCCACCCCCGCCCCGGGCGGTCCGGCCGGTTCCGGCGCGGCTCAGCCGTCCCCGTCGGTCCCGCCGTCCCCGTCGTACGCCCAGGTCCTTCCCCCCGCCCCCCAGAGCGCCGCGGCCCCCGCCCTCTCCGCTCCGCCGGGCGGTGGCCCCGACCCCAGGACGCTCTGGCCGAACATCCTGGAGGCGGTGAAGAACCGGCGCCGCTTCACCTGGATCCTGCTCAGCCAGAACGCCCAGGTCACCGGCTTCGACGGCACGACCCTGCAGATCGGCTTCGTCAACGCGCCGGCGCGCGGGACAACTTCGCCGGCAGCGGCAGCGAGGAAGTGCTGCGGCAGGCGCTGTCCGAGCTGTTCAACGTGCAGTGGAAGATCGAGGCGGTCATCGACCCGTCCGGAGGCTCGGCCCCACCGCCGCCCGCGCCGGGTGGCGGTCACGGCGGTTACGGCCACGGCGGTTACGGCGGCGGTGGCGCAGGCGCAGGCGGCGGCGGAGGGTACGCGTCGAGTGGTGCGGCGGCACAGCAGGGCGCGCCCCGCCCCGCCACGCAGCAGTCGGCCCCGGCCCCCGGACCGGCCGCCGGCCCCGCGTCCCAGGCCCAGCCGCCGGCCCAGGGCGGCGGCGCGCCGTCCGCGTCGGCCCACCGGCCCCCGCCCCGCCCCGCCGCCGCGGAGCCGCCCCCCATCTCCCCGGAGGACGACACCCCGGAGGACGACGATCCCGACCTCGACGAGTCGGCCCTGTCGGGCCACGAACTGATCGTGCGGGAACTGGGCGCGACGGTGGTCGAGGAGTTCACGAACGAGTAGCCGGCGGAGCCGCCCCCGCACCGGGGAACCGCCGGGCGGGCGCCCCGCTAGGCTGACCCCCGTGAAGGTCCTAGTAATCGGCGGCGGCGCCCGCGAACATGCCCTGTGCCGCTCCCTCTCCCTCGATCCCGACGTCACCGCGCTGCACTGTGCCCCAGGCAACGCGGGCATCGCCGAGGTGGCCCGGCTGCACCAGGTCGACGCCCTCGACGGCGGGGCCGTGGCCGCGCTGGCCAAGGGCCTCGAAGCCGAGCTGGTGATCGTCGGCCCGGAGGCACCCCTGGTGGCCGGGGTCGCCGACGCCGTGCGCGAGGCGGGCATCCCGGTGTTCGGTCCCTCGCGGGAGGCGGCCCGGCTGGAGGGCTCGAAGGCCTTCGCCAAGGACGTCATGGCCGGCGCGGGCGTGCCCACCGCCCGCTCGTACGTCTGCACCACCCCCGCCGAGGTCGACGAGGCGCTCGACGCCTTCGGCGCCCCGTACGTGGTGAAGGACGACGGCCTCGCCGCCGGCAAGGGCGTCGTCGTGACCGACGACCTCGCCGCCGCGGCGGCCCACGCCAACGCCTGCGACCGCGTGGTCATCGAGGAGTTCCTCGACGGCCCCGAGGTCTCCCTCTTCGCGATCACCGACGGCGTGACGGTCGTCCCGCTGCAGCCGGCCCAGGACTTCAAGCGCGCCCTCGACGGCGACCAGGGCCCCAACACCGGCGGCATGGGCGCGTACTCGCCCCTCCCGTGGGCCGATCCGAAGCTGGTCGAGGAGGTCGTGCAGACCGTCCTGCAGCCGACCGTCGACGAGCTGCGCCGCCGCGGCACCCCGTTCTCCGGGCTGCTCTACGCCGGTCTCGCGATCACCTCGCGCGGAGTCCGGGTCATCGAGTTCAACGCCCGGTTCGGCGACCCCGAGACCCAGGTCGTCCTCGCCCGGCTGAAGACCCCGCTCGCCGGTGTCCTCCTCGCGGCGGCGAACGGCACCCTCGCCGACCTCGAACCGCTGCGCTGGAGCGACGACGCGGCCGTGACCGTGGTCATCGCCTCGCACAACTACCCCGGCACCCCCCGCACCGGCGACCCCGTCGAAGGGCTCGACGAGGTGGCGGCCCAGGACGCCCCGCACACGTACGTCCTGCACGCCGGTACGAAGCGGGACGGCGACGCGGTCCTCAGCGCGGGCGGCCGGGTGCTCTCCGTCACCGCGAGCGGCACGGACCTCACCGAGGCCCGCGCCCGCGCCTACGCGGCGGTCGGCCGGATCCGCCTCGACGGCTCCCAGCACCGTACGGACATCGCGGCGAAGGTGGCGGAGGCCGCCGCCGAGTAACCGGAGTAACCCTGGGTTACGGGCTGTCACCTGCGCCGCCACCCTACGCACGGCACCTTCGGGCCCCGGATCCGGCACAGGATCCGGGGCCCGTTCGTCAGCTACCTCTAGCCAAAGCCATTCCATCGAGTGACCGTTCCGCCATCCGGCTGACGACGGCCGGGGCCCCAACTATGGTGCGGCGCAAGCGTTCCGGCACTTGGCCCACCGGCATTGCGATGTCTGTCGTGGGTGCCACAGTGGGGGAGTGAGCAACGCCATGGACGTCCGCCGGCGGTGGCTGGGTAGGCACACGCCGGACGGGCAGTAGGGGGTGACACCGGTCGTGTCCGGTATGGGAGTGGAGTCGGGTGCGCAGGCCGCGCGCTCACGGGCTCTCGCCGTGCTGCGCATCCGCAGCAGGGCGTCGGCCGTCGCCCTGCTGCCCGCGGCCGTCGCCGTCGTCCTGCTCGCCGGCGGGTCGACCGGGCACATCGACGGCCCCGGCTGGGGTGTGGCGCGCGCGGCCGTGACGGGGTTCGCCGCCTTCGTGCTGCTCTGCGCGGCGGGTGTCGCGCTGCTCGTCGCCCGTTCGCGGCCCGCGGTGAGCCCCACGGTCGCGGTCGCCGAGGAGTCGGCGCCGGACCTGTACCGCATGGTGCGGGACCTGGCCGACCGCCTCGAGGTGCCCGCCCCCTCCGCGATAGCGCTCACCCCCGACTGCGACAGCTGGCTGGAGGACCGCACCCACCCCTCCCACGGACCGTCCCGCACGCGCTCCGGGGACGAGACGGAGGGCGGCCGGGGCCTGCCGTCGGCCCACCGGCGCACGCCCGACGCGCCCGTCCTGGTCATCGGTTCACCCTTCATGTGGTGGATGCGGGTCGGCGAACTGCGCGCCGTCCTCGCACCGGTCGTCGCCGGTACGGGACCGTCGGCGCACCCCGACATAGCCGCGGCCCGGCGCTTCGTACGCGGTCTGGACGCGGCCGTGGCCGTGACGTCGGCGTCCGGACGCAACCCCCTGGCCCGGCTGGTGCTCGGCGGGGCCGGCTGGATCACCAGGATCCTGCTGCGCGGCTGCCGCGGGCACGCGGCCGAGATGGAGCGGGGGGTGGCCGCGGCGGCGGCGGAGCGCGCCCAGGCGGTGGACTACGGCCTGCGGATCGTCGCCCAGGAGCAGGTGGGCCTGGCGTACGCGGGCTGGGACCGGCTGCTGACCAGGGTCGCGCTGCCCGCCTGGCGCATGGGGCGGTGGCCGTCCCGGCTGGACGCCGGTGTCGTCGCGGCGCTCACCGAGCTCTCCCGGCGCGACCGGCTCGCCGAGGGCTTCGCCTCCCGGCTCGGCGAACGTCCCGCCTGCGACCTGCTGGAGGAGCCGGGCGCGATCGACGAGGCGACGTCCCTGCTAGCCGCCCGCCTCTTCCACGGCGGACCCGCCGGGGCCGGCCCCGACTGGGCGCCGGTCGACTGGGCCGAGTACCCGGACGAGGTGGTCGACCGCAAGTGGCGTACGGACGCGGCGCGGCTGCACCGGGTGCTGGACACGCTGGGCGTGTCCCGCACGGCGCAGCCGGGCGCCCCGGACCCGGCGGGCCCGACCCTGTCCCGGGTCCTGGACCACCTGACCACGAAGCCGCCACCACCGCCGGACCCGCGGACCGGTGGTGACGCGCGGACCGGTGACGCACAGCCCGATGAACTGCGGCCCGGTGACGCGCGGACCGATGACCTGCGGACCGATGACCTGTGGATCGGTGAACTGCGGACCGGTGACCCGCGGACCGGTGACCCGTCCCACGCCGCGGTCGCCCCCGCCCCCGCTCCCGCTCCGGACAGCCACAGAGCCGGCCCCGACCCAGACCCCAGCCCCGACCCCAGCCCCGACCCCGACCCCGGTTCCGGTTACAGCGACGAGGACGGCGGTCCGGCCACCGAGCGGAGCGCGGCGCTGGCGGCCGGCCTGAGCGCCGCGCTGGCGCGCGAGGAGGCCGCCGTGGCCGCCGAGCCCGCGGCGCCGTCCGCGGGCGCCGCCGGGCAGGGCGGACCCGACCTGGGGCTCTGGGACGACGGCGCGCTGCCGCTCTTCCCCCTGCAACCGCCGCGCACGGGCCGCGACCTGCTGGGCGACCACGTGACGGCGATGGTCTGCTGCGCGGCCATGGACACGGCCGGGGCGACACCGGGCCTCGACTGGCTGGACGGCCCGTCCCTCCTCGTCGGCGGCGAGCGCTCGGCCGACCTGGGCCCCCGGGTCCTCAGCCTCATCGAGGAGGGCGATCCGGCCCCCCTGCGGGCCTGGCTCCTGAACGTGGGCGTCCGCCCCGAGAAACCGGTCCGCCTGGTCTGACCCCCCTGCCCCCCCCCGGCTCCCCGGCCCCCCGGCTCCCCGGCCCCCCGGGCCACCGGCAGAGGCGCCCCAGCCCCCATCTCCCCACGCACCGAAGGAAATTCGCGACGAACGGTGACGGTGTGCATGCGTAATGTGATGTGCTGAGGCCGGCATTCGCACAGTACGGACGTGCGAGGCCCGCCGGGGCAGACGGTGTACGAGGGAGGGAACGCCGCATGGGGACCGAGCAGATCCGCCGCTGGGAGTCGGGAGCGCTGGCACACGCCGTCACGGACCCCTTCGGCCAGGGCCCCGTCCCCTGGCTGCGCGGCAGCGAGAACTACTTCGACGACACGGGCCACGTCGTCCCCTGGTACGTGGACCACACCCCGCACCCCGGCGCGGCGGACGGCGACCGGTACCGCAGCACCGGCCCGCGCGTCCCCACGCCCCGCACGGCCGCCGGAGGCCCCCGCACGGCCGACGACGTCCACCGCCAGATCAAGGGCTTCACCTCCGCCGGCGCGGTCGCCCCCGGCGAGGCCCTCGACTTCCACATCACGGTGGACCCGCCCCAGCAGTTCGGCGTCGACATCTACCGCATCGGGCACTACGGGGGCGACGGAGCCAGCAAGATCACCACCAGTCCGCGGCTCTCCGGGATCGTCCAGCCGCCCCCGCTCACCGCGGAGCGCACGGTCTCCTGCCACCACTGGTGGCTCTCCTGGCGGCTGCAGGTCCCGTCGTACTGGAGCGTCGGCGCGTACGTGGCCGTCCTCACCACCGACGACGGGCACCGCTCCCACATCCCGTTCACGGTCCGCGACGACAGCCCCGCCGACCTGCTGCTGGTCCTGCCGGACATCACCTGGCAGGCGTACAACCTCTACCCGGAGGACGGCCGCACGGGCGCGAGCCTCTACCACGCGTGGGACGAGGAGGGCAGGCTGCTCGGCGAGGCCGACGCCGCGACGACGGTCTCCTTCGACCGCCCGTACGCGGGCGCGGGCCTGCCGCTGCACGTGGGCCACGCCTACGACTTCATCCGCTGGGCCGAGCGCTACGGCTACGACCTCGCGTACGCCGACGCCCGCGACCTGCACGCCGGCCGCGTCGACCCCACGCGCTACCGGGGCCTGGTCTTTCCGGGCCACGACGAGTACTGGTCCATCGCCATGCGCCGCACCGTGGACGTCGCCCGCGAGCAGGGCACCTCCCTCGTCTTCCTCTCCGCCAACACCATGTACTGGCAGGTCGAGCTGGCGCCCTCCGCGTCCGGCGTCCCCGACCGGCTGCTCACCTGCCGCAAGCGCCGCGGACCCGGGAAGTCCGCACTGTGGCGCGAGATCGACCGCCCGGAGCAGGAACTCCTCGGCATCCAGTACGCGGGCCGGGTCCCGGAGGCCCACCCGCTCGTCGTCCGCAACGCCGACCACTGGATGTGGGAGGCGACCGGCGCCCACGAGGGCGACGAACTGGAGGGCATGGTGGCGGGCGAGGCCGACCGCTACTTCCCCCGTACCGTGCTTCCCGAGCACCAGGGACGCATCCTGCTCTCCCACTCCCCGTACCGGGACACGGAGGGCGCCGTCCGCCACCAGGAGACGTCCCTGTACCGCGCGCACTCCGGAGCCCTCGTCTTCGCCTCCGGCACCTTCGCCTGGTCCCCGGCCCTGGACCGTCCGGGCCACGTCGACACCCGGGTCCAGCGGGCCACCGCCAACCTCCTGGACCGCATCTGCAAACGCGACTGAGGCCACCCGGCGGGCCCTCGTACGGACTTCACACCCACCCCTGGCCGGGTACGGGCCTCCCGTACGGGAGAATCGAGGCATTCAGCCAGAACCACGGGGAGGAACCGTGTCCGGATTCGTCGAAAAGCCCGAGGCCCCAGAGGTCCCGGGTCTGGTGCACCTGCACACCGGCAAGGTGCGCGACCTGTACCAGAACGAGGCGGGCGACCTCGTGATGGTCGCCAGCGACCGCATCTCCGCGTACGACTGGGTGCTGCCCACGGAGATCCCCGACAAGGGCCGCGTCCTGACGCAGCTCTCGCTCTGGTGGTTCGACAAGATCGCCGATCTGCTGCCGAACCACGTCCTGGGCACCGAACCGCCGCCCGGCGCGCCCGCCGAGTGGCAGGGCCGCACCCTGATCTGCAAGTCCCTGCGGATGGTCCCGGTCGAGTGCGTCGCCCGCGGCTATCTCACCGGCTCGGGTCTCGCCGAGTACGAGGAGACCCGTACCGTCTGCGGTCTCGCCCTGCCCGAGGGGCTGAGCGACGGCTCGGAGCTGCCCGGCCCGATCTTCACCCCGGCCACCAAGGCCGCCGTCGGCGAGCACGACGAGAACGTCGCGTACGAGGAGGTCGCCCGCCAGGTCGGCGCGGAGACCGCGGCCAGGCTGCGGCAGGCGACACTCGCCGTCTACAGCCGCGGCCGTGACATCGCGCGCGACCGGGGGATCATCCTCGCGGACACGAAGTTCGAGTTCGGCCTGGACGGCGACGGTGAGACGCTCGTCATCGCCGACGAGGTGCTGACCCCGGACTCGTCCCGCTTCTGGCCCGCCGACACCTGGGAGCCGGGCCACGCGCAGCCCTCGTTCGACAAGCAGTACGTCCGCGACTGGCTGACCTCCGCCGAGTCCGGATGGGACCGCCGCGGCGAGCAGCCGCCGCCCGCCCTGCCCCAGGAGGTCGTGGACGCGACCCGCGCCAAGTACGTGGAGGCGTACGAGCGCCTGACGGGTACGACCTGGACCTGAGCGCGGACGGTCACCAAAGAACCCCCGGTCGGTGACCGGGGGTTCTTGGCTCTGAGCGGACGACCAGGTTCGAACTGGCGACCTCAACCTTGGCAAGGTTGCGCTCTACCAACTGAGCTACGTCCGCGCTGCGCCGTGGCGCGAGAGCAACTATACCCAACCTCGCTCCCGTGCGAGACGCACCGCCGAGTGACGGTTCTCGACCCCGAGTTTGGACACGGCCGACGACAGGTAGTTGCGCACGGTCCCCTGGGAGAGCGCGGCCCGTTCCGCGATCTCCGCGACGGGCGCGCCGTCGGCGGCCAGTTCCAGCACCTCGGCCTCGCGCGCGGTGAGCGGCGAGTCCCCGGCCGAGATCGCGTCGGCGGCCAACTCCGGGTCGACGTAGCGGTTTCCCGCGTGCACGGTACGGATGATCTCCGCGAGCCGTCGCGCGCTCACCGTCTTCGGGACGAACCCCCGCACTCCCGCCGTCAGCGCCCGCTTGAGGTGCCCGGGGCGGCCGTGGCTCGTCACGATCAGCACCCGGCAGGCGGGCAGTTCGGTCCGCAGCGATGTGGCCACCCTCACACCGTCGGCGCCGGGCATCTGCAGGTCCAGCACGGCCACGTCGGGTTCGTGCGCGCGGGCCATCGCCAGTGCCTCGGGCCCGTCGGCCGCCTCCGCCACCACGAGCAGGTCCTCCTCGAGACCCAGCAGCGCGGCGAGCGCCCCCCGGATGAGGTGCTCGTCGTCGGCGAGCAGCAGCCGGATGGGCCGTACGGACGTCATGAGGTGACCTCTTCGCTCTCTTCACTCACGGAACGCGGAACGGAGGATGCCGCCGAGGACGCGGCCGAGGACGCCGCCGAGGACGCGGCCGAGGACGACGTGCGCGCGGAGGCGGGAGGCAGCGGCACCTCGGCCACGACCCGGAACAGGTCGCCGTCGACGGGACCCGCCTCCAGCGTCCCGGCCACCGCGGCCAGCCGCTCCCGCAGCCCGGCCAGACCGGACCCGCCGCCGGGCCCGGCGGCGCCCCGGGGCGGGGAGGCACCGGACGGGTCCTGCGCGGGCCGCTCCACCCCGTCGTTCTCGACCGTGAGGACCACGCGGTCGCCGGCCGGCTCCAGGGACACCCGGCACCGCCGGGCGTCCCCGTGCCGCAGCACGTTCGTGGTGGCCTCCCGTACGACCCAGCCGAGCGCCGACTGGACCGCCGGGGGCAGCCCCGCCGCGGAGCCGGTCACCGCGCAGTCGACGCCGGCCGCGGTCAGCACGCCCTGCGCGCCCGCGAGTTCGGCTCCCAGGTCGGCCTCGCGGTAGCCGCGTACGACCTCGCGGACCTCACGCTGCGACTCGTGGGCGATCCGCTGCACCTCGATCATCTGGTCCACGGCCTCGGGGCGTTCGCGGCGCGCGAGCTGCACGGCCAGCTCGCTCTTCAGCGCGATCACCGCGAGGTTGCGGCCCATCACGTCGTGCAGGTCGCGTCCGAAACGCAGCCGCTCCTCGGCGACGGCGAGCCTGGTACGGGTCTCGCGGGCCGCGTCGAGCTCGAACACGGCGTCGAGCAGCCAGACGGAGAAGACGGAGGTGAAGGCGAGGAAACCGCCGCCCAGCAGGACGGCCGTCGCCGTGCCCAGCGCGGCGGGTCCGGCGAGACCCAGCGCCAGCGCCAGCAGGCCGGAACCCCCGGCGAACCCGGCCACGACCACCGGCACCCGCCGCCGGTCGCGCATGCCGAGCACGATGGTGCCCGCCCCGAAGGACAGCATGCCCACATGGAGCGTGACCGACGCCGAGAGGACGTCGTCGCCCCCGGGCCCGTACTCCGCGAGGGCGAGCACGGCGGCCCCGAGCAGCCAGGAGACCGCGCCGAGCACGACGAGCAGGCGCATCGGCTGCTCCCGGCTGCCGCGCGTCCAGTCGAGCGCCCGGGACGCGGTCACCGAGCACAGCACGGCGTGCCCGCACAGCAGCAGGAACAGCAGGAGCCCCGGGCGGACGCCCACGGGCTGGAACACCGGCAGCCCGATCGCGGTGACCTCCACCACCCCGAAGAAGTGGAAGGACCACCGGGTGTACGTCTCGACCTTCGCCGGCGTGCTCTTGCGGCGCCACCAGACGCCCGGCCTGCGCATTCCCGGACTCCTCATGCCGGCCCCAGTCCTGTTTCCGCTCAGCGCCTCGGCTCCCAGCGGAACCACTTCCGTACAGCAAACACCGCGAGCACGGTCCAGGCCAGCGCCGTCGCGACCGCGCCCAGGGCCTCGTAGGCGGAGAGGCTGCCCTCCCAGCCGCCGCGGACCAGCGTGATCACGGGGGACAGCGGCAGCAGCTCGCAGACGGCGGCGACCCGGTCGGGCATGACCTCGAAGGGCACGACGGTGCCGGAGGCCATCATCGACAGGAGCAGCAGCGGCATCGCGGCCACCTGGGCGCCCTCCACGCTCCGGCTGAAGCTCGCGGTCACCGCCGCGAGCGCCGGCCACATCACGAGCCCCAGCAGCAGCCCCAGCACGGCGAGGAGGGGTGCCTCGGGCGCCCCCACGTCGAGCAGCGCCGCACAGACG
The DNA here is from genome assembly GCF_030817535.1 of Streptomyces sp. V3I8. NCBI lineage: Bacteria > Bacillati > Actinomycetota > Actinomycetes > Kitasatosporales > Streptomycetaceae > Streptomyces > Streptomyces sp. V3I8. The sequence continues at coordinate 4,214,500 of NZ_JAUSZL010000002.1, read as the reverse complement.
CCCACCAGCACCAGGCACTGCACCAGGCCGATGAGGACCGACGGGACGGCGGCACCCGTCAGGATCTCCGCGTCCCGCAGCTCCCCGGTGCGCAGCCGCTTGAGAACGAGCTCCTCGCGGCGGGCGGCGTAGACGCTGACCAGTGAGCTGTAGACGGCGAACAGGAGGGAGAAGCCGACGGCGGAGGGCAGGATGACCGAGCCGACCGAGAGGCCGGCCCCCGCCAGGTCCATGTCCTCGACCGTCGAACGCACGCTGAGCGGCAGGACCAGCGGCACGAAGACGGCCGCGAAGAAGGTGGCCCTGCTGCGCGCGAGCAGGGTGAGTTCGGCGCGCGCGAGGGAGGCCATGCGCCCGGCCGCGGTCACGGCCGGGGCCGGGGGTGCGGTCCTGTTCACGGTGTCCGTGCTCATGCGGCGTGCTCCTTGTCCGGGCGGGTGGGGTTCTTCGTGTCCACGGCGGTCCGCGCGGGGGATGCCGCGAGGGTGTCCCGCTCGGACACGTCCCGCGCGATCCGCAGGAACGCCTCCTCCAGGGACCCGGAGCGCACGTCGAGCCCCCGCAGCTCGACGCCGGCCCGTTCGGCCCACACCAGCAGTCCGGTGGCGGCCCGCTGCAGCTCGTTCGTACGCAGCCGCAGGACCCGTCCCACGGTCTCGTGCCCGGTGACGCCGAGGGAGTCGAGGGGCGGAAGGTCGCCGGGGAAGTAGCCGGCGGGCAGTTCGAAGGAGATCCGCGACGGCTGGGAGGCGGTGACCTCGGCCGGGGTGCCGGAGACGGCGATCCGCCCGGCGTGCAGGATCGCGAGCCGGTCGGCGAGCCCCTCGGCCTCCTCCAGGTAGTGCGTGGTGAGCAGCACGGTGGTGCCCGTCGCGCGCAGTTCGCGCACCAACTCCCAGGTCTCCTGGCGCCCTTCGGCGTCGAGGCCGGTGGTCGGCTCGTCCAGGAAGAGCACCTCGGGCCGTCCGAGGAGGGCGAGCGCCAGGTCCAGGCGCCGCTTCTCGCCGCCGGACAGCTGCTTGACGCGTACGCCGGCCCGGCGGGTGAGACCGACCAGTGACAGGGCCTCGCTCTCGGGCCGGGCGCCGCTCGTGCAGCCCGCCCACATGCGGACCGTCTCCGAGACGGTCAGCTCGGACGGGAAGCCGCCCTCCTGGAGCATGAGGCCGATGCGGGGGCGCACCGCGGAGCGCTCGGTGTACGGGTCGTGGCCCAGGACACGTACGCGTCCCGACGCCGGGCGCGCGAGGCCCTCGACCAGTTCGACGGTGGAGGTCTTGCCGGCGCCGTTGGTCCCGAGCAGGGCGAAGAGTTCGCCGCGGCCGACCTCGAAGGACACCCCTCGGACCGCTTCGTACCCTCCGTCGTAGACGCGCCGCAGGTCGGTGACCTCGATCACGGGCTCGTTGGTAGTCATGACCCAAGCGTGGCGGCGGCCGGCGGCCGGCGGCAGTGCGGACTGTCACCGCTGCACATGACAAATGTCAGTCGCCCGCGAAGTCGCTCGCGCAGGCGTCCGCAGGTGGACGCAGGCGGGCGAAGGCGGGCGAAGGCGGGCGCACGAGAAAGACCCCGGTCGATTGACCGGGGTCTTTCTTCTTCAGCGGAGCGGACGACCAGGTTCGAACTGGCGACCTCAACCTTGGCAAGGTTGCGCTCTACCAACTGAGCTACGTCCGCATTGCCTCCGACCGGCTTTCACCGATCGGCGCGCTCGTCAGCCTACCCGATCCGAAGATCGGCCGTACTGGCGATGCAGAGCGGGTGACAGGAATTGCACACTGCGCCTTCCCCCTGGAAGGGGGATGTTCTGCTACTGAACTACACCCGCGTGACTCCGGTGAGCCGGGCCTTTCGGCCTTGCCCCTCGGCGTGCTCCGAACTGTAGCCGATGGTCAGGGGTGCAACGCAAGTCGACGCCTCCCAGGCCCCGATGCCCCCCACGGGCGACCCCCGCCAGGGTCGCGAGGAACCCGCCCACGAAGGCGCGGCCCCCGCTTTCAGGGGCGCGGGGAACGGCGCGCTCAGCCCCCGCCACCCGCACCCGACGAACAACCGCCCCTACCCGCCCCATGGGGCCGCCCGCCCCGGCGGGCAAGGGCCCAGGCCCGACCCCCGCTCACTGCGCCGCGGCGAACGCCTCATAGACCCGCTTCGGAATCCGCCCCCGCGCGGGCACCTCGAACCGGTTGGACTGCGCCCACGCCCGCACGGCGGCCGGATCGGGGGCCACGGCGGTCTCCCGGTACGCCTTGCCGGACCGCGACCGCTTCCGCCCGGCCTCCACGTACGGCTCCAGCGCCGCGCGCAACCGCTCGGCATTCGCCGGATTCAAGTCGATCTCGTACGACTTGCCGTCCAGGCCGAAGGCGATCGTCTCCGCCGCTTCCGAGCCGTCGATGTCGTCGAAAAGAGTGACTACGACACGCTGCGCCACGAATATCGGTCCCTTCGTGCGGCACCTCTCCGGCGACGCCCGACGGCGTGCACAGGTGCCGACTGTCCGGCTGCTTTTATGGGTGATTGAGCAAAGTATCTGGTATTGCCAATTCATTTGTACAGTGCTCGGCAATCCAATGTGAAGCTCGACTAAATCCCTTGGCGTGTCCGCAGGGCAATAGGAAGCCCGGTCCTGATCCGGATCTTTCCCAGGATTTTTCGCGAAGGCGCCCGACGATAGCCCCTCGATGCGGAATCGTGATGACCGTCACGTACTTTCCTACGAATCTACCCGCGTAGAAATTTTGTACGGGTAGTCTGAAGGAACCTGCTCAGCACCACACACCGGGAGTGCCAGTGGCACGCGTCGTAGTCGACGTCATGCTCAAGCCGGAGATCCTCGACCCCCAGGGCCAGGCGGTGCAGCGTGCACTGCCGCGTCTCGGTTTCGAAGGCATCTCCGACGTACGTCAGGGAAAGCGATTCGAACTGGAAGTTGACGGGCCGGTGGACGACGCCGCGCTCGCCCGCATCCACGAACTCGCCGAATCCTTCCTCGCCAACACCGTGATCGAGGACTTCGTCGTCAAGGTCGAGGAAGTCGTGGAGGCCGGAAAGTGACCGCTCGTATCGGCGTCGTCACTTTCCCTGGAAGCCTCGACGACCGGGACACCCAGCGCGCGATCAAGCTCGCCGGCGCCGAACCCGTCGCCCTCTGGCACAAGGACAAGGACCTCAAGCAGGTCGACGCGGTGGTGCTGTGCGGCGGTTTCTCGTACGGCGACTATCTGCGCGCCGGTGCCATCGCGCGGTTCTCGCCGGTGATGGAGACCGTCATTGAGCAGGCGAAGGCGGAAATGCCGGTGCTCGGCATCTGCAACGGCTTCCAGATCCTCACCGAGGCGCATCTCCTGCCCGGCGGGATGCTCGGCAACGACCACCTCCACTTCATCTGCCGCGACCAGAAGCTGCGGGTGGAGAACGCGTCGACCGCCTGGACCGCCGACTACGAGTCCGGCCAGGAGATCCACATCCCTCTGAAGAACATGGACGGGCGGTACGTCGCCGACGAGCGCACCCTCGACATGCTCGAGGCGGAGGGCCGGGTCACCTTCCGTTACGTGACCGGCGGTGACGCGGCCGACGGCTACGGCAACCCCAACGGCTCGCTGCGGGACATCGCCGGCATCGCGAACGCGGCGGGCAACGTCGTGGGTCTCATGCCGCACCCGGAGCACGCCGTGGAGCCCCTGGTCGGCTCCGGCCGCACCGACGGCCTGCCCTTCTTCACCTCGATCCTCAAGAAGCTGGTCAACGCATGAGCCGGACGCCTCTGGACACGGTCGAGCACGCGGCCGAGACCCCTGACGTCGACCTTCCCTGGGCCGAACTGGGCCTGAAGAAGGACGAGTACGAGCGGGTCGTGGAGATCCTCGGCCGCCGGCCCACCGGCGCCGAGCTCGCCATGTACTCCGTCATGTGGTCCGAGCACTGCTCGTACAAGTCCTCCAAGGTGCACCTGCGCCAGTTCGGCGAGAAGGCCCCGCAGAGCGACGCCCTGCTGGTCGGCATCGGCGAGAACGCCGGTGTCGTGGACGTCGGCCAGGGCTACGCGGTCACCTTCAAGGTCGAGTCGCACAACCACCCGTCGTACGTCGAGCCCTACCAGGGCGCGGCCACCGGCGTCGGCGGCATCGTGCGCGACATCATCGCCATGGGCGCCCGCCCGGTCGCGGTCGTGGACCCGCTGCGCTTCGGCGCGGCCGACCACCCCGACACCAAGCGCGTGCTGCCCGGCGTCGTCGCCGGCATCGGCGGCTACGGCAACTGCCTGGGCCTGCCGAACATCGGCGGCGAGGTCGTCTTCGACGCCTGCTACCAGGGCAACCCGCTGGTCAACGCCGGTGCCATCGGCGTCATGCGGCACGAGGACATCCACCTCGCGAAGGCGTCCGGCGCCGGCAACAAGGTCATCCTGTACGGGGCCCGCACGGGCGGCGACGGCATCGGCGGCGCCTCCATCCTGGCCTCCGAGACCTTTGACGACGCCAAGCCGTCGAAGCGCCCGGCCGTGCAGGTCGGCGACCCCTTCCAGGAGAAGCTCCTCATCGAGTGCACCCTGGAGGCCTTCGCCGAGAAGCTGGTCGTCGGCATCCAGGACCTGGGCGCGGCCGGCCTGTCCTGTGCCACCAGCGAGCTCGCCTCCAACGGCTCCGGCGGTATGCGCGTCACCCTCGACGACGTACCGCTGCGCGACTCCACGCTCTCGCCCGAGGAGATCCTCATGAGCGAGTCGCAGGAACGGATGTGCGCGGTCGTCGAGCCGTCGAAGGTCGACCGCTTCCTGGAGATCTGCGACAAGTGGGACGTCATCGCCACCGTCATCGGTGAGGTGACCGACGGCGACCGCCTGGAGATCTACTGGCACGGCGGCAAGATCGTCGACGTCGACCCGCGCACGGTCGCGCACGACGGCCCGGTCTACGAGCGCCCGTACGCCCGCCCCGAGTGGCAGGACGCGCTCCAGGCGGACGACGCGAACAAGCTGCCCCGGCCGACCACTTCGCAGGAGCTGCGCAGTCAGGTCCTGCGGCTGGTCTCCTCGCCGAACCAGGCCTCCAAGTCCTGGATCACCTCCCAGTACGACCGCTTCGTGCAGGGCAACACGGTGCTGGCCCAGCCCGAGGACTCGGGCATGATCCGCATCGACGAGGAGTCCGGGCTCGGCGTCGCCATCGCCACGGACGGCAACGGCCGCTACACCAAGCTGGACCCGTACCACGGCGCCCAGCTGGCCCTGGCCGAGGCGTACCGGAACGTCGCGACGACCGGCGCCAAGCCGCTCGCCGTCTCCGACTGCCTGAACTTCGGCTCGCCCGAGGACCCGGCCGTCATGTGGCAGTTCGCGGAGGCCATCCGCGGGCTGGCCGACGGCTGCCTGCAGTTGGGCACCCCGGTGACCGGCGGCAACGTCTCGCTCTACAACCAGACGGGCGAGGCGGCCATCCACCCGACCCCGGTCGTCGCGGTCCTCGGCGTCATCGACGACGTCGCCCGCCGCACCCCGGCCGCCTTCCGGGAAGAGGGTCAGCTCCTCTACCTGCTCGGTGACACCCGCGAGGAGTTCGGCGGTTCGGCCTGGTCGCAGGTCGTCCACGACCACCTGGGCGGACTGCCGCCGGCCGTGGACCTGGAGCGGGAACGCCTGCTCGGCGAGATCCTGATCTCCGCCTCCCGCGACGGCATGATCGACGCCGCGCACGACCTGTCCGACGGCGGTCTGATCCAGGCCGTGGTCGAGTCGGCGCTGCTCGGCGGCAAGGGCGCCCGGCTCGTCGTACCCGACGGGCTCGACGCCTTCACGTTCCTCTTCTCCGAGTCCGCGGGCCGCGCCGTCGTCGCGATCCCGCGCTCCGAGGAACTCCGCTTCAACGACATGTGTGGGGCGCGGGGGCTGCCCGTCGCCCGCATCGGTGTCGTCGACGGTGACGCGGTGGAGGTCCAGGGCGAGTTCAGCCTCCCCCTGACCGAACTCCGCACGGCCCACGAGGCCACGATTCCGGCGCTCCTGGCGTAGTCGCGCGCGCCCCCACCGGGCGGTGGTTCGTCCTCCGCCCGGTGGGGGTCGATCGCGCAGTTCCCCGCGCCCCTGACGGGGCGCCGGCGGACGCGCCGTACCGACTCGCCCGGCCCCGTGGCTCTCAGGGGCGCGGGGAACTGCGCGGCCGGCCCCCACCGGGCCGCACCCGACGCTCTCCCGAGGCCCCCCAAGGCCTCGCTAGGCTCATGGCATGCCCCCGGCCAAGAAACGCCTCCGTACCTACGACCCGGCGAAGACCCGCGCCGCGGTGCTCGCCCAGTTCGGGAGCGTACGGGCGGCCGTACGCGGCCTGACCCCGGAGCAGCTCGCCGCGCCGACCGCCCTCGGCGACTGGACCGTGCGGGAGCTGGCCGCGCACCTCACCATGGCGCTGGAGGCCGTGAGCCGCGGCTTGGACGGGGACGAGCCGGCCGGCCCCCCGCTCGCCCTGCTCGACTGGCCGTCCGCGACGGCCCCGCGGGCGGCGGAGGTCGACGACGACGTGCACGCGCTCGCCGCCGCCGAGCCGGACCTCGACGCGCTGTACGAGCGCACCGGGACCAGGTTCACCGAGCGCCTGCCGGCCGCCCCCGGCGACCGGCTGCTCGCCACGCGCGTGGGGGCGATGACCCTGGCCGACTACCTGGTCACCCGCACCGTGGAGCTGGTCGTCCACACCGACGACCTGAACGCCGCCGTCCCGGGCCTCGGCATCCCGTACGACCGCCAGGCCCTCGCCGCCTGCACCCGCCTGCTGGCCGACACGCTCGCCGTGAGGGTGCCCGGCGCCTCCACCGAGGTGCGCGTACCGCCGTACGCGGTCGTGCAGTGCGTGCCGGGGCCTCGCCACACCCGCGGCACCCCGCCGAACGTCGTCGAGACGGATCCCCTCACCTGGATCCGCCTCGCGACCGGGCGCACGCGGTGGAGGACGGCCCTCGACGACGCGAAGGTCCGCGCGAGCGGAGAACGCGCCGACCTGGGCGGACTGCTTCCCCTGATGGGCTGACCCCGCACGCCGGCCGGGGCGGCGCACCCGGGCCCGCCGTTGTGCGGCCGTTACGCGGCGAGGGAACCAGACACCCCACCCGCCCCGTCGAAGCGACATGCACACGCAGCGATTCAACCTCAGCGCCCTCGGCACCCGGGCCGGTATCGGCGCCCTGGCGGTCACCGGACTCCTCGCCACGGCCGCCTGCGGCACGGAAAGCGGTGGCAAGGAATCCGGTTCCAGCTCCGTCGGCACCCGGCAGGCCGCCGGGATCACCGGCAAGCAGTGGAACGTGCGGAGCGTGACCGTCGACGGCAAGGAGCACGCCGCCCCCTCCGGCGCCCACATCGAGTTCGCGAAGGACGGCACGGTCGGCGGCAACTACGGCTGCAACCACTTCGGGGCGAGCGCCGAGATCAAGGGCGACACGATCACGGTCGGCGACGACACCGTGAAGACGAAGATGGCCTGCACGGCCAAGGGCACGATGGACTTCGAGTCGCAGCTCGGCGAGGCCATCTCCGACAGCACGATCAAGGCCGAGGTCGACGACGACGAGCTGACGCTCACCACCGCGGACGGATACACCGTGAACCTCACCGCCGACAAGCCCGCCGACCTGTACGGCACGAAGTGGAACGTCACCGGCACGGTGAAGAGCGACGCGAAGGACGGCACGGAGGGCGGCTCCGCCGTCGCCCTGTCCGACGAGGCCGAGGGCCGGGTCCATCTGACCTTCGACAAGGCGAAGGGCACCGTCAGCGGCGAGCTCGGCTGCAACAGGGTGACGGCGAAGGCCACGGTCGGCGACGGCACTATCACTTTGGGCACGCCGGGCACCACCCGGAAGATGTGCTCCGACTCACTCATGGACACCGAGAGGTCCCTGCTGAAGCTCTTCGGCGGCACGGTGAAATACCGGCTGGAGGGCGGCGATCTCACGCTGACCAGCGCGAACGGCGCGGGCCTGGAAGCCGTCGCCGCGAAGTGACCCCCGGCGGGCGGCGCCCCGCGGCGCCGTCCGGGCACTTCCCCAATTCGGACCAGTGGTCGATCTCGCCTACACTCGGTGGCGTGCCACGTGGTGACGGACGACTCAGTCATGATCTGCTCCCCGGCGAGAAAGGCCCCCAGGACGCTTGCGGCGTCTTCGGAGTCTGGGCTCCCGGTGAAGAGGTCGCCAAGCTCACTTACTTCGGGCTCTACGCCCTCCAGCATCGAGGCCAGGAATCCGCGGGAATCGCGGTCAGCAACGGCTCCCAGATCCTCGTCTTCAGAGACATGGGCCTCGTGTCCCAGGTCTTCGACGAGGCATCCCTGGGCTCCCTGCTCGGTCACATCGCGGTCGGTCACGCCCGCTACTCGACCACCGGTGCCTCCACCTGGGAGAACGCCCAGCCGACCTTCCGTGCCACCGGGCACGGCTCGATCGCGCTCGGCCACAACGGCAACCTCGTCAACACGGCGGAGCTGGCCGGGATGGTCGCCGACCTCCCCAAGCAGGAGGGCCGCACCCCCCGGGTCGCGGCGACCAACGACACCGACCTGCTCACGGCCCTGCTGGCCGCCCAGGTCGACGACGACGGCAGGCCGCTGACCGTCGAAGAGGCCTCCGCCACGATCCTCCCGCAGGTCCAGGGCGCCTTCTCGCTCGTCTTCATGGACGAGCACACCCTCTACGCCGCGCGTGACCCGCAGGGCATCCGCCCGCTGGTCCTCGGCCGCCTGGAGCGCGGCTGGGTCGTCGCCTCCGAGTCCGCCGCCCTCGACATCTGCGGCGCCGCCTACGTCCGCGAGATCGAGCCGGGCGAGTTCATCGCCATCGACGAGAACGGCCTGCGAAGCTCCCGGTTCGCGGAAGCGAAGCCCAAGGGCTGTGTCTTCGAGTACGTGTACCTGGCCCGCCCGGACACCGACATCGCCGGCCGGAACGTCTACCTCTCGCGGGTCGAGATGGGCCGCCGGCTGGCGAAGGAAGCCCCGGTCGAGGCCGACCTGGTCATAGCGACCCCGGAGTCCGGGACGCCCGCCGCGATCGGTTACGCAGAGGCCTCCGGCATCCCGTTCGGCGCCGGCCTGGTGAAGAACGCGTATGTGGGCCGGACCTTCATCCAGCCTTCACAGACCATCCGCCAGCTGGGCATCAGGCTGAAGCTGAACCCGCTCAAGGAAGTCATCAAGGGCAAGCGCCTGGTCGTCGTGGACGACTCGATCGTGCGCGGCAACACCCAGCGCGCCCTGGTCCGCATGCTCCGCGAGGCGGGCGCGGCCGAGATCCACATCCGGATCTCCTCGCCGCCCGTGAAGTGGCCCTGCTTCTTCGGCATCGACTTCGCCACCCGCGCGGAGCTGATCGCCAACGGCATGACCATCGAGGAGATCGGTACCTCCCTCGGCGCCGACTCCCTCTCGTACATCTCCATCGACGGCATGATCGAGGCCACCACCATCGACAAGCCGAACCTCTGCCGTGCCTGCTTCGACGGCGAGTACCCGATGGACCTCCCGGACCCCGAGCTGCTCGGCAAGCAGCTGCTGGAGACCGAGCTGGCCGCGGGCCCCGCCGCCACGGCCGCGGCCGACGCGATCCGTCGTCCGTAAGACCGCGCAGCAACCTCGCAGCGACACCGCTGTACGACACGAAAGTCCTCACCCTCATGTCTGAGACAACTGGTGCCAGCTACGCAGCGGCGGGCGTCGACATCGAAGCGGGCGACCGCGCGGTCGAACTGATGAAGGAGTGGGTGAAGAAGACGCAGCGCCCCGAAGTCGCGGGCCTTGGCGGCCTGGGCGGCTTCGCCGGCCTCTTCGACGCCTCCGCCCTCAAGCGGTACGAGCGCCCGCTGCTCGCCTCCGCCACGGACGGCGTGGGCACGAAGGTCGACCTCGCCCGGCAGCTCGGCGTGTACGACACCATCGGCCACGACCTGGTCGCGATGGTCATGGACGACATCGTGGTGTGCGGCGCGGAGCCGCTCTTCATGACCGACTACATCTGCGTCGGCAAGGTCCACCCGGAGCGCGTGGCGGCCATCGTGAAGGGCATCGCCGAGGGCTGTGTCCTCGCGGGCTGCGCCCTGGTGGGCGGCGAGACGGCCGAGCACCCCGGTCTGCTGGGCCCGGACGACTTCGACGTCGCAGGCGCCGGTACCGGGGTCGTGGAGGCCGACCGGCTGCTGGGCGCGGATCGTATCCGTACGGGTGACGCGGTGATCGCCATGGCGTCCTCCGGCCTTCACTCGAACGGGTACTCGCTCGTCCGGCACGTGCTCTTCGACCGCGCGGACCTGAAGCTCGACAGCCACGTCGCGGAGTTCGGCCGCACGCTCGGCGAGGAGCTCCTGGAGCCCACCAAGATCTACTCGCTGGACTGTCTGGCGCTGACCCGCACGACGGACGTGCACGCGTACTCGCACATCACGGGCGGCGGCCTCGCGGCCAACCTGGCCCGGGTGATCCCGGACGGCCTGCACGCGATCGTCGACCGCGCCACCTGGACCCCGGCCCCTGTCTTCGACCTCGTCGGCACCACCGGCCGGGTGGAGCGCCTGGAGCTGGAGAAGACGCTGAACATGGGCGTGGGCATGATCGCGATCGTCCCGCAGGACTCCGCGGACGCGGCCCTGACCACCCTCGCCGACCGGGGCGTGGAGGCCTGGGTGGCGGGCGAGATCACCGACCGCGGCGCCCACGAGACGGGCGCGGCCCTGATCAACGACTACGCATCCCGCTGACGACCCCGCGCCCCGTCAGGGGCGCGGGGAACGGCGCGACCGGCCCCCACCGACCCGCAGCTGGCCGGCCGACAGAAAGTCACCCCGCTCCCTGCGGAGCGGCATGCACAAAACCCGGTCCGGTGAGAAACCCCGGACCGGGTGAAGCGCAGCTAGAACGACGAGCGCAGCTGGTGCGTCAAGCCCCGCGGCGTTGCGACGCAGGACCGGACTCATCGTCCTCGTCCTCGTCGTCGTTGTAGAGATCCGCGTACTGGGCGTACGGGTCGTCTTCCTCGTCGTCGTCCTCGAACGGCTCGCCATTCGGCGGCTGTTGCGAAGTCGAAGCGCCCAGCTCATTGGCCAGACGCGACAGATCAGTCCCGCCGCTGCTGTACTTCAGCTGGCGGGCGACCTTCGTCTGCTTGGCCTTTGCCCGGCCGCGCCCCATGGCTCGACCCCCTTGGATATGAGGCTCGACGGCCCCAGAGTCTTGACACGCGTTCATGATCTGGAACGGACTCTCCGTGGAGAGACCGGTCCGTAGGGCTTCCACGGTACCTGAGCCCACGCCCATACGGTACGTCGCCCACAGGACGCGCCTGCGCCCAGGACCTGCGAAGGCCCTGTCCTCGCTGGTCAACCGCGATTTTAACCTCTTCTCGGCGAGCGACCCGCCGACGAACGTGAGAGTTCTCTCCCGCACTCGCCGACGGGCGCCCCCGAGGGGCTTCCGCAGGGCCCGGGACCGTCAGGGACGGCGGGCCTCCGCCATGCGGTTCTCGGCGATCCGGTCGGCCGCGGCGGCCGGCGGAATCCCGTCCTCCTTCGCACGAGCGAATATGGCCAGCGTGGTGTCGAAGATCTTCGCGGCCTTCTCCTTGCACCGGTCGAAGTCGAAGCCGTGGAGCTCGTCGGCCACCTGGATGACACCGCCGGCGTTCACCACGTAGTCCGGCGCGTAGAGGATCCCGCGGTCGGAGAGGTCCTTCTCCACGCCCGGGTGCGCCAGTTGGTTGTTGGCGGCGCCGCACACGATCTTCGCGGTGAGGGCCGGCACGGACTCGTCGTCCAGGGCGCCGCCGAGCGCGCACGGGGCGTAGATGTCGAGCCCCTCGGTCCGGATCAGCCGCTCGGTGTCCACGGCGACCTCCACGGAGGGGTGCCTGTCGGCGATGCGGCCCACGGCGTCCTGCCGCACGTCCGCGATCACGACCCGGGCGCCGTCCTCCAGCAGGTGCTCCACCAGGTGCCGTCCCACCTTGCCGACGCCCGCGACGCCGACGGTGCGGCCGCGCAGCGACGGGCCGCCCCACAGGTGCTGCGCGGAGGCCCGCATGCCCTGGAAGACCCCGAAGGCCGTCAGGACCGACGAGTCGCCCGCACCGCCGTTCTCGGGGGAACGCCCGGTCGTCCAGCGGCACTCGCGCGCCACGACGTCCATGTCGGCCACGTAGGTGCCGACGTCGCAGGCGGTCACGTACCGCCCGCCGAGGGAGGACACGAAGCGGCCGTACGCGAGGAGCAGGTCCTCGGTCTTGATCTGCTCGGGGTCACCGATGATCACGGCCTTGCCGCCGCCGTGGTCGAGACCGGCCATGGCGTTCTTGTACGACATCCCGCGCGCGAGGTTCAGCGCGTCCGCGACGGCCGCCTCCTCGCTCGCGTACGGGTAGAAGCGGGTGCCGCCGAGGGCGGGGCCCAGGGCGGTCGAGTGGATGGCGATGACGGCCTTGAGGCCGGTGGCGCGGTCCTGGCAGAGCACGACCTGCTCATGGCCGCCCTGATCCGTCCGGAACAGGGTGTGCAGTACGTCGTCGGGGCTGCCGGTTACGTCGGTCACTGTGGTGACTCCCAGGTAAAGAGCGGCGGGCGGAGCGGCCCTCGTACGGGTGGCGGGGGTCCGTGTGGCACGAGATTAGAGCCTGCGCCGGACCGCCATCGGCGCAGTGGTCGGGATCACCCCCTCCCGGAGTACGGACCCGGGCGGGCGTGGGACGATTTGCAGTGGTTTCCCGCGCGCCCCGCGTGGGCCGCACGGTTTTCCGCCGGGCCGGATGGGGAGGGAGCAAGCGTGCCCAAGGTGTCCTCGTTGATCGTCCCGTACGCGTCCTACCTCCGCGTCTACGAACCCCTCGCGGCCTTCCCCGAACCGGAGCGAGGCCACTGGGCACGCTACGCGCGCCGGCCCGCGCGCCCCTCGTACCAGGACGAGCTGCGCCGCTCGCTGGCCGACCTGCTGCCGGTGCCGCCGGTCGCGGTGCCGGTCCACGAGAGCGGGGACGCGTTCGTGGCGGACGTGGACGGCGTGCTGTGCGTGTGCCCCTGGCGGACCCGGCTGCGCGGCTGGGAGGCGCTGGGCGACCTGGGGGAGGAACTGCCCGCGGTCGTCCTGGACGCCGCGCTGCCCGAACTCGTACGCAGGCAGGCGGCCCAGGACCACGAACGCTGGCTGAGCCGCAACCCCGACGCCCGGCCCTGGATCCGCATGTCGACCTGGCAGGTCCCGCTGCACTGGTTCGTGCTCGTCTCGGACGAGGAGCGCGAGTACGACAAGGGGGCCGGTTCCGGGGGCGGTTCGGAGCCGGAGGAGGACGCGCCCGTGCTCCGCTACCGCACGCCGATGGTGCAGGCGCGGCGGCGGGTGGCGCGGGCTCTGCGGACGCTGCGGGACACCCTCGACGAGGGGCCGCTGATCGACGGCCTGGTGGACGTGGGGCGCTGGCTGGAGGAGTTCCACCCCCGCTCGCTCGTGGAGCTGGACTACGGCGGCCTCGTACACGTCCTGCCCGCCGGGGAGTTGGACGGCGACCACTCGGCCGCGGACGTCGCCGGGGGCATCGAGGCGCTGCGCACAGGCGACGGTGCCGCGGCCGGGGAGGCGTACGGCCGGCTGATCGAACGGTGGCGGTCGGTCCGGGACCGCCGCTCGGCGAACTGAGGCGGCGCGGCGAACTGGGGCCGCTCGTACGCCTCTTCGGAACCTTCTTTTTGAATCAGCGGTCGCTGTGCGTCATGCTGTCCGCAGGACGTTAGTCCCGATCCGGGTCTAACGGGGTAAGCGTGACGGACGGCACTTACGCGGACCTTGCGCCTAACGCCCCTCCTCATGCCAAAATAGGACAAGGAGTCCGGGGAGGGCTCCTTCTGCCCGCGTATGGGTGGAATCTTGGTATTGCGCGCTATGGGGGTTTCTTGTGACTCCTGATCGTCCTGTGACTGATCGTCACAGTGGTGTGACTGTCCGCTATGGCATGGTCCATCGGCTTCCGTCGCTGATGAACACCTGGGAGGGCAATTCCATCGGTTTGGCCGACGTGGCTGGACGGATGGTGTAGTTGTAGTGCCGAGGACAAGCCGTTCGTCCTATAACCGACTCGACCCGCATCCGCCATTTCGGGCAACGCGGGTCAAGGTGCAGAATTTAGAGGAAAGAACCGAGAACGATCGGTTCTCCCGAGGAGGCCGCTCATGACCGCTCGCACCCCTGATGCCGAGCCGCTGCTGACCCCGGCTGAGGTCGCCACGATGTTCCGCGTGGACCCGAAGACGGTCACGCGGTGGGCGAAGGCCGGCAAGCTCACGTCGATCCGTACGCTCGGCGGGCATCGCCGTTACCGCGAAGCAGAGGTCCGCGCTCTGCTGGCGGGCATTCCGCAGCAGCGCAGCGAAGCCTGAACAACAACTGCATAGCTGCATAGCAGGGCATTTCGGCAGTTCCCCCGACTTGTCGAAGGGCCCTTGACCCAAGCTCCAAGCGACGCGGATCCCGCCCCAACGGGGTCCACGCCCGAGCAAGAACCACCAGCAGTGTGGGTGCGTCGTAGATCGCGCTGGACTCCGCCGAGTCCAGCGCGATCTTTTTTGTGCGCTGGTCATCGGGTGTGCGCGCTCGCCGGGTGTGTCTGTGAGTGGCCTTGTCGTGGTCTGGGCGAGGCTGTCGGATCAGCTGTGGACCGCCTCCGGGGTGGAGTGCAATTGCACATATTAAATTGACCTGTTGTAGGTGAGGGGTAAATTTCGCATGTTTGAAAACTTATGCGGTGACACCCGTCACACCGCCCGCTCCTTGTTGTGCGTGGCGTACCTGCGCTAAAGGAGGCCCTGTTCATCTGGGCCCGCGCGAGGGGCAGTTGGCACGGACCCCTCAGGCCGGGGAGGAGGCCTGGTCCTCCGTGGCGCTCTCCGCGGTGCTCTCCGGGTCCGGGTCCGAGGCCGAGGCGAGACGCAGGAGGCGATGGCAGACGGGACAGTGCTTCGTCCTGTGGGGGTGGCCGGAGGCGGCCGACAGGTGGGCGCGGAGGAGGGCTCGTGTCTCATGCCGGACTGTCGCCGCCATGGTCACCTCCGGTGGTGGCTCAGGACTCGGGGTCTGACCCCTGAGTACTTGCGGAATGTGACGGCGTCAAGACCGTGGGCCGGCGGGCGGGGCCGGGGAGGATCGTGGGGCGGATGTGGTGCGGACACCGGCGCCGCGGCATGCGGAAGGCCCCGCATCCACGAGGATGCGGGGCCTTCTTTTCTTCTTCTGCGGTCCTGACGGGATTTGAACCCGCGGCCTCCACCTTGACAGGGTGGCGAGCACTCCAAACTGCTCCACAGGACCAGGTTTCGCAGTGCGATCTTGCGTTGCGCTGCGAGACAGGACTCTACAGGAGGGTTGGCCTCCCTAGCGAACTCACCCGGTGTGCGGGCACCGTTACGGTGCGGCCGCGTCGATCGCCTTCACGATCCGCTTGTCGGAGACGGGGTACGCCGTGCCCAGCGCGTGCGCGAAGTAGCTGACCCGCAGCTCCTCGATCATCCAGCGGATGTCCAGCACGGAGGACGGGACGGGCCGGCCCGGCGGCAGCTGCTCGAGCAGCCAGGCGTATTCGTCCTGCATCTCGTGGACCTTCTCCATCCGGCTGGTGTCCCGCTGGACGTTGGTCGGCATCTGCTGGAGCCGGCGGTCCGCCGCGACCAGGTAGCGCATCAGGTCCGGCAGCCGCCGCAGGCCCGTCGCCGTGATGAAGCCGGGCCGCACGAGGGCGTCCAGCTGCGTCCGTACGTCCGCCAGGTTCGCCAGGAGCACAGGGCTCCGTACGCCCTTCAGGCGGCGCTCACAGGCCTGCCAGGCGGCCAGCACCTGCTCGACCTGCCCGACCGTGCGGACCGTCGTGTCGACGATCTCCGCGCGCACCTTCTCGTACAGCTTCCGGTACGACTCCTCGTCCCACGCCGGGCCCCCGAAGTCCCCGATGAGCTTGTCGGCGGCGGCCGTGGCGCAGTCGTCGAACAGGGCCTGCACCGATCCGTGGGGGTTCGCGGACAGGGCGAGCTTCTGCGCGTTGGTCAGCTTGTCCGAGGCGAACTTCCCCGGGTTGACCGGGATGTTGCGCAGGATGAGCCGCCGTGTGCCCCTCCACATCGCCTGCTGCTGCTCGGCCTCGGTGTCGAAGAGGCGTACGGAGACGGTGTCCGCCTTCGGACCGTCGTCCACCAGCGCCGGGTACGCCTTCACCGGCTGGCCGGCCCGGCGCGTCTCGAAGAGGCGGGTGAGGGAGCCGATGGTCCAGTCGGTCAGCCCCGAGCGCTCCAGGGACTCCCCGCCCTGCCGTTCGGCGGTCGCCGCCGCGGCCTGCGAGATCGCCTGGCGCGCCTTCGGCTTCAGCCGCAGCTTCAGGACCTCCAGGTCCTTGTCCTCGGCCAGCTTGCGGCGCCGCTCGTCGACGATCCGAAAAGTGATCTTCAGGTGGTCGTCGAGCCGGGACCAGTCGAAGTCGTCGGCCGTGAGCGGTACGCCGACCATGCGCCGGAGGTCGCGTGCCAGCGTCACCGTCAGAGGTTCCTGCAGCGGCACCGCCCGCTCCAGGAACCGGCGGGCGAAGTCGGGCGCGGGCACGTAGTTGCGGCGGATCGGCTTCGGCAGGGAGCGGATCAGCTCGGTGACGACCTGCTCGCGCAGCCCCGGGATCTGCCACTCGAAGCCCTCGTCCGTGACCTGGTTCAGCACCTGGAGCGGGATGTGGACGGTCACGCCGTCCGCATCGGCACCCGGCTCGAACTGGTACGTGACCCGGAACTTCAGCCGCCCCTGCCACCACGCGTCCGGATAGTCGTCCTTCGTGACCGCCCCCGCCGACTCCCGGATGAGCATCGAACGCTCGAAGTCGAGGAGCTCGGGCTCCTCCTTGTGCTTGTGCTTCCACCAGGAGTCGAAGTGGGCGCCGGACACGACGTGTTCGGGCACCCGCTCCTCGTAGAAGTCGAAGAGCGTGTCGTCGTCGACCAGGATGTCCCGGCGCCGGGCCCGGTGCTCCAGCTCCTCGACCTCGGTCAGGAGCCGGCGGTTGTCGGCGAAGAACTTGTGGTGCGTACGCCAGTCGCCCTCGACGAGCGCGTTGCGGATGAACAGCTCACGACTGGTCTCCGGGTCGATGCGCCCGTAGTTGACCTTCCGCTGGGCGACGATCGGCACGCCGTACAGCGTGACCTTCTCGTACGCCATCACCGCGGCCTGGTCCTTCTCCCAGTGCGGCTCGCTGTAGGTGCGCTTCAGCAGGTGCTCCGCGAGCGGTTCGATCCACTCGGGCTCGATCCGCGCGTTGACGCGGGCCCACAGCCGGGACGTCTCGACGAGCTCGGCGGACATCACGAAGCGCGGGGGCTTCTTGAAGAGTGCCGAACCGGGGAAGATCGCGAACTTGGCGTTGCGGGCGCCCACGTACTCGTTCCTCGTGGTGCTCCTGCCGCCCTCGCGCCCGCCGTCCTTCCCGGTCCCCGTCCCGGTCGCGCTCTCCTTCACGTCCTTCATGCCGATGTGGGAGAGCAGTCCGGCGAGGAGGGACAGATGGACCTGCTGCTCGGGCGCGTCGTCCTCGTTGGGATGGATGCCCAGCTGTTTGGCGACGGTCCGCAGCTGTGTGTAGATGTCCTGCCACTCGCGGATCCGCAGGAAGTTCAGGTACTCCTGCTTGCACATGCGGCGGAACGACGACGAGCCGCGC
The DNA here is from genome assembly GCF_030817535.1 of Streptomyces sp. V3I8. NCBI lineage: Bacteria > Bacillati > Actinomycetota > Actinomycetes > Kitasatosporales > Streptomycetaceae > Streptomyces > Streptomyces sp. V3I8. The sequence goes on along the minus strand of NZ_JAUSZL010000002.1, from coordinate 4,196,788 downwards.
TCCTTCTGCTGCTCGCGCACGTACCGCCAGAGGTTGAGGTACGCCAGGAAGTCGGACGTCTCGTCCTTGAAGCGGGCGTGCTGCTGGTCCGCCTGCGCCTGCTTCTCGGCCGGCCGCTCGCGCGGGTCCTGGATGGAGAGCGCGGCGGCGATCACCATGACCTCGCGCACACAGCCGTTCTTGTCGGCCTCCAGGACCATCCGGGCCAGCCGCGGGTCGACGGGCAGCTGGGAGAGCTTGCGGCCGGTGTCGGTGAGGCGCCTGCGCGGGTCCTTCTCCGCCGGGTCGAGGGCGTTGAGCTCCTGGAGGAGCTGGACGCCGTCGCGGATGTTGCGGTGGTCCGGAGGGTCGATGAACGGGAACTTCTCGATCTCGCCGAGCCCGGCCGCGGTCATCTGCAGGATGACGGACGCCAGGTTCGTCCGCAGGATCTCGGCGTCGGTGAACTCCGGCCGGGCGAGGAAGTCGTCCTCGGAGTACAGCCGGATGCAGATGCCGTCGCTGGTACGGCCGCAGCGGCCCTTGCGCTGGTTGGCGCTGGCCTGCGAGACCGCCTCGATGGGCAGACGCTGCACCTTCGTGCGGTGGCTGTACCGGGAGATGCGGGCGTTGCCCGGGTCGATCACGTACTTGATGCCGGGGACGGTGAGGGAGGTCTCGGCGACGTTGGTCGCCAGAACGATCCTGCGTCCGGTGTGCTGCTGGAAGACGCGGTGCTGCTCGGCGTGCGAGAGCCGCGCGTAGAGGGGCAGCACCTCCGTGAACCGGTACTTCTTCTTCTCCAGCGCGTCGGCGGTGTCCCGGATCTCCCGCTCCCCGGACAGGAAGACGAGGATGTCGCCCTTGCCCTCGCCCTGCAGCTCCTCGACGGCGTCGCAGATCGCGGTGATCTGGTCGCGGTCGGCGTCGTCGCCCTCCTCCTCCAGGAGCGGGCGGTAGCGGACCTCGACGGGGTACGTGCGGCCGCTGACCTCGACGATCGGCGCGTCCCCGAAGTGCCGGGAGAAGCGCTCGGGGTCGATGGTCGCGGAGGTGATGACGACCTTGAGGTCCGGCCGCTTCGGCAGCAGCTGGGCCAGGTAGCCGAGCAGGAAGTCGATGTTCAGGGACCGCTCGTGCGCCTCGTCGATGATGATCGTGTCGTAGGCGCGCAGCTCGCGGTCGGTCTGGACCTCGGCGAGCAGGATGCCGTCCGTCATCAGCTTCACGAAGGTGCCGTCCGGGTTCACCTGGTCGGTGAAGCGGACCTTCCAGCCGACGGCCTCGCCGAGCGGGACGTCCAGCTCCTCGGCGACCCGCTCGGCGACGGTACGGGCGGCGATCCGGCGGGGCTGGGTGTGCCCGATCATGCCGCGGACGCCGCGACCCAGTTCGAGGCAGATCTTCGGGATCTGGGTCGTCTTGCCGGAGCCGGTCTCGCCCGCGACGATCACGACCTGGTGATCACGGATGGCGGCCGCGATCTCGTCCTTCTTCTGGCTGACGGGCAGCTGCTCGGGGTACGTGACGGCGGGCACACGGGTGCGCCGCTCGGCCATGCGGGTCTCGGCCTTCGCCACCTCCGCCCCGATCTCGGCGGTGACGGCGGCGCGGGCCTCGGGCTTGCGGATCCGGCGCGCGCCCTCGAGCCTGCGCCCGAGCCGGTGCGCGTCGCGCAGGGACAGCTCGGCCAGACGGGAGGCGAGATCGCCGAGGGCGGGGACAGGGTGCGTAGACATACGCGGTCCAGGATCTCACCTCGGGGAAACTTGGGGCGAACGCTTTTGCGCCCGAGGCGGGCGTCGCGGAGAAATATCCGTTACGCCCCTTTAGCGTGGGCTCATGTCCGAAATGCCGCACGGTGCCCATGGCAGGCCGCCCACGCGACGTGAACGCTGGGGCTTCTTCAAGGAGTCCCCCTTCCTCCCCGCGTCGGTGCTGGTGCTGATCCTCGCCGCCGCCGCGGGCCTCTTCGCGGGCTCGTACACGTACTCCATGGCGAACCCGACCCCGCGTCATGTGCCGACCGCGACGGTGGGCGCGTACGACGAGGGACGGGGCAAGGCCTTCGTCGCGGGGATGGAGAAGGCGCTCGACGCCTCTCTGAAGCTCCACGCGTACGACAGCAGGGCGGCGGCCCTCGAAGCGGTAAACGACCAGAAGGTCTTCGCGATCCTCGACGTGCGGGACTCGGGCGGCGCGGTGGTCCTCGACGTGTCCGCGGCGTCCGGGGCCTCGGTCGCGGAACTGCTGGAGCAGGCCGCGCCGGCCGTCGGCAGGGCCACGGGGGTGGCGGTCACGGTCCGGGACATCAAACCGCTGCAGGAGGGCGACCCGCGCGGCCTGGCGATCTTCTACATCTCGCTGGCGGCCGTGATCATCGGCTTCGTCGGGGCCATCCAGCTCAGCGTGCACGCACGGGCGCTGAACCCGCTGGAGCGCATCGCGTTCACGGCCGCGTACGCGCTGCTCGGCGGGTTCGTGATCGCGGCGGTGGTCGACTGGGCGCTCGGCGCGCTCGATCTGCCGTTCGTCGAGTCCTGGCTGATCCTCGCGCTGACCATGTTCACGTCCGGCATGGTCTTCACGATGTTCAACACGCTGTTCGGGCGCTGGGCGATGCTCCCCACCTGGGGGCTGATGGTCCTGCTCGGCAACCCGTCCTCGGGCGGCGCGGTCTCCTGGCCGCTGCTCCCGTCGCCCCTGGGCGTCATCGGCCGCTGGCTCCCGCCCGGGGGCTCGGTCAACGCCCAGCACACGGCGGTGTACTTCCCCGGCCACCAGCACGTGTTCCCGTTCCTGGTCCTGGCCGGCTGGGCCCTGGTGTCCTGCGCGGTCTTCTGGACCTGGCGCCACCGCCACCCGGGCGGCAGGGGGGAGGGCCCGGCCCACGCGGCGGGCGGCCCGCCCCCGGAGGCCTCCGCGGGCGGGGCGGCGGCCTGAGCCCGCCCGTACCGGGCGCACGACGAAGGCCCCGTCCTGGTGGACGGGGCCTTCGGGTGGTGGCTGGGGCCGGGATCGAACCGGCGACCTATCGCTTTTCAGGCGATCGCTCGTACCAACTGAGCTACCCAGCCACGCAGTTCACCGAAGTGATCTGCAAGCGGTCCTGACGGGATTTGAACCCGCGGCCTCCACCTTGACAGGGTGGCGAGCACTCCAAACTGCTCCACAGGACCCAGCTTTTGTGCGCGGACGAGCGGACTCAGTGTCGCACGTCGCACACGGTGTTGCGTGCCCCCAACGGGATTCGAACCCGTGCTACCGCCTTGAAAGGGCGGCGTCCTAGGCCGCTAGACGATGAGGGCTATCGGCCCGCCTGGGCGCTTCGCAGCGCGTCGGGGACGTGAGAAGCATATGGGATGTCGGGAGGGATCGCCAAAACGGTTTAGGGGGTGGGGGCGGACGGGGTGACGGTGGACGGCGCACCGGGCCGGTTCTCCTCGGGGAGATGCCGGCTGACCTCGGCCGTGGTGAGTCCGAGACCCCCGAGCCTGATCTCGTCCCAGGCCTGCAGACGGCGGGTGTCGCGGTCCAGGTAGAGGATCGACGTCTCGATCGGGTCGGGGTTCCTGCCCTCCACCGCGCGCAGTCCGCTGCCTCCCGTGGAGCCCTCGATGCGCAGCCGCGTGCCGTATTTCATGACCTCCATCTCCTGGTGGTGGACATGGCCCGCCAGGACCAGGGGCACGTCGCCGTCCGTCTCGCGCGCGGCCGTCGGGTTGTGCGCCACGGCGATGTCGACCGGCGTGCCGGCCGTCTCCTGGTCGCGCAGGGAGGAGGCGAGGCGGGCCCCCGCGAGCTCCTCCGACCGGTCGCCGCCCACCGCGGCCGAGCGGTCGGGGGTGAACTGCGGGTCCCCGACGCCCGCGAACCGCAGCCCCGCGACCGACACGGCCCGGCCGTCGTCGAGCACGTGCACGTTCTTCATGCGCTTCAGGTGGTCCTGCGTGGTCCGCGAGTCGTGGTTGCCGCGCACCCAGACGTACGGGGCGCCGAGGTCGGCCACCGGGTCCAGGAAGCCGTTCTCGGCCGCCGTCCCGTGGTCCATCGTGTCCCCGGAGTCGACGACGACGTCGATCCTGTACTGCTTCACCAGCGAGGCGATGATCTTCCAGCTCGCCGGGTTGAGGTGGATGTCGGAGACGTGCAGGACCCGGATGGTGGAGGGGTCCGGCGCGTACGCGGGCAGCGTGGACGTGGCGTCGTACAGCTTCGTCACGTTCGTCACCAGGCGGGCCAGCTCCTTCTGGTAGACGTCGAACTCGCTGACGATGCTGCGGGCGTTGCCGACGACCGAGGGGGCCGAGGAGAGCAGACCGGAGAACTTCGGCTCCAGGACCGACTTGGGGTTCCAGGTCGCGAAGGCCGTCGCCCCGCACGCGGCCAGCAGGGCCAGCGCCAGGCCGCCCGCAGCGAGGGCCCGGCGCGGGCGGCGGTAGACCGCGAGCCCCAGCGCGGTCGCGCCGGAGACGACGGCGACACAGGACCGTACGGCCAGGTCGAGCGTGCCGGCGCCGACGTCCTCGGCGACCTCGTCCTGGAGGCCGGAGAGCCGTTCCGGGTGGTCGACGAGGGCCTGCGAGCGGACCGGGTCGAGCTGGTCCACGTCCACGTCGAGACGCAGGGGCGCGGTGTGGCTGCGCAGTTCGAGGGCGCCGAGCGGGGAGACGTTGATCTTCGTGCCACCGGTGAGGGAGGGCCGCAGGGTCATCGTGGTGTCCATGGGGCCGACCGGGGCGCGCACGTTCCCGACGATCAGCAGGCCCAGCCACGCACCGAGCAGGACGACGGCGACGAGACCGAGCGCGCGGGTGTACGGGTGCGGCTGGGAGACGAGTTCGACGACGGGGCGGGGACGGCGGGCGCGGTAGTGGCGTACGAGGATGCGGGGAGCCTTTCGCACGCGGAGCAGAGCGGCGGCAGCGGGGACGCGGGCCATTCGGGCCGTATGCCCAGAGTGCGGAGCCGGTATGCGGTGGGGGCCCGTCGCCTTGCCGCCGCCCCTCCCGCCGCCCTCCCGCCGCCCCTCCCGCCGCCCCGCCCGGCCCCGGGGACCGGCCGGGCCCGCGGTTCCGTACGGGACGGCCCTGGCGTCCGGGCGCCGGTACCGGACAATGGTGGGGTGCTGGAGATGACGCGCGAGGAGTTCGAGGAACTGGTCGCCGAGGCGCTGGACCGGATCCCGCCGGAGCTGACGCGGCTGATGGACAACGTGGCGGTGTTCGTCGAGGACGAGCCGCCCGCCGACGATCCCGAACTGCTCGGGCTCTACGAGGGGACGCCGCTGACCGACCGCGGTGAGTGGTACGCGGGGGTGCTGCCGGACCGGATCACCATCTACCGGGAGCCCACGCTGCGGATGTGCGCCACGCGCGAGGAGGTGGTGGCCGAGACCGAGGTGACGGTGGTGCACGAGATCGCCCACCACTTCGGCATCGACGACGCCCGGCTGCACGCCCTCGGGTACGGCTGAGGTCCGGCCGCGCGCCCTCGGGTCCGGCCGGGGTCCGGTCGTACGCCTTCAGGCGCGGCCGGGGTCCGGCCGTGCGTGTGTCGTCGGCGGAGGGTCGCGTGTCCTCCTGCGGGCGGCGGGAGTTGGGCAGGGGGACCCCTCGTTCCCTTCCCCGCGCCGTCCGGGCCCGTCCGGGCACCGGGGGGACCCCATCCGGAGGTAGCTGCCCGTGCGCGCCAAGTACGTACCCGTCCGTCTGGCCGCCGCGGCCCTGGCCGTCGCCGCCTCCGCGGGCTGCATGAGCGTCGGTGACGACGAGGGGAACCGGGCCACTCCCTCCCACTCGGCGCAGCGGCGGGGCGACGGGGCATCCGACGGCGGGACGGCGGTGAACGGCGTGGGCCCCGGCCGCCGCGGGACGAGTGACGGAAAACACGCCCGGGTCAAGCCGGGCAGGTCCGCCTCCGGGTCGGCGTCACCGTCGGCCGGTGAGAGCGGTTCGGCCGCGCCGGAGAAGCCGGGCAAGGACGGTTCCACCGGGAAGCAGCCCGGGCCCGGGAAGCCGTCGCCGACGAAGGAGCAGCCCACGCCGACCCGCCCGGCACCCGAGCCGACGCCCACCCGGGAGACGCCGCCGCCGTCACCGGAGCCGAGCACCGCCGAGCCGTCGTCCTCGGCGCATCCGGAGCCCGAACCGCAGCTCGTCGAGCGCCGCGAGCCGGCGCCGCGGGCCGGCATCGCGGCCTGAGCCCATGAGGCCAGCGCACGCCTCTGACCTGCGGATTCGGGTCCGGTTTGCCTGAAACGGCAGAGGGTGCGTATGGTAGTAGATCGTTTGATCCTAATGCCCGGCGCCATCATAGAGCGCCGCGTGGCGCGTACTCTCCCCTTACCGTGGCTGACCGCATTGAGGCGGTCGTTTGCGAAATCACGGAGTTGACGGGCGCGTGCCGACGAGACTCCGGAAGGTTTCGCATTCGCATGTCCATTTCCAGTACTGATCACATCGTCGTGCCCGAGAACGAGGCGCCCGACGAGACCGCGGCCCCGGTGGCCCCCGCCGCCGACGCGGCCCCCGCGACCGTCGAGGCCGCTGCGGCGCCCGAGGTCACCTTCACCGACCTCGGTCTCCCCGAGGGCGTCGTCCGCAAGCTCGCGCAGAACGGCGTGACCAGCCCCTTCCCGATCCAGGTCGCGACCATCCCGGACGCCCTGGCCGGCAAGGACATCCTCGGCCGAGGCCGCACCGGCTCCGGCAAGACCCTCTCCTTCGGTCTGCCGCTGCTGACGCAGCTCTCCGGCGGTCACACCGAGAAGAAGAAGCCCCGCGGCATCATCCTCACGCCGACGCGTGAGCTCGCGATGCAGGTCGCGGACGCCCTCCAGCCGTACGGCGACGTCCTCGGCCTGAAGATGAAGGTCGTCTGCGGCGGTACGTCGATGAGCAACCAGATCTACGCCCTGGAGCGCGGCGTCGACGTCCTCGTCGCCACCCCGGGCCGCCTGCGCGACATCATCAACCGCGGCGCCTGCTCGCTGGAGAACGTCCAGGTCGCCGTGCTCGACGAGGCCGACCAGATGTCCGACCTGGGCTTCCTGCCCGAGGTCACCGAGCTGCTCGACCAGATCCCCGGCGGCGGCCAGCGCATGCTGTTCTCGGCCACCATGGAGAACGAGATCTCCACGCTGGTCAAGCGCTACCTGACCAACCCGGTGACGCACGAGGTCGACAGCGCCCAGGGCAACGTCACGACCATGTCGCACCACATCCTCATCGTGAAGCCCAAGGACAAGGCGCCGGTCACCGCCGCGATCGCCTCCCGCAAGGGCCGCACGATCATCTTCGTCCGCACCCAGCTGGGCGCCGACCGCATCGCCGAGCAGCTCTGCGACTCGGGCGTGAAGGCCGACGCGCTGCACGGCGGCATGACGCAGGGCGCCCGCACCCGCGTCCTCGAGGACTTCAAGAAGGGCTACGTCAACGCGCTCGTCGCGACCGACGTCGCCGCCCGCGGCATCCACGTCGACGGCATCGACCTGGTCCTGAACGTGGACCCGGCCGGTGACCACAAGGACTACCTGCACCGCTCCGGCCGTACGGCCCGTGCGGGGCGCAGCGGCACGGTCGTGTCGCTCTCCCTGCCGCACCAGCGCCGGCAGCTCTTCCGCCAGATGGAGGACGCGGGCGTCGACGCCACGCGCCACATCATCCAGGGCGGCGCCGCCTTCGACCCGGAGGTCGCGGAGATCACGGGTGCCCGGTCGATGACCGAGGTCCAGGCCGAGTCCGCGGGCAACGCGGCGCAGCAGGCCGAGCGCGAGGTGTCGCAGCTCACCAAGGAGCTGGAGCGCGCGCAGCGGCGTGCCGCCGAGCTGCGCGAGGAGGCCGACCGGCTGATCGCGCGGTCCGCGCGTGAGCGTGGCGAGGACCCGGAGACCGCGCTGGCCGAGGCCGCCGCCGTCGTCGAGGCCGCCGCGGCGGCCGTGGCGCAGGAGCCGGCGGCGCAGGCCGCCGGCAGCGCCGAGCCGGTGCGCGACGAGCCGCGCCAGCGTCGTGACGACCGTGGCAACTACGAGCGTCGTGACAACCGTCGCGACGACCGCCCGTCCGGTGGTTTCCGCCGTGACGACCGCGGTGGCGACCGTGGCGGCTTCCGCCGCGACGACCGTCCCTCGGGCGGCTCCGGTGGCGGCTTCAACCGCGACCGCCGCGACAACGACCGTCCGTCGGGCGGTTTCAACCGTGACCGCCGTGACGACCGTTCGTCCGGTGGCTTCAACCGTGACCGCCGTGACGAGCGTCCCTCGGGCGGCTTCCGCCGGGACGACGAGCGTGGCGCCGGCCGTTCCTTCGAGCGTCGTGACGACCGTCCGTCCGGTGGCTTCCGCCGCGACGACCGCCGCGACGACCGTCCCTCGGGCGGCTCCGGTGGCGGCTTCAACCGCGACCGCCGCGACGACCGCCCCTCGGGCGGCTTCAACCGTGACCGCCGCGAGGGCGACCGTCCGGCGAGCGGCTTCCGCCGTGACGACCGTCCGGCCGGCCACCGGGGCAGCGACCGTCCGTTCAACCGTGACCGCCAGGGCGACCGTCCCACCGGTGGTGGCTTCCGCTCCGGCGGCCACGACCGTCCGTACGGCCGTCGTGACGACCACCGCGGCACCGGCTCGGGCTCCGGCACCGGCTCCGGCACCGGCACCGGTTCGGGCTCCGGCTCGTCCTTCCGCCGCGACGACAAGCCCCGCTGGAAGCGCAACGGCTGACGGCCGCTGACGACGTAGTGCGCGAAGGGCCCGGACGACCTCGGTCGTCCGGGCCCTTCGCGCTGCGTTCCGCCGGACCTTTCGCGCCGGCACATTCCCTTGAAGAAAATCGCGGGTCGCTGTCGATCCGGCCACGTCCCGTTCGACGCCCTGGTGTGAGGCACTTCGCCGCACAAGCACGCGACCGGACCCGACGAGGAGACACGTGGACCAGCTGTTGAGAGTCATGAACTTCAGCGTCTCGAGCGACGGCATCGGTGCCGGTGAGCACCAGAGCCTCGAAAGCCCGTTCGGCGACGTGGACCCCGGGAGGCTGTTCGCCTGGGCCGGCGCCACGGCGAGCTGGCCCATGCGCACCGACCCCGGAGGCAGCCGCGGCCTCGACGACTACTTCACACGGGACTTCGCACGCAACATCGGCGCCGAGATCATGGGCCGCAACAAGTTCGGTCCCCAGCGCGGGCCCTGGCACGACCACGACTGGTGCGGCTGGTGGGGTGACGAGCCCCCCTTCCACACGCCGGTGTTCGTCATGACCCACCACGAACGTCCTCCGGTCACGCTCTCGGACACCACGTTCCACTTCGTCGACGCCGACCCCGCCACGGTCCTCGGACAGGCGCGGGAGGCGGCGCGGGGCCAGGACGTCCGACTCGGCGGCGGGGTCACCACCATCCGGCAGTTCCTCGACGCCGGCCTCGTCGACACCCTGCACGTGGCCGTCTCACCGGTGGAACTCGGTTCCGGGCTCCGGCTCTGGGAGTCCCCCGACGAGTTGACGGACCGATTCCACCTCGAGGTCGTGCCCAGCGCCAGTGGTGTCACGCACCACCTGTTCTGGCGGAAGTGACACGAGGCGCCCACCACCGGAGCGCCATGGTTCGAGCCGTGCTTCCCGAACCGCCTTCCCGAACCGCGTTTCCGAACCGCGTTTCCCGGGCCGTGCTTCCCGGGCCGTGTTTCGGCCAGATCAACCACACTGTGGCGCATGTCATACCCCCGGCGAGGGAATTGCTGGGGGCATGACAGATGACGCCAGAGTGAGTGGGCTGTCGGACGAAGAGCGGCTGGCCCAGCTCGGCTACACCCAGGTTCTCGCCCGCCGCATGTCGGCGTTCTCCAACTACGCGGTCTCCTTCACGATCATCTCGGTCCTGTCGGGCTGCCTGACGCTGTACCTGTTCGGCATGAACACCGGCGGGCCCGCCGTGATCACCTGGGGCTGGGTCGCGGTCGGGCTCATGACCCTGTTCGTCGGGCTCGCGATGGCCGAGATCTGTTCGGCGTATCCCACCTCCGCGGGCCTGTACTTCTGGGCCCACCGCCTCGCCCCGCCCCGGACGGCGGCGGCCTGGGCGTGGTTCACGGGGTGGTTCAACGTCCTCGGCCAGGTCGCGGTGACGGCGGGCATCGACTTCGGCGCGGCCTCGTTCCTGGGCGCGTACCTGAACCTGCAGTTCGACTTCGAGGTCACCCCCGGCCGCACGATCCTGCTCTTCGCGGGCATCCTCGTCCTGCACGGCCTGCTGAACACCTTCGGCGTACGCATCGTCGGCCTCCTCAACAGCGTCAGCGTGTGGTGGCACGTCGTGGGTGTCGCGGTCATCGTGGGCGCGCTGACCTTCGCGCCGGACCACCACCGGTCGGCGTCGTTCGTCTTCACCGAGTTCGTGAACAACACGGGCTGGGGCAGCAGCTTCTACGTCGTGCTGCTCGGCCTGCTGATGGCGCAGTACACCTTCACCGGGTACGACGCCTCGGCGCACATGACGGAGGAGACGCACGACGCGGCCACGGCCGGCCCCAAGGGCATCGTCCAGTCCATCTGGACGTCGTGGATAGCGGGCTTCGTGCTCCTGCTCGGCTTCACCTTCGCCATCCAGTCGTACGAAGGCGCCCTCGACTCGCCGACGGGTGTGCCGCCGGCCCAGATCCTGCTGGACGCGCTCGGCGCGACGGCGGGCAAGCTCCTGCTCCTCGTCGTCATCGGCGCACAGCTCTTCTGCGGCATGGCGTCGGTGACCGCCAACTCCCGCATGATCTACGCCTTCTCGCGCGACGGAGCGCTGCCGTACTCGCACCTGTGGCACTCGGTGAGTCCGCGCACCCGCACACCCGTCGCGGCGGTGTGGCTCGCGGCGCTGGCCGCGCTGGTCCTCGGCCTGCCGTACCTGATCAACGTGACCGCGTACGCGGCGGTGACGTCGATCGCGGTGATCGGCCTCTACATCGCGTACGTCATCCCGACGCTGCTGCGGCTGCGCAAGGGCGAGGACTTCCAGCGGGGCCCGTGGCACCTGGGCCGCTGGTCCCGTCCGATCGGCATCGTGGCGGTCGTCTGGGTCGGCGTGATCACGGTCCTCTTCATGCTCCCCCAGGTCTCACCGGTCACCTGGGACACCTTCAACTACGCCCCCGTCGCCGTCCTGGTGGTCCTCGGCTTCGCCGCGGCGTGGTGGTTCGCCTCGGCCCGCCACTGGTTCCTCAACCCGGACCACGAGCGCACCCGCGCCCGCCTGGCGGCCCGCGCCGGCGTCCCGGAGCCACTCGATCCGTGACACCGCGCACGTGGTTCCGCACCTCGTGCGGCTCCTCCGACACGGCCGTGACACCGATACCCGATCGGAGTCCCGGCCGCGTCCGGCTATGCTCGTTCCTGCACCGGCGCCGGTCGGTGCGTGCACCGGCGTCGGCCGACGCACGGACCCTTAGCTCAATTGGCAGAGCAGTGGACTTTTAATCCATTGGTTGTGGGTTCGAGTCCCACAGGGTCTACGTAAGAGTCCCCAGCTCACAGGTACTTGGAGCTGGGGACTCAGTCGTTTTCGTACCGTCTCGTGTCGCCCTGCTGGCCCGCTGCTGGCCCGAAAGTCCGGGAACGAGCAAGGGCGGCCACCTGGTAGGTGGCCGCCCTGCTCCTGCCTCGGCGCCCTCTCCGGGGCTCTGGGGTGGAGAGCGGGCCCCTGAGCCCCAACGCGTCGGCAGGTCTATCCGCCCATGATCGCCAAATGCTGAACGCATTCAGCAGACTTGTGATCATCGTCGCCTGAGCGTGGGGCGAGTGCAAGAGCTGCCCGACGATGACACCTGGATCACCGACCACCGCCGAACCATCGGCGCCCGTATCCGTGCTGAGCGAGAGCGGCAGAAGCTCACCCAGGAACAGGTCATCCTCGCCGGACGTATCGACCGCGTGACCATCTGGCGTGTCGAGACCGGGGAAGACGTGAAGCTCTCCACGCTGATGAAGATCGCCCGCGTCCTCGACGTTCCACTCGCTGACCTCGTGCGGTGAGCGGCCCCGGTCGGGGCACAGTTCCCGGCCGGGGCCTTCATCCCGTCCACCCCAGAACCACGGGGACGGGGCGGGCGGGAGTCTCAGTGGCGCGGCGGGCGGCGCTGCTGCGTCGTCTGGAACGGGGCCTTCGGGCACGGGGCCACGTGCAGGAACACAGTGGTGCCGGGGCCCGTCGGTGAAGGGATGTCGTACGCCGTGTGCGCCTGGGTCGGACGGATCGGCTTGTCGCAGCGCCCGCAGATCCTCACCTGGCCTCCCTCATTCCGTGAGCGGTAGACGCCAGCGCGTGCAGCGCCCGGGCGTCCGGGCAGTAGGTCATCCGCGTGCATTCCTGACAGATGCCGACGTGTATCTGGAGTACGCGATTCGCATGGAGGTGTATGCATACGCTGCACGCCTGCGGTGTCCACCTGGTCAGGAGGCCGTGGTCGGCGCTGAGGCGGGGGCCGAGCGGCGCCAGCGTGGCCTGCCGGTGGCCGCACCACACGCAGGCCCGTCCCTCGCGCTGGTCCTCGCGGCGGGTGTGGATCTTCGGTACGGGCAGCATGCCGGCCGCGTCGACGAAGCCGGGGTGCATTACAGCCGGTCCGCGAGCGGGATCAGACCGTGCTTCATCTGGCAGTCGTGGCAGGCGAACAGGTTGCCAGCCGTGCCCGGCCCGGCCGGCGCCTCAAGAACGAGGATCAGGCGGACGCCTCTGCAATGCCCCTTGTGCCACGCGCAGTACCCGTACGCGATGGGGCTGGTCGGGCTGCCTCCGGGCTCGGTACGCTCATGCATGTCGACCGCTCCTCCAAGCGTCGGCCGTCCCCCGGGCCTGGCAGGGCCGCGGGGGTTTCTCGTGCCTCCGGACGATACGCCAACTTGGTACGTCTTGGTACGTCCTCGGACGGCCTAGGCAGATCTATGCCCACACGAGTGGTCCTCTTACGGTCGAAGCATGATCAGCCTCGACCGGGACGCCATGACGCCGATGTACGTGCAGCTCGCCAACGTGCTGCGCGACCGCATCCGGCGCGGCGAAATCCCGGTAGGCCGGCGCCTGCCGTCCCAGTCCGAGCTCGAGGAAGAGACCGGCGGCACCGTGTCGAGGCGAACCATCAAGAGCGCGATCGAGGTCCTCGTCGACGAAGGCCTCGTCCAGGGCGTGCAGGGGAAGGGCGTGTTCGTGATCGCCCTGCCCAGCAAGAGCACCGACTGACCCTGGACGCACAAAAGCGGCCCCGCCCTCCCCACGAAGGGGAGAACGGGGCCGCGATCAGTCGAAGCTGTACGGGACCAGCTCCCGGGGGATCTCCTCGGGAGCTTCCTGGTGGACGGCCAGGCGCCGGTTCGCCCGGCGGATGATGCGCATCGCCATCCGCAGCAACCGCTCAAGATGGGTGACCTTCTCCTTCTGCTGTTCCACGATCGCCGTGAGATGGTCGACCTTCTCCTCGAGAACCGAGAAGCGCCGCCAGATCTCCGGCGACACCCGCAGTTCCCCCTCCTCCGGCTCGTCCGTCATCCGCTCGAGCGCGGTCCGCTCGCGCGGCGTCGAGATCTTCGCCACCAGTACCGACCCGATCAGGCCGAGCACGGCAATGATCACGCCCTGGACCGTGCTTTCACCCATGCGTCCGCCCCCTCGAGAGCACGGCGACGATCGCGATGAGCAGGACGATCGCCGCATAGATGGGCACTGCCGCCCACGCCACCTCGTAGGCGCCAGTGGCCGCGGTCGCCGTGAACGACAGCGCCCAGTACGCCGGCGGCAGACAGACCGCGGCGAACCCCCACATGTCGCGGCCCGGCCGGAGCGTCCCGGCGATGATGCCGAGGACGCCGGCCGCAATCCACACCCCGCCCCACGCCTGAATGCACATGATGCGGATCAGGGGCGCGGTGCCTGAGGTGATGGAGCCGCGGGTGGTGAGGATCAAGCCGAGCCCGTAGACGATCCAGCAGCTGCCGATGCCTGCGAGCGCGAGGCCGCGCCAGCCCAGGTGGCGCCAGGCCCGAGCCGACGCGGCCCGCATCAGACGTCCGTGCGCGGCGTATGCGGCGCCGCCCACCCGGCGATCCAGGTTGCGGCGGCCGGGACCAGGGCGAGGACGAACGGCTCCAGCGCGTCCGGCATACCGCCGATGAGCGACGGGTCGTTGGTGACGCCGCCGAGGACGGCGAGCCCGGCGAGGCTGGCCAGGTAGGCGACCGCGCTGCCGGCCTTGACCTTCGTCTCGATGGGAGCGGATGCAGATGCCATGGTGTACCTCACTTCTTGGGGAGCTTGAGGACCTGGCCGACGCTGAGCGTGTCGCCCTTGAGTCCGTTGAGGGTCTTGATCTCGGCGAAGCGGGAGCCCGCGCCGAGCTTGGCCGCGGCGATCGACCAGAGCGTGTCCCCCTCGCGGACCGTGTACGTCACGGCCGGGGCGAGGCGGGCCTTCACCCGGGCCCGCATGCCGGCCATGGTGAAGCCGCGCGGGTCGCTCTTCCCGGGCTGCCACTCCAGGTGCCCGATCACCGACTCCTCGGACCAACCGTGGTGCCGGCAGATCGCGGCCGCCACGCGCTCGATCGCGAGTAGCTGCTCGGCGGGCCACGGGTCGCGGCCGTCGCCGAGGTTCTCGCACTCGAAGCCGTAGAAGTGCCGGTTCCCGTCGGTGTTCGCCTCGTTGGCGGCGGGCAGCGCCTTCTCCGCGATGACGGCCTGGAGGACGTCGTCGTCGCCGAGGCCCGCGTGGTTCGCGCGCCCGTACCCGATCAGGTGGACGCGGCCGTCCTTGGTGATGACGCCGTGGCACAGCGGGCCCGGCAGGCCGCTGTAGCCGTCGCGGCAGATGGCGACGGTCTTCGCCGAGCCGGAGGTGACGGTGTGGTGGATCATCACGCCGTGGACCGGGCCGAACGGGCCCTTGTGGTTGCGGTTGTGCTGCTCCCACTCGCCGACCTCGACGACGGTGCAGCCCTCGGCGCGCAGCAGCGCGGCGAACGTGTGCGCGGTGGGTGCCGAGGCCATCAGATCTCCTCATACGTCTTGGCGAAGATGTCTGGCTTGCAGGGGTAGAACGTGCCGGGCTTCCCGTCGGGGATCACCCAGTCGTCCGCCCGCGCGGGAGCCTCGTCGCCGTGCACGGTGGTGAGGATCAGGTGGTCCGGGTTCTTCTCGGTAGGGCCGTAGATCCCTTCGGCACCGAAGGCGTCCCAAATCTCCTGGACGTTGCTGCCGGTGAACTGGATGGCTTCGATCTCGACGGGGAGCTTGCGGTAACGGGTCACGGGCGGTTCCAGACATGAGGAAAGCCCCGGCCGGGCGGCGCGAGGCGGAAGGGAAGAGGGGCGGTCAGTCCTCGGGAGGACCGAAGTACATCGGCCGCATCACGACCGTGACGTTCCGGTTCGACGAGTCGTGATGCCCGGCAAGCTCGACAAGCACCCCGTTCAGCGCCGGCGGCTCCGTCGGCCACGCCTCCAGCTCGGCCAGGACGAACGCGCGCACCGCCTCGAACTGCGTCTCGTCCCCCTGGTTGTCGGCCGCCGTGACCTGCTCGACGACGTCCGCGAGCAGGCCTTCGGCGCGCAGGGTGAAGCTCATGATTCCTCCGGGTCAGGTGGAGAGGTCGGTGGCCGTGGTGGAGTCGCCGGTCACGCCCGTCTCGATGTTGACGCCGATGCCGGCGGCGCCGTCCGGGGCCGCGGCGCCGGTCCAGGGGCCGCGCCAGTCGTTGCCGTACCGCTGGATCAGCGAGCACGTGCCGGAGATCGACAGGCCGTGCCTGGCTTCGTTGCCCGACCCGTTGCCCCTGACTTTGTTCCCGGAGAAGGACAGCGAGGTCGCGCTGGTCGACGCCCTGATCCCGTAGTACGTGGCGTTGGCGGCCCGGCCGGGCGAGCGCACGTAGTTGTTGCGCATGTGCAGGTCGTTGCCGCCCTGGAGGAGCAGGCCGTTGTTGCCGGTGTCGCGCGTCTGATTGCCGATCACCGTGGAGTGTGAGGTGTTGATGAGGGTGATCCCGTGGGCGGCGGGCGTCCACACCACGTTGCTGCTCACGACGAGGTTGTTGCAGTCCTCCGTACTGATGCCGGTCCCGTTGACGTTGGCGACCACGTTGTCGCCGACCGTCGCCCGGGAGACGTTCTGCATGCGGATGCCGTTCTGGCCGCCGCTGCTCCCGTCGATGGTGTTGCCGGTGACCGACAGGTTGAGGACCGTTCCCGACGTCTCGCCGAGCGCGATGATCGGCTCGTCGTAGCTGCCGCCGCCCCGGAAGCTGTTGCCGGTGACGGTGATGTTCCGCATGTTCTGCGAGGCGCCCGTGGACGCGCCGGTGGTGTCCTTCGTGTCCTCCGGGTCGGACAGGATCACGGTCCGGATCCTCACCCCGGAGCCGCAGGACACGAACGTGTTGTTCGCGATCACCACGTCCTCCCAGTTGTACGCGGACACCGCGTACTGGAGGATCCCCTCGAAACTGCAGTCGGTGACACGGATCCGGCGGTGCCAGCGCGTGATCGTCGCCGAGTGGGAGCCGACTCCGCGCGGCCACGCGGTGGTCCCCGCCGTGCCGGACGCGCCGAAGTGGCAGCCAGAGATGCTGACGTCCTCGCACGGCGTGTGGTCGTAGGGTCCGAAGCCTCCGAAGACCCCGACGCTCTTGGCGAGGTCGACCTGCACGGCCTCGCTGAAATCCCTGCCACCGGGGTCGACGTAGCCGCGGAACTGGCAGCCGGAGATGCTGCCGTGCGTCGTCGAGTTGAGCTCGATCCCGTGGAAGCCGGGCGTGTCCCGGATCTCCAGATCCCTGATGACGACGTCCGTGGCGTGCCCGATGGAGATGCACATCGCGCTGCCCGTCAGACCGACCGTGGTCCCCCTCATGTTCCACAGGCCGCCCTCGATGACGATCCGCGAGTGCCCGGTGTACCCGCCGAAACTCTGCCCCGGGTCGCCGTTGAGGAGCATCGTCCCGGCGACGTTTCGCCGGAACTCGGCCCCAGCCATGAGCGTGAGGCGCGTGTTGCCGTAGATCCGCAGCGTGGCGCCGATCAGGTACACCCCGGGGGGCACGACGACCTGCGCGCCGCCCAAGTCCCGGGCGGCGTTCAGGGCGAGCTGGATCCCCGGGGAGGCGCTGGCCGTCCCCGAGGAGTCCGCGCCGAAATTCGTGACCATGTACGAGGCGCGGCCTGCGTTCATCGCCTCCAGCCGCGCGGCGGTGATGTCCATACCGGGCTGCCATCTTTCGAACGGCGTCGTCACAGACAGGCCCTCCTTACAGGGGTGCGATGGCGGGGCGGGCCAGCCGGATGCCGGCCCCGGCGGCGTGCGGCTTTACGACGCCGTTGACGCTGCGCAGGACGGTCATCTGCTGCAGGCCCACCACCTCGAAGTTGTCGAAGCGCAAGATCGGGTTGACGTTCGTGCTGCCGGCGAACGCGGACGCGGTCAGGCCCACAGCCCCGGTCTCGATCGGGTTCGTGACGACCGTCGAGTCGAGGTGCCACACCGCGGGCTCGGGTGTGGCCACGGGCCACACCCGCATGCGGATGCGGTGGCCGTCGATCCGGGCCCTCACCTCGATCTCGGCTCCGGCCGTGTACGTGTAGGGCACGGACAGGGCGGAGGCCTCGATCTGCGTGGTGTCGCGGGTGGAGGACACGAACAGGGCGCCGCCGGTGGCGAAGTGCAGGCGGGCCCGGTAGTAGTTGCTCGTGCTCGTGTAGCGCAGCAGGACGCTGGGAACGAGGGAGGCGCCGGTGGCGACCTGTGAGGACGACATGCGGCACCGCACCTCGCAGTCCCCGACGCCCGGCACCAGGTGCTGGAAGCGGACCGTGGAGACGGCCGAGGGCAGGGTGACGGTGCCGCGGGCGCCGTCCACCGCCCGCTCCGAGGCTGACCCGCCGGGTGCCGTCCACACCTGCCCGCCGGAGGAGGTGCCCCATCCGTTGGCCACGCTGCGGGTGAACGTGTCGGCGACGTAGGCGATGGCGCTGGCGGTGACCTCCTCGCCGCCGACCTCCAGGAGAATTGGCATCTCGCCCGGGTCGGTGGTCCACGGCAGGCCGGCCGTGGTCTGCACGTCCAGCACGGTCGCTGTCGCCGTAGCGCCCGTGGCGAGCTGTGAGGCCGAGCCGCCGGCCTTGCCGTAGACAGGGTGCTCGACCCGGGCGGTGTTCCACGGCGCGCCCGGCGAGCAGTTGAACGTCACCCGCCACTCGTGCAGGTCCAGCCGTTCCTTGACCCCTTCGACGATGAGGTCCAGGTCGCCGAACTCGACGAACCCCGGCAGGCCGGTGACGCGGATGAGGTCGCCCTCGCGCAGGGCCAGGACGGCGGGGATGAGGGCCTGGGCGCCCGGCTTGTGGAGCATCACCGACACCGCCGGGTAGACGGCGCCCTCGTGCGTGCGCAGGTGCAGGCGCCAGTACGCGATCGGCTCCGCCTGGACGTCGTCGTCCAGCGACAGATCCAGCGACTCGTCGTACAGGCCGATGCCCAGGGGCGGGTCCTGCACCGACAGGCGTCCCTCCTCGAGGACGGCACGGGCCTCGGATCCGCCGATGCGCTTGACGGTGACGTCGTTGCGCACGGAGTCGGAACGGGCGGCGGGCCGCAGGTCGTCGGCGGCCAGGCCCGGCAGGCCGGCGTCCAGGACGAGGGCGGGTTCCTGGGTGTAGAGGCTGGATCGGTCGCGGTAGATCAGGCCGAGCCGGTCGCGGTCCTCCAGCAGCATCCCGCCGTCCGCGGCCGCCGCGGCCTGCAGCAGGTCGACCAGCTTCTCAGGAAGCTGCGGGCCGACCCGCTGCGGTGTGAGCGGTCCCGAGATGCGGGCCATCGGGAGGTTCTCCTCCGCGGCGAGGCGCCGCATCCGCTCCCACGCCGTCTCCCCGGAGTACGCGGAGTCGCTGCCGTCGTAGATCGTGGACGCGGCGGTCGGCATCACCGACAGGTGACCGATCGACCAGCCCTCCGTCAGCGCGCCCCAGGTCGCGGTGACGGCCTGGACGTACCCGGGCGTGCCCGTGATGGTCTTCGCCAACTGCAAGGTGGAGCCGTTGACGTTGGCGAACCCGAAGACCCATTCCAGCGTGCCGCCGCCGAGATCCTGCACGTAGAACCGCAGCCGGTACCAGCCGTGGAAGACGTCATCGGCGAGGTTGACGGACGTGAACACGACATCGGTGCCGGCCGCGTCAAAACCGTAGATGCGGGCCGAGCCGTCCCGCATGGTGATGACCCAGCGGCGGACCGTGCCCGTGGTGGAGACGGACAGCACCTCGGCCCACGGGCCCGCAGCCGGCGGCCGCTTGTCGTCCGCGTTGTACACCATCTC
This sequence comes from Streptomyces sp. V3I8, assembly GCF_030817535.1. NCBI lineage: Bacteria > Bacillati > Actinomycetota > Actinomycetes > Kitasatosporales > Streptomycetaceae > Streptomyces > Streptomyces sp. V3I8. The sequence goes on along the minus strand of NZ_JAUSZL010000002.1, from coordinate 4,177,474 downwards.
GACCTGCCAGGCCCCGGCCGCAGCCGGCGGGACGATCGCGGACAGGGTGGCCGCGGCGGTGAGACGGGGCAACGCGCGGGACGAGGGCAGCGTGTCGACGGCTGCCCATTCCACGCCGGTGACGGCCGCCGGCTGCACGCCCGTGATGGGCGAGTAGGCGCGCGACGCCTGGTTGTCCTCCTCCATCGGCCAGTACGCGATCGGCGCGCCGCTCGGGATGCGGCGGCGCAGGGTGGAGTGCAGGGCCTTGGTGCCCTGCTCGTAGCGGCGCAGCACGCCGGACGCCTCCACCGACGACCACACGTCGGAGCCGTCGCTCTGCCACTCCTTGGGCCACTCCGAGACCTCGCCGATGAAGCGGAACGCGCGGTCGCTGATGTGCGCGCCGCCGCTGTAGGACCAGGTGCGGCCCGCGGAGTCGGCGAAGGCGGCCGTTCCGAGGGGCTGCGCCTCGAAGTTGGGGCTGGCCACGACGGTGCCCGCGATGCCGTTGCGGACCTCTGCGGCGTAGACGCGGCCCTCCAGCGGGCGGCGCGGCGGGGTCGTGGTCAGGTCGCTGGGGGTGATCGTGAGCGGCGCGGTGGACGCGTAGATCGTGACGGGGTTGGCGGCCGTGTAGTCGCCGGCGAGCTGGGTCCACGGCCCGGCCAGGGACGGCGCCCAGTAGTGCCGCACCGTGTAGCCGCCGCTGCCGTTGTCGGCGTCGAGGACCGCACGGAGAGCGGCGCGCCGCGGCAGCGCAGGCAGCGACTTCCACACGATCGGACCGCTGCTGCCGTCACGTGCGACGTGCAGGTAGAGCGCGCCGTCCTGGAGGCGCAGCTGGTACGACCGGTCGCCCGCCAGCCCCCACTTCCCGATGAGAACCCTCGCGCCGGGCCCGTACCAGTTGGCCTCGCCCTCCCACCGCAGATCCAGGTCGCCGGTGATGTCGAGCGCCGCGGCGTCGGGGGTGGAGGCGAAACTGTCCGCGGCGCCGGGCAGTTCGAGGTGGTGAGCCCAGCCGGGCACGGACAGGCGGATGGGAGTGTTCTGCCCGATCTGCCCCCACAGTGGGGACATGGGGTTGCCCGGGCTGTACTTCCCGTCGCGGTTGTTGAACGTCAGCGTCAGGTGCCCGGGGTCGGTGCGGGCGCCCCGGTCGCGGCGCCCGTGGTCGATCTCCTTGGGGTCGCGCACGTACACCTCCGCGCTGACGTCGCTCCACACCCCGTTCAGCTGCAGCTCGGTACGGATGTCCAGCGGGGTGCTCGGGAACGCCACAGCGGTCCTCTCCTTACTGGCCGAAGGCCTTCTGCACGTCGCCGCCGGCGTCGCGGACGACGATGGCGCGGATGATCTGCTTGACGGCCTCGGGCCCGGCGACCTCGACGAGGATCCGGGCGGCCGCGGGCGGGCCGGCGCCCGCGGCTCCGGCCCGGTAGGCGCCGCTCATGCCGGGCACGTCGACCAGGCCGTCCAGGGCGGACTGCACGCCCGGGGCGCCGTTGGTGATGCCCTGTCCGAACGCGTCGGCGAGCGCCATGCCGGAGTAGAGGGTGTAGCCCCGGCCGGAGAACGGGCCCTCCTTGGCGGGGCTGAAGGGGAAGTAGTCCCTCGCCGCCGAGACCACGCTGGAGGCGGCGTTCTTCACGGAGCCGAGCATGTTCTTGATGCCGTTGATGAAGCCCTGGATCAGGGCCCGGCCGGCGCCGGTGAGGACGGAGCCGAGGTTGCCCAGGGCGGAGCGGACCCGGCCCGGGATGCCCTTCACCCAGTTGATCAGCTCGGTCGCCTTGTTCACGGTGGCCGACTTCATGGCCGACCAGTGCTTGATCAGCAGGCCGAGCGCCGTCCAGTTCAGGAACGCCTGGTAGATCCAGCCGGGGATCTTCCGCACCCACGCGACCACGGCGTTCCAGGCGCTGACCGTGGCGTTCTTGATGTCGGACCAGTGCTTGATGATCAGGCCGAGGATCGTCCAGTTGAGGAACAGGTCCCAGATCTTCTGTGCGACGCCCTGGATCCAGCTCCAGACCGCGTTCCAGACGGCGATGGTGAAGGCCTTGATCTGGTCCCAGTAGGCGATGATCAGGGCGACCAGGGCGATGACGGCGAGGATGATCCAGCCGACCGGGCCCATGGCGATCAGCCACTGCGCGGCCATCGTGGCCGCCCAGATGACCGCGCGGGCGGCCATCATCACGAACTGGGCGACGGTGACGAGGGCAACGCGGATGATCTGCACGAGCCACGTCGCAGCCATCCGGGCCGCCGAGGCTGCCCACACCGCGGCGGTGCGCGCGGCGCTCACCACGGCGGCTGCCGCGATGCGGACGTAGGCCATGATGCCGACGGCCATCATCCGGGTCCATCCGGCGATTGCGGTCCATGCCGAGGACGCCATGATGACGTTCGCGGTCCGGACCGCCACGGCGCCGGCGCGGTACAACTTCATGCCGATGACGACCGAGGCGATCGCCACCGCCAGGACGTTCAGCACGCTGGGCGGCATCGCGTTGATGACCTGTGCCAGGACCAGCGCCAGCTGCGTCGTGATGCCGATCAGCGGGCCGAGGGCCACCAGCAGGTTCCCCACGGCGACGGCCAGTGTGCCGAGCGTCTTGGCGCCCTGCTTGGCCAGCGCGACGAACTCGGCGAACCCCTCGCTCTTGGACAGGCCCTGTCCCCAGCGCGCGAACGACGCGGTGGCGGACTCGAACCCCCCACTCATCTCGTCCGACATGGGCAGGAAGGCTTTGATCACACCGCCGATCCCGACCGCGATGTTCTTCAGCCCGGTCAGCAGCGCCTTGAGGTTCTGACCTGCGACTTTCGCCATGGACTGTGCGAATGCCTCCAGGCCCTTGCCGCGGGTCGAGCGGTCGATCTCGTCGATGAACTCGCCGAAGGCCTTCGAGGCCGCCTTCACGAACGGGGTGAGCAGCGGCAGGAGGCGGCGCACCACCTGCAGGCCCTTGGTGAAGACCGGCATGGTCGAGGACGACAGTGAGTCGGACCACTGGGAGTAGTCCTTTTTCAGGCCGATGAACTCCTTGGCCATCGCGCGGGTTGCCGGAGGAAGATCCTTGAGGGCGTCGGTGTACGCCTTCTGCTTCTCGGCGGCGTCCTCCGCGCCGGAGGCTGCGGCCTTCTCCGCCTCCTCGGCGAGGGTGGCCACCTCGGCGACGGCCTGCATCTGCGGGCCGACCGCCATCTGGAACGCCTTCGCCGCGATGCCCGCGGAGGCGAACGCGGCTGCCATGCCGCCCACGCCGGCCGCCACCGCGGCGGCCACCGGCACGCCCACGCCGAGACCCAGCACGCCCTTGCCGAGGCCGGTCAGGATCTTCTTGGCCTTGGCGGCGCCGGCGTTCATCTGGTCGGTGTCGATCCCCAGGCGCACGGACATCGAGGCGAGGGTGGTCACGGGCCATCACCCCCTCGCGTGTCGTGTTCAGTTGTCGGTGTTCACCTGCACGCGTCCGCCCAGGGCGGCGTTGGCGGCCATGGCCTGCTTGAACAGCTCTTCGGGGGTCTTTTTGATGCGGGTGCCGTCCCAGCGCGGCATGAAGTCCGCGATGGTGGGGGGCCGTTTGCCCTTGCCGGTGTTCACGGCGACGATCGCTGCGGCGATGGTGGCGGCGTTCACGTCCCCGCGCGCGCCCCCGAGGGGCCCGAACGTCAGCTCGTAGGCCCGCCATTCGGCGAGCTCCGCGGAGCCGATGTCGGCGAGGAGGTGGCGCACGGAGCGGGCGCCGAGGTGGGCGGCCAGGCGGAAGTAGAAGGCCCGCGCTGGCCGCCTTTTCAGTTTCCCGCGAGCTCCTTGACGTCGGCCTCGTCCATCTTCGACAGCCGCATCGCGACGTCGCACACCCGCTGCAGCGCCGCCGCGGACTTCTCGCCCAGCCGCTTCGCCTCGGCCGCCGAGCGGAACTGCTGCTTGCCGTTCTCGTCGACGATCGTCGCCGCGGCGAGCCGGGCCCGAAATCCCTCCAGGCCCTCCATCCGTACCGAGGCGCCGTCCTTGCCGACGAACTGCGACTCGAACTTGTCGCGCTCGGTGCCGGGCATCTCCCGCACGCGCACGGTGCCGCCCCACTCGGGGACCTCGACGTCCTCGAAAGCGAGGTCGTCGGCGCTCAGGATCTGGTCTGCGGACAGGTACTGCGTCATCGGTCGTTCTCCTTTTCCCGCCGTTGCGGCGGAGGATCGACGACGAGAGGAACGATGCGTTCCTCGCGGGCGGCATCGCCCGTGGCCTCGTCGAGGTACAAGCGCCCGGCTGCGTTGCGCAGGTAGGCGGTGAAGCGGATTACGCGGCCCGTGCCGTCGAGCGTGAGCGGCTCGACGGTGATGTCCTCGTGCACGGGCACGTCACTGGGATCGACGCCGTTGGCGCGCAGCCAGTCCCGCAGCTCCGGCAGGCGGCCGCTGCAGGCGACGACCGGCCACGTGTCGGCGTCGTAGACCGTCTCGCCCGGCATCAGACGCCGGTGGTGATGACCGGTTTGCCGGACACCTTGAACTTGGCGCTCGCGGCCAGCTTGTCATCGTGCGGGGCCTCGGGCTCGAAGCCGGTCAGGATCGCCTTGAAGCCCCACTCTCCGAGCGTGCCGGGCCACACGCACTTGTAGCTGCGGGGCACCGCGTCGTTGAAGTCGGAGACCAGCGAGTCGTGTTCGCGGGGGTCGTAGTTGATCTCGATCTCGACTTCCCCGCCGTCCTTCAGGCCGCCGATGAACTCGCGCCATCCGTCCTCGCTGTCGTGCGCGGTGACGTCGTAGGTCTCGCGCTCGATGCCCGGCGGGGTGATCTCCGTGACGTTGGCGAGCGGCGAGAACGTCTCGGTCGGGGTGGCACCGTCGCCGCGCAGCAGCTGGGTGCCGAAAGCGTCCAGACCAGCCATGGGTCTGCCTCCTTACGCTTTGGTCAGCCACACGCGATAGCTGACGTTGATGTGCCTGATGTCGGGGTCCGGGTCGCGGACCTGGGTGTGCTGGTCGTGGGCGATCGAGATGTCCTTGAAGCCGGCTACCGCCAGCGGGACGCGGTCCAGGGCGGCGTCCAGCTGCACGAGGATCCCGGCGGCCTCCTTGAAGCCCCTGTACTTCGACCAGATGTGCAGCACCACGGAGGCGGACAGACCGCGCTGGTTGTGGGCGTCGTCGACGTTCTCCGTGATGGAGCCGATCGACACGTAGGGGTGGGCGACGGCCTCCGGGACCTCGTCGTAGACGCCCCTCACGAGGGCCATCAGCGGGGCGTGCCCGGTGAGCTTGCCGTACACCGCCTGCTGCAGAGGCCACAGGCCGGACGTCACGGGCCCCTCCGCTGCTCACGCTTCTCCGCCTTCGCGATCTTTTCCTTCAGGCGGGCGATGGCCCTGGTGAGGTCGGCCAGCTTGGCCTCGTCGCGGGCGAGCTGGCGCCGCCAGGTGTCGATCAGTGGCATCAGGCGCCTCCCATGTGCCGGCGGAACGCGGCCCGGTAGGTGCGGGTGACCTGGGCGCGGTGTTCGTTGAACGCGGGCAGGAGGTAGGGCTGATCGTTCATGGAGCTGGTGCCCTTCTCCACGTAGTAGGCGTACTCCATCTGGTCGGGGTCCCACACGCCGACATCCGCGCGCCCGTAGCCCTCATTCACGCGCTGGTCCAGGGCCTGCCACAGGTTGCCCTTGTCGCGCGGCACCCGGTCCTCGGCGGTGCCCTGGACGGCGTCGGCCCACTCGCGCAGGGTGTCGGCGCGGGCCTGCTTCATCGCCTCGGGCACGCGCGCGACGGCGCGCAGCGCGTTGCCGAGGCCGTCGATGCGGATGCCCCGGGCCATGGGTCAGGGCAGCTGGACGACGGCGACCGTGACCGAGGTGACAGCGCTGTAGGTGATGGCGGCCCGCCCGGTCAGCGGGTCGCGGAACAGGGACGACTTCAGGGCGATGACGGCGACTCCGGCGGCCGGGATGACCTGCACGGCGTCGGCCACGGCGAGGTCGCCGACGGTACCCGGGGTGGCGACGGTGACGGTCTTGGAGGTCGCGTCGCCGTTGCGGACGAGCAGTGCCAGTTTCTCCCCGACGGGGGCTTGGTCGCCTCCGCCGGCCGCGGCGGCATAGACGGGCTGCAGCCCCCCGGCGGGGACCTTCTGTGCGGACAGGATGGCCATGAGTTCCTCAGCTTCCGGTGGTGGGCTGGCGGACCGTGCAGTCCGCGCGCAGATAGGTGCCGGGCTCGGACGGCTCGAACACGGCGAACACCTCGACGACGCGCCCGGGCGGGCGCAGTTCGTCGCCGCGGCGCACGTCGGCGTCCGGGGCGAAGTACCAGGTCTCATCGAGCTGCGACTCGGACTGGTCAGCGGCCTGGCGCTCGCGCGCGGTCGGCTGCGACATACGCGCGCGCGGGGTGCCGACCTGCGCCCAGGCGGTTTCCTGGCCGCCGCCCCCGTCGTCGCTGGTCGTGGCCCGCCAGACGGGCACCTTGCGGTTGAGCAGGCGCCCGATGCGGCTCATCGGGCCCTCAGCAGGGAGACGCCGCCGCCGAAGCGGGCGGCCAGCTGCTCGCGCAGGTACTCGGGCAGCTCGATCTCGGTGATGCGGCCGCCGTCGCCGTACTGCACGGCGTAGTCCCCGATCCGCTCGGAGCGAATGTCCGCAGCGGCCAGGCCCTCGCCGTCGGGCTGCGCCCGGTGGGCGATCAGGACCGCGGCAGCGATCCGGCAGACGAGGCCCACAAGGTCGTCGGGGACGGTGGGCAGGCCGTGTGTCTGGGTGACGGTCACCTCGGTCGGCCCGGAGGGGGACGACCAGCCGGAGGACCGCCACAGCCGGTGGGAGCGCAGCCGCCAGTCGGTGACGGCCTGGCCGTCGACCTCGACGGCGGCCACGGACTGGATGGGCGGCCCCGGCAGCGTCAGCCACTGCGAGTTGTCCGGGCCTTCCAGGCCGACGGTGGATGTGGTCTGGCTGATCGGCACGCCGGCGGCCTCCCGGACGGCGGCCGAGGCCTCTGCCAGGAAGACGCCGACGATGTCCGTCTCGGCGGGGTCGACCGTGAGCCCGCGGGCCTCGAGGTCGGCCACCGTCGCCAGGGGGTCAAGTGCCACGGTGACCTCCCTGTCAGTTCGCCAGGTCGATCAGGTCGGCCTTGGTGTAGTTCACGGCGTCCTCGGCGGACAGCTTGCCGAGGCGCACGACGTAGCCGACCCACGCCGACTTCTCGGCGTCCTCCGACGGCCGTCCGTCGGCGGCCGGCGGTACTTCCCGGGGCTGGTCGGGGAGTTCCGCCAGGGCGGCCTTGGTCATGCCCTCGGCCTCGGCTCGCTCCAGGCCGTGCACGGCAACCGCCCAGTCGACCCATTCCGGCTTCGCCGCGGTCTTGCCCGGGCGCTCGCTCGCAGCGGTCGGCCTGACGCCCTCGCCCTCCGCTGTGTAGTACGGGGAGCCGTCCGCATTCACGCGGCGCAGCGCCCCGCGTTCGAGGCGCTGCTCGATCGGCTCCGGGAGCGGGAGATCGAAGGCGTGGACGGCTCCGCCCTCGCCCTTGAGGTGAATGGTCTCGGCCATGTCAGGTGTTCCTCGGGACTCGGAAGGCCGTGATCGTGCCCGCGACGAACGCCGTGGCGATGTCGACGAGGATCGTGCCGTCGCCCTGCAGGAAGCGGCCCGACTCGAAGGGGCCGATCCACCGGGTGGCGCTGTTGGCGACGGCGACGACGAGGTTGCCCTGCCCGGCGGCGATCGCGGGCGGGTTCGTCCCGGCGAGGACCGTGACGTTCCCGCCGGTGGCTCCGGCGGTGACCCGCAGCACGGTCAGCTCGGGGACGGACTTGGCGTTCGGGCCGGCCGTCGGGATGACGTGCCCGTTGCCGACGCCCGCGTTCGTGGCGGTGCCGGCCGGATCGGCGATGTCCCCGTTGGGGACGAGGTTGCTGTACGCAACGGGAGTGCGTGCCATGGTGGCGAGGTCCTCTCAGGTCTTGGACGCGAGGAGCGTCGCGAGGTAGGTCGGGCGGATGACCTTGGCGCCGTACAGGTGCAGGCCCTTGATGGCGTCCGAGAACGAGGACTCCGGCCGGTACGCCTCGGTCTTGTTGATCTGCTCCGCGTAGGAGATGGCCTCGGACACGCCGGCCTGCACGACGAAGTCGTCTCCGGTCGGGTTCGGGGCCTGGTTGGACTGCGCCAGGTTGAAGCCGAGCGCACGGCCGATGAAGCCGTTGCGCAGCGGCTCCGTGCTGCCGCTCGCGGAGGCGTCCAGGAACTTGTTGTTCTCCAGCAGCAGCGAGAAGAACCACGGCGGCCCCACGACGTACCGGTTCTCTTCCGGGACGTCCGTCTCGTCCAGCTTGAGCTTGAGCATCCGCAGCTGGGTGTACGCCAGGTCCGCCGTGGTGACGGACACCGTGCCGAGCTGGTTGGCCACGGCGACCTGCGTGTACAGGTTCGCCACGACGGAGTCAGCGATCTTGGCCAGCCCGTAGGCCGCGCGGTTCATCGCCTCGGGCATCACGGAGCCCTTGGCCTGCCGCTTGTCGACGTCGTCGACCTTGAAGGCGAAGTACTTCGACTGGTCGATGAGCAGCGTGCGCTGCGCGTCGGTGAGCTCCTCGGGCGTGATGACCGTGGTGTTCGGGTTGTAGGTGCCGATCGTCGGGTCGGAGATCGACGTGATGCGGACGGTGTCGCCGGCCTCGGCGATCTCGCCCTCGTAGTTGCGGTTGACGACGCCGGGCTGGGCGTAGACGAGCCGGGTCCGGTTGGCGACCAGCAGTCGCGCGCTCCAGACTTCCGGCTTGAAGCGGGTGATGGCCATCGGTGTCCCTCCTGGGGTCAGCCGGCGCTGAGGTAGTCATCGAGCTGGCCCGTTTCCTGGGCCTTCACGATCGCCTCGGCGCTCATGTTCTTGAGGTCTTTCTCTCCGAGCTGCTTGGGTCGGGACGCCTTGCGCGCTGCTCCGCCGTCGCCAGTGCCCTGGAACCTCGTGGCCTTTGCGGCTGCCAGGTAGGGCTTGTTCTTGATGAGATCCTCGATCGCGTCGGTGATCTCGGTCTCATCGACCGCACCGTCCTCGTCCACCTCGAATGTCGAGAGGTCGAGGAAGGTCAGTGCGTCCTTGGGGTCCGCCAGGCGGCCCTTGGCCGCGGCACGGACTTCGGCCTTGAGGATGCGGGTGTTGGCCGTGGCCGTTGCGGCCGCGGTCGCCTTGGACACCGCATCGTCCGTGCCGTCGGTGGTCTGCTTCGCGAGCTTCTGCTCGAGGTCGCGGCGCTTGTCGCGCTCGCTGCGCCACTTGCCCTTCATGGAGGCAAGGGCCCGCTTGCCGGGGTCGCCGAGCTTGTCGGCGCCCGCAGGGTCCGGATCGCTGTCGTCGCCGGCGTCGTCGTTGCCGGTGCCCGCGTCGTCGTCCTGGTCGTCGTCGGAGTCATCCGTGCCGTCGTCGTCCTGGTCGTCGCCGGTGTCGTCGTCCTTGCCGTCGTCGTCTCCGTCCGCGTAGAAGACCGGCGACCAGGGGCCGGTGCCATACGGGCGGGACCAGCCGGGGACGCCAGGGCGGACGCGGCGGGGCAGGGTGCTGCTGTTCATCGTGATCTCTCCCATTGCGGGGTGAAGGGGACCGGGCGTTGCGCGCGGTCAGAACAGATAGCCGTTGCGGCGCAGGAGCCGGATGGCGTGCTCGCGGTCGTCGGCCAGCCGATAAATCTCCTCCGGCATCAGCCGCGGCGTCTGCGCGGTGGAGTAGCGGTTGCCCGCGATCTTCTGGAACTTCGCCGACTTCTGTCCGTACAGGCCGCGGCGGGTGACGCCTTCGGTGGTGGCCTTCACGGTGCGGCCGTAGCGGGTGACGGTCGTCATGCCGCGGCGGGCGTTGACGACCTGCCCGATGTCTGCGCCGTCGGCGAGCGCCTTCACCGCGGCCGCGCCGAACGCGCGCCGCTGCTGGCCCTCGTCCATCTGCGCGAACAGGGCCTCGGGCATGACCGGCTTGAAGCTGTCGCCGGGCCGCTTGGGGGCGAGCGTGCAGTCACAGCGCGGGTGCCGCAGGAACCCCTCGGACAGCGGGTACTCACGGCCGGCCAGGATCACGCAGCGCGCGCACGCCGGCAGCTCGACCACGCGCACGTAGGACACGACGCGCGGCCGGGCGATCATCCCGGCCATGTCGGCGATCCGGCCCGCGTCCGCGATCAGGGAGCGGGTCACCATCTCCAGGAACGCCGCCCCGGACAGGATCGACAGAGCTGTGGAGAACCCGCGGCGCAGCCGGTTGAGGGCGATCAGCAGCGGATACACCAGCGGCACGGCCAGATCCCCCGTCGCGGCGACGGCGGCCTCGGGGTCCACCGCGCCTTCGCCGGGACCGATCTCCTGAGCCAGCCACGGCTCCGAGGTGCCTGCTGCCGCCAGCTGCCCGCTGCGGATCAGCTCGGCGACCAGGACGGCCCGGGCCAGCCAGGACCGTTCGAGGTCCTCGGGGTCGACGCCGGACCACACCGCCCGCACGGCGGCCGCCGTCGCCTGGCCCTGCGCCGCGCGCTCCGCCTGGTGCTGCTGCGCAGCGGCCGGGACCGTCACGCCGCCTCCTCGGCTGGCTCATCGTCCTCCCCGGGCCCGGGCGGCATCTCACGCCGGGAGATGAGCGCGGCCGCCGCGGCGACCGGATCCATCTCCGCCTCCCGCTCGCGCAGTGCCACCACGTCCGCCACCTCGGTGGGGGTGAGTCCGTAGCGCAGGGCCAGCCACTCGAAGGGGAAGCCGATGTCCTTCAGCTTCACCAGGGAGTCGGCGAGCTGGGCGTTCGAGCGGGACTCGGAGTCCGCCCACAGGACCGCGCCGGCGCGCATCGCCTTGGCCTTGGCCTGCTGGTCACGAGCCAGATAGATCAGCCGTGCGACCTCCCGCAGGCCCTGGCCCGACCACAGTTTCTTCTCGTCGACCCGCTTGACCAGACCGGTCTCGGCGGCCAGCAGCGCGCCCTCGGCGAGGTTGGCCATCTTCCCGATCAGGTAGTGCTGCGGGGTGCGCGTCTGCGCGGCGAGGTGCCCGACGGCGACCTCCATCACGTCGGTGTACATGGTCAAGTTGGCCGCCGACCACTCCGAAATCTTCGCGTCCTTGCCGGTGATCCACGCGACCCGGTCCACCTGGAACTTGTCCAGGTCGACCGCCTGCTTGCCGACGATCTCCCCGGCTGCGTTCAGCTTGGGGATCATCGGCCGCTCCGCGCCCGTGATCACGCGCTGCGGGAAGGAGGCGGCGTCGGAGGCGGTGAACAACTGCGCCCAGATCAGGTTGATGGCGTCCTGCATCGCGACGACGCCGGCGACGTCCGAGATCGGCTCGTCGACCAGCATCGGCTTGTTCGGCAGTTCCACCATCGGAACGGCCCCCATCGGGTTGGGCTGCGGGTTCGGCTCGTCCCCCATTTCCCGGGGCTCCCAGGTCTGGCGGCGCCGCCGCTCGCCCTCCGGCACCCACAGGCGCATCGCCTCGTCGACGTCGGCCATCTGCGGACTCTTGTCCTGGCGTGCCAGCGGCCGGGAGAACTTCCACACCTCGTCGGGCAGGTACAGGGTGGCGAAGTCGCCGTTGCCGTCCTGCCAGCGCTTGAGGGCGGCCCGGCGCCGCCGGCGCGAGCCGGGCTCGTAGACCACGATGCACTGGCTCGCGTCCTCGAACGTGACGACCGGCATGTCCTCGTCATCCGGGTTGCCCCACACGAGAACGAAGCTGCGGCCGGACAGGACGGAGCCGAGGAACCCCAGCTGGCTGTCGGCGTCCAGCCCGTTGACCTGCCACACCTCCCACAGGTCCTTGTCCGCTGTGTGCTCGCCGGAGGCCTGGAAGCCGGTCACCGACATGCGCTCGATCGGGCTGTCGCCCACGACCTGGACCCAGTTGTCGGAGAAGTCGCGGTACCGCTCGCCGTGGAACTTGGCGAACTCATCGCTCGCGAAGCGCAACGGGTGTTTCCCGCGGTAGTAGTTGTTGTGCTTGTCGATGTCGATGCGGCGGCGGATCAGCTCCGACTCCAGCAGAGCGACCAGCTCGAGGGCCTCGCCCAGCGTGGCCATGCAGCCCCCTCATGAGCCGTAGTAGTAGGACACTTCCTGCTCGGCCAGGCCCGCGGCGATGACGTCGCCGAGCGCCTCGTGCGCGAGCACGGACGACACCGCAATGTCGATCTTCTGAGCGGGGCTGGCCTTGCGGAGCACGTACAGCCCAGACGGCCGCTCGGCCTGCCGGGTGTTCTCGATATGCGACTGCGTCAGCGGGCAGCCGTCGTGCGTGAACGCGGCCGCGCGCGCACCTTCCGCGGTGTTCCGCTTCACCACGTCGGTCTTCAGCCGCTCGGCCGCCGCGTACATCTGCACCATGCGGCGCGTGTACCAGCGGATCACCCGCTCCTCGCCGTACTGGTCCACCCACTCGTCGACCTCCGTGTCCCAGTAGGGCGGGTCCGCGTACAGCCGCACGACGTCGTAGCGGTTCATCAGCTGGTCCATCGCCGCGCGCACTTCCGCGCGCGGGACCTGGCCGCCGTAGTCGGCCGGGTTCCAGATGGTCGGCTCGTCGTTGCCCCCGTACAGCGGGGTGAACTGGTAGCCGTCCATCGTCTCGGCGCGGATCGCCGTCCAGTCGTCCATGTCCGAGCCGTCGAAGCCCAGGACGATCCGGGTCATCGGCCGCACCCTGCGCGGCTTGGCCTTGGCCGCCCACTTCGTTCCGTCCAGCCAGCCCGCGCTGCCGGCCACGCACCGGTTGCCGAAGAACCGTTCGGCCTGCGCCGGGTCCTTCTCCATGATCTCGGCGGCCTCGGCCTCGATGGCGTCGAGATCCACGTGCGAGGAGCCCGCGTACACGACGGCGTGGATCTTCCGGCGCTGCCGCTTGTCCTTGTACGACAGCGACTTGGGCGCCTGCGGGTGGTACCGGAAGATGTCCTTCGCCCGGGCCTCGGACGTCGTCTGCGCGACCGAGTTCTCCGACGGATCCCACCCGTTCGTCGTCTCCATCGACCGGCCGCCCATGCCGGCCGCGCCGCGCCGCTGCGTCTCGGCGACCCTCCGGAGCTTGTTCGTCACGTTGTACAGGCCGGTCTCGTCCTGCATGGCGAAGATGATCGGGTTGCCGAGGCGGGACAGGGCGCTCGAGGTGACCACGTCGATCCGGCCGTCGTCCCCGACCCGGGTGAACTCCTCGCCGGACTGCATGATCTCGGCGAGCGGACCGCGCTTCACCATCGACCGCAGCGGCCGGTACACGTTGGCGACCTGGTCCTCGGAGGTGGCCGTCAGCTGGATCAGCGGTGTCGGCCACGGCACGCCCATCGGCTCGCCGGGCTGGTAGTCGTACCACCAACCGCACCCGCACCCGTGGTCCGAGCAGCGGTAGCGCTCCCCGCCTTTCGCCCACCCGTTGAAGACGACCGGCCCCGCCCCCTCTGCGAGGACGATCGTGGCCGACCACGGGCCCTTGCCCGTCTTCTGCGGGGCGACGACCTGGCTACGGCGGTAGTGGAACGCCGGCGCCAGCTGCCCGACGCGGGCGGCCGGCTTGACCCGGTAGTGGTTGACCGTGCACCACAGCTGCCACGGGTACAGCTCCATGCGCTCGCCCACACGGAAGCCGTCCGGGACCGGGCAGTGCTCCTCGATCCAGTCCGGAACGATCCACAGGGTGGGGAAGTCGACGACGAACTCGGCTCCGGGGTCAGGCCCCTTCGCCATTGGGCACGACCTTCAGCCGGTCACGGGCCGACGGGCGCCGCGCCGCGGGCTCCGGGCTGGCCGTCGCCTCGGGCTCGTCGACCGCCGGGGCGACCTTCCACCGGTTGCGGTTCATCCCCGCCACGCTCAGGCCGAGGCTGTCGAGGTAGCTGCGCACCATCTTCTTGACGTCCACCCGGCCGTCCGCCCGCTCGGCCTCGGCCAGCGTCCGGACGAACAGGGCGACTTCCAGCGCCTGATCCATCGCTTCCCACGCCACCGCCTGCGGCTTCTCCCACAGGTCCTCCCACAGATCCAGCTCACGCGGCGCAGCTTCGGTCAGCGGCCACTCGGGCGGTGCGCCCGCGCGCCCTTCGGCCGGCAGCGTCCGCCACCCGCCCTTGTCCATGGACGCCGCGCTCTTCAGCGACCTCGGGTCCGGCGGCGGGCCGGACACCGCGCGCGCTCCACCACGGGGCATTTCGATCACTCCTCGGCGCTGCATTGCGCAGCCTCGAATGCCGTCACCTTGCGTGACGGCGGGGACCCTCTGAACCCGGCGGACCTCCGAGCGCCCTCCCCGGCGTTCCGGACCCCCTATCGGCTGGGGGTCACCCCCCACCCCCCGGCAAGCCTCTGACCTGCACCTTTGCATCTCATTAGGCCCCTGACCTGCACTTATGCCATTGAGTCACGATGAGCGGTCGTTCCAGCCCCCTGGCTGATGCTTCGCTGTCTCACGAGAGTGATGAGCCTTGGTCATCGCTTGCAGGTTCGACCAGTCATGACCACGTGGTCCCAAGGGTCCGAGACCGTCACGGTGGTTGACCTCCGTAGCCCTGGGACGCAGCAGTGCGGCCATGGCCTCGCACTCATCGCACTCGCAGTACGGATGCGCACGCAGGTACTCAGCACGCGTGCGCACCCAGCGTGCGTTGTAGCCCTTGGACGCTGCTGTAGGGCGTGCACGCTGCCCCCTGGCCTGGCATGCCGTGCAGCGTCCTGCAGGGGTGAGCTGGGGGCATCCGGGCGTGGGGCAGACCTGCAGCGCCTTACGCGCTGCCATGGATGTGCAGGGTTGCGACGAGCCTGGCCAACGAGGTCGGTATCGGGCCCTCGGTGTGGCCGCAACTGCATGTCAGCTGGCACAGCCCGGTTTTCCCCCAGCAGGCCCAACCGTCTTTCGGGGGGAGTGGGCGGAGCTCAGCTGTGACCCGCACGTCGTGAACGGTGTGCGCGAGCATGACGCCCTCCTTCTGCGGTGGAGATCTTGCACGGCGGCGCCCCGGGGTTCAGGTCGCCGGAGCGCCGCTGTGAGTCTGGGTCAGATCCGGTGGATGTCGAAGCGCAGCGCGACCCGCGACAGCCGTGCGTGCTCGCGGACTGCGGAGGGGATCAGGACGGGCTTCGGTCCGCAGGTCGCTGCGACGCAGGTGCTGTGTCCCTCGCTGACGAGGTGGACGTGGGCGCCTTCGCGGGCGAGCAGGTGGGCGGCTTCGGCGGCGCTCCGGGGCGCCTCGGTCGTGGCGGGCATGGGCGCCTCCGGGTACGACAAAGGCCCCGCTGGTGGGCGGGGCCTCGGGTGTCTGTGGTGCCGGTGTGCGGGCACAGATGTACGCGCAGATCGTCACACAGTCGCTGACCTGCGGTCAAGCAGCGGCGCGCTGCTGGCGCCTGACGACGAGGGCGATGACGTCGGCGGCGGGGAAGTACGGGTGGCGCTCGGTGCCGCTGCTGCGCTTCAGCTGGCCGCGGTAGACGAGGTTGCGGAGGGCGCCGGCGCTGACGCCGAGGGCCTCGCGTGTCTGCAGGGCGGTCAGCTGGCCGGGGCGGATGAACTGTGGCTCCATGCCCCCATGATGCCGCTCACCGAGCCCCAGCCTCGTGCGTGCGTCGCCACGCGTTGTGGGCTCGCCGGCCGAGGCGTAGCCGGAGCCGCTTGCCGCGGCAGCGCGGGCACGTGCGCTCCTTGCGGAAGCGGGTGATCTCGCCTGTGCCCTTGCACCTGCGGCACGGCCCGAACGGCCGGATCAGGCACAGCACGGCGTAGTACACGAGCGCGGCGAGCAGGCCGGTCATAGCGAGCAGCATGGGGCGTCTTCCCTCGTGTAGCGGCTGTTTCGGGTGTTCTGGGGGCGCCCCTGCTAGACGCTAGGTGCCTGCTCAGGGGCCTGATGTGCTGCTAGCGGGCCTGCTAGACCTAGCGGATGGGGGTGCTAGGTCTAGCGGCCCTGCGAGGGCTATGCGGCGGCCCTGTCGGCGTCCCTGCGGGCGATGGCGGCGGCGATGTCGGCGCGCTTGATGCCGCGCCGGTTCTTGCCCTCGCCGTCGTCGGTGGTGCCCCAGACCTGGCCGGCCTTGACGCCCCACGGCTTGAGCGCGGCCGTCACGTTCTCGGCCGTCCATCCCTCGTAGACGTCGGGGCGCAGCTCGGCGAGGCGGGCGGCCACGCGCTCGTTCCACACCTGCTCCTCGTCGGCGCCGACGTTCTTGAGGATGTCGCCGAGCAGGTCCATGCCGGCGGTGGCGGAGGGGCCTTCGCCGAGGGCGTGTCCGGTGATGTTGCCGTACTCCTCGCGCATCTTGCGGGCCCGGACGACGACCTGCTCGGCGCCGGTGGCGTCGATGAACGCGGAGGAGACGATGCGCGGGTCGTCGCCCTCGCCGGACATCCAGCAGATGCCGCGGTCGGAGCGGCTGAACATGGTGGCCTTGATGCCGGACTTGTAGGCGCCGGTGCCGAGGACCATGTCGTTGGCCTGGTGGTTCATCACCTTCAGGCAGAAGCGGAGCACGGCGTTCGCGGAGATGCCGGGCGGCAGGGACTTGGCGTCGGGGCGCTGGGTGGCGAACAGGCCGACGATGCCCAGCGCCGGGCCGCGCTTGGTGATGTCGGTGCAGATGGACTCCAGCTCGGCCCCGTACTTCTCGTCCTCGAACGGGACCTGGCACTCGTCCAGGCCGACGACGATGGGGTGCAGGCCGTACCGCTTGTCGCTGGCCAGGGCGGGCGTGACTTTCGACTCGGGGCAGACCGAGCGGGGCAGGGACCGGATGACCTTTGCGCGGCGGCGCAGTTCCTCTTTGATCTCGCGCAGGGCGTGCAGGACGTACTGGATGTCCTCGGGCTCATCTCCAGCCCGGTAGCGGTGGCAGACCGGTTCGAGGGCGCCGAGGTCGCCGGTGCCCTTGAAGTCGAAGGCGTACAGCTCGGCGCGCGGGTCGAGGGCGGCGATGAGCAGGAACAGCCTGAGCAGGAACGTCTTGCCCATGCGGGGGATGGAGCCGATGACGATGGCGGCGAACATCAGGGTCACGGCCATGGCGCCCATGCGGTAGTCGTTGCCGAACACGACGGGCTTGAAGAGGTCGACCTGCCCGTCCTTCAGCAGTGGCCACGGGGGCTTGGTGGTCTCGTTCATCGGCCGGTCGCCCACCCACAGGATGAGGCGGCCCTCGTGTCCGTCGGCGCTCTCGGTGTCGCCGGAGGGCCAGACGCAGCCCAGCTTGCGGCGCAGCCCGGAAGCCAGGGCCTCGCGCTTCTCGACGACGTCGTCCGGGGTGACGCCGAGGGGGAGGTCGAGTTCCGCGCGGTAGCCGGGCCCGTCACGGCAGATTTCGGAGGTGAAGCCCATGCCGTGGGCGGACTTGTTCCCGAAGTCCTTCACGGCGGCCGAGATTTTGGCGTTGCCGATGGCGTCGAGGGCGCGCAGCACGATGGTGCCGGTGAGTTTCTGCAGCTCAGTGCGTACTACGGCCGGGCCGATGACCGGGGCGTCGGGCTGCTGGCCCGCGTAGCCGAGGGTCAGGACGCCGCCGGCGGCGAAGACGTAGAGGAGTTCGGGGGCCATGACGTACAGGAAGAGGGCGAAGCCGAGGCCGAAGACGGCGGCGATGACGGTGACGAAGCCGCGCAGGCGGACGCGTCCGCCGCGCAGGCGGGCCAGGCGCATGTACTCATCGACGTCGTCCTGGCGGACGGTGAAGTCGCGCAGGGGTGCGGCTTCGCGGTCCCAGATCCACCGGTTCGTGGACGTGATCAGGCGGGCGGTGCCGCGCGGCGCCATGAGGGTGAGCTGCATGCCGTACCAGGGGAGGCGCAGGCCGTGGTAGGCGGTGGCGTACCCGGCGTGCCCGGCCGCGCGTTCGACGGTGGCGAACAGGTCGCGCTTCGAGCGCATCCAGGGGGCGATGATCGGGCGGCGCTTCTCGGCCGTGATGCCGGGGCCGGGCAGGGTCGGGTTGTCGACGGGGACGCTCAGGACGGCGGTGGCGTCCTGAGCGTCCTGGGATACGTCCCGCGCGTCCTGCGGGGCGTCCTGTAGCGGCTTGATCAGGCTGTCGGTCATGCTGGCCTTCCGGTCGTTCTGTTGGGCGGTCCGGGGCCCGGGGACGGCGACTTGCTTGGCGGTAGGACGCCGTCCCCGCGGCGGATCTACTCGCCGGTCGCGGTGTCCGCGAGGGCGGCGATGATGTCGGCGTGGTCAAACGCGAGCGGCGGCAGGCCACTCAGGGGCCACCACTGGGCACGGGTCGCGTCGTCTCCGGCTTCGACGGTCGTTCCGGGGAGGACGGTCAGGTGGTAGGCGACGGTGACGTACCTGCCGCGCGGGTCGCGGTCGGGCCGGTCGAACGTGCCGATCTGGTCCAGCTCTTCCGGCGCCGCGTACACGCCAGCCTCTTCGGCGAGCTCACGGGCCGCAGCGGCGCGACTGGTCTCACCGGGGTCGACATGCCCGCCGGGCAGCGCCCACCGGCCCGCGAACGGGTCCCAGCCGCGTTCGATCAGCAGGACGTGGCCGTCGGTCGTGGTGACGACGACGTCGGCGGTGTAGCGGATGGTCTCGAAGGTCTCGGTCATCTGGGTCTCCTCGGTCACTGCTACTTGCTGTTCTTGCGGCGGGCGGCCTGCTTCTCGATGCGGGCCATGCGCTTCTTGACGTCGTCGAGGACGCGTCCTGTGCCGTCGTCGGCGAGGCCGCGCTTGGCCATGAGGGCGACCAGGCCGGCCATGCGGACCTTCTCACCGGCGGTGAAGTCGCTGAACTGCACGTCGCTGTCCTTCGCCATGGGTCAGGCCTCCGGGGTGCCGTCAGGCAGGACGGCGACGATGGCGCTGTAGCTGCGGGAGACGTCGGCCCACAGGGCGCCGGCCGCGGCGAGCGCGGCGGCCTTCGCCTGCTTGTCGGGGTTGCGGGCCGCTCGCTCCGCGTGCTCGGCGAGCTGGGCGGCCCGGCTGGCGGCGTCCCAGGCGAGGCCGACGTACTGCTGCTGCGTCGTCGGGTCGCTGCCGGTCTCGGGGTCGATCTGTTCCATGGCGGGTTCCTCCTACTGGACGATCAGGTGGTCGGGGTGGCCGTTGTTCATGTGGTCGATGCACTCCTTGCAGCCCTCACGGGATCCGCGCTGCCGCCGGTGAATCGACCGGTCGTAGGCGTGACGCCAGCACTGACGACACTCGTTCCGCGGCGGGTTGTCGGCCTTCGGCATGACGGGCTCCTCTCGGGTGGGGTCAGCGCGGGAGATGCTGGTCGAGGGCGCGGAGGGCCCGCTCGTCGTCGATGGTGTAGGCCAACTCGTCGAGGGCCTCGTCGATGGCCTCGCCGCGGGAGGCGATGTACTCGGGCCCGGCGGATCCTGCGGCCAACTGGTCCTGGCGCAGGGCGCTGATCTGGCCCTGCAGGCGTTCCATCTTTTCCTGGTTGTCCATGACGGGTTCCTCCTGGTCGTGGGCCGGGCTGTCCGGCCCCACCGCACCCCCACGGACCGAGCCCGCAGGGGACGGAAGGGCAGGTCAGCGCTGCACGACGGGCTTGCCGAGGTCGCGGTGCCGGATGGTGACGCTGTGACCGGCTTCGATAAATCGGGCAGCGAGTTCGCGGGCGAACGTGGGCGCCCGGTGCCGGCCGCCCGCGCATCCCGAGGCGACGGTGACGATGCCGGCGGACGGTCCGGCTGCGAACGCGGCGACCGAGAGGGCGACGGCGTCCAGCAGTTGCCGGATTCCGGGCGTGGCCAGGACAGCGGCCCGTACCGGTTCGTCGTCGGCGGTCATGTATCGCAGTTCCGGGGAGACGTGCGGGTCTCGGAAGTGGTGCCGCAGGTCGACCGTCAGGTGCGCGGTGGGCGGGTCGTCGTGCAGGTAGCCGAAGGAGATGATTTCGACGGTGGCGGTTTCCACAGGTCAGCGGCCTTTCTTGATGTCTCGCCACATGGAGCGCAGGACGATGGCGAGGATCGCGACGGACATGCCGCCGATGGCGATCGCGATGGACGCGAAGGCGATGCCGACCCCGCCGATGCAGACGGCGCAGGACAGGCCGATCCACTCGCCCGCACTGCGCCCGGAGCGGCGGCCGTGGTCGTGCTGGCACGGAGCCGGGGGCGCGGGAGTCTGCTGCTGTACGGCCTGCTGGGTGGCGAGGACGGCGGCCACGATGCGCAGGACGTCGGTGTCTGCGGCGGCCTCCCGTGCCGCGTCCTCGGCCTTGTCGAGGGCGTCGCTCATCGCGTCCACCTCCGGACGGTGCGGGTGATGCGCGGCCAGGCCAGGACGCCTGCGGCGAAGGCGAGGACGGGGGGCTGCGAGGCGGCCAGCGTGGTGGCGGCCAAGGCGATGTCGAACAGCGGCGGGACCGCGACCAGCAGCGCGAGGATGAGGCCGAAGAGGATGCGCATCATGCGGGCACCCCCACCTGAAACTTGGGCAGCTCGTCGCGGTGGAAGAGGTTGCGTCCGGCCGCGTCCTTGGAATGGACGGGGATGCGGTCCAGGGCTACCCAGTTGCGGACGGTGGACGGCTTGATGCCGTAGTGATCGGCGACCTGGGCGGACGTCATGAGGGGCGGGGCGGGCGGCGGTCCGTCGTCGGCGTCCTCGTCGTCCTGGCCCGTCCCGGGCGGGAGTTCGCGCGTCCTGTCGGCGTCCTGTCGCTCCTCGCGTTCGAGGGTCACGACGGGTACCGGGCGGGCCGTCATCGGCAGTAGCCGGACCCCGGGCGGGACGACGGCCGGGCGCGGCAGGACGGCCGGGACGGTCGAGGACGGTTGCGCGTCCTCGGCGTCCGGGGCGTCCTCGGGTGCGTCCTGGCCGTCCGGCGGTGAGGCGGCCAGGTGCAGGAGGTGGCCGACCACGGCGGGCGGCACGAGGCTGGTGACCGCGATCAGCAGCGGCTGATCGGCGACCACGTGCCCGGTGGTGATCAGGTGGGAGACGACCTGCGCGGCCATGGCGAGACCGAGGGCGAGGCAGGCGCCGATGATGGCGGACCAGCGTCCGCGGTCGCCGGGCCGGCGGGTGGAGGCGACGGCGGCGGCGATGCCCGCGTAGGCGGACAGGACGACCGGCATGCCGTAGGTGAAGGGGTCGTTCCATCCGGCGGTCTCGGCGAGGTGGTATTCGCCGGGGGCGCACATGAGGAGGGCGACGCCGAGGACGACGGGGCGTCCGCCGGCGGTGAGGCCGCGGACCCACAGCGGGGCGGCGGCGCGGCGGCCGACGGCGGGGGCGGGGGCGGGGCGGAAGGGGCGGGCCAGCCAGGCGGCGGTGCGGCGGGTGCGGCTCACTGGTCCTCACCTGCCGTGGCTGCGTCGGGCAGGGTGACGGCCTCGGACCAGGTCTTGCCCTCGTCTAGCGCAACGTGGGCCTGCTCGGTGGTGACGTATCCGGTGACGGGATGCGCGGCGAGTCGCTCGCGCAGGTATGCGGCGTCCCAGGCCAGACCAAGTGAGGGCCCGTCCTTGCCGAGGACGGACCGCAGGGCGATCCGGACGTGCGCGGCCCGCTTGCTGAGGAGCAGGTCGTGCGCCTCGGCGCCGCCGGTGGTCGCCGGATACGGGAGGTCGATTGCTTCGAGGACCGCGTTGAGCAAGTCGCGGACGGGCTCGGGGAGCGGCTGGTTACCCATCAGTGGCCACCGCCCCGCTGGCGGCGGGCTTCGGCGTCGGTGTAGTCGGCATTGGCGCGCTCGATGAGCTGCACGGCGGTCGCGTTGGCGTCGTCGGCGACGGGGGTGATCTGTGCCGGCGGGGGCGCGCTAGGGTTCGGCTGGGTCATGAGGAGCTTCCATCTCTCTCGTGATCAAGTGGTGCCCCGGCGGCCGGTAGGGTCGGCTTGCCGGGGTTGCCCGCTTTCCGGGCCTATTCGGTTGTCTTCGGGGTCCGGCCTGGGCGTAGGGTGCCCGTGCCGTACCGGAGGATGGATCTTCTTACTGCGCTGGAGTCGATGCCGAGGTCCTCGGCGACTGCCTCTCTGGTTCCCAGCTCGCGCACTCCGTCTTCGAGCGCTGCCGCTCGCCTCCGGGCACTGCCTGAGATCAGGTTCAGCAGCCGCTCTTGCTCTCGGTCCTCGGCCACAACTCGTTCGCGCCAATCAGGTGTTGGCACGTCCACCACCTTAGCGTGACACTAGTGTCACGGGCAAGTGGGTCATGCCGACTGCTCCGGCTGGAAGTGGTGCAGCAAAAGGATTTCCTGCTGTGTCCGGTACGCCGTCCCACACCAGCGGCACCGCAGTTCCTCGCCAGGAAGACGGGACAGGACCGCCCCGCACACGCCGCCCTCGCTGTCGGTGGCCGCGATGCACGTGCCGATCCGCTGCCGCCTCGGCACCGGGTCGCCGACGATGGACCGGGCCTGCTTCTCCAGCTCCCGGACCTCCCGCGCCAAGTCGCCGACGGCCGGGTAGTGCTCGGTGGTCCACTCCATCTCCATGACCAGCCACCGGCAGTCTGCGGCGAGCCGGGCCGGCGGCGGCTCCCCGTGGTCGGGCCAGCGCTCCCGCTGGACGTCCACGCGCCACAGGTGGATCACCTCGGCGGCGCGGACCCCGTTCACGGTGTCGAGCACGTCCTCGTCGAGCGGGCTGCGGGGGCCGGCCGCGCCCTTGGTCGCGATGATGTCGCCCCACCCGGAGCGCCGAGGCACGAGGCACTCGGCGACCTCGGCGTACAGGGTGGGCAGCTGCTCCAGCCGTTCGGCCAGGGCGCGAGCGCAGCCGGGGCACAGGTAGCCGTGTTCCAGCTGGCGCTCGCACAGTCCGCACGTGGTCACTTGTCGCTCTGTTCCTTCGGCTCGGCGAGGGCTGCGCGCAGTTCGACGGCGGCGCCGCCGTGCGTACGGAAGATGGCCCACCGGCGGGCGAGCCGGTCGGCGCGCTGGACGGCGGCCTCGGCGGCGAGGGCGCGCTTCTTCCAGTCGTCGCCGCGGCGCCACCCGCGGGTCGCGTTGTCGTACAGCGCGTCGAGGTCGTCGTCCGTGATGGTGCTGGCGGTGTGCCGCCGCGGCCCGGTCATACAGACCTCCGCTGGGTCTTGCAGGTGCTGGCGTGCTGGAGACCGCAGCTCGGCCACCAGAGGTCACAGCACGCGTCCTGGTGCAGGTTGGCCAGGGTGGCGCGCATGCCCCGTGTGGCGACCTGGCCGTGGAGGCGTGCAGCTCGCTCGGCGCGGACGGCTTCGGCGCGTCGTTCGTCGGCGGCGATGTACTCGCGGACGGCGGCGGTGACGAGCAGGACGGTGACCGTGCCGAGGCCAGCCGCGTATTCGGGGGCGTGGTTCTCGGCGCTGGCGGCGGCGCAGTAGGTGGTGAGTCCGGAGCCGAGCAGGTACGCCCAGCACAGGATGCACGCGGTTCGGGTCATGCGCTGACCTCCATGTCGGGCAGGGGCTTGCCTTCGTCGAGCTGTCGGTTCAGCTCGCGCAGGCGCAGGAAGGCTTTGCTGTCGCGAGTGCTCAGGCGCTTGCGGGTGATGGCGGACAGGCGGTACCAGCAGCCGCGGCACAGGTACTGGCCACGCTGGCGGGTCCGTCCGCAGCGGCAGGGTGTGACGTGCATGGGTTCCTCCGTGGTGGGCGGCCGGGCCCGGGGCCCGCAGGTCGACTGCGGGCCCCGGCGTGGTCAGGCGCAGATGACGCACCGGTGGTCGGCGATCTCGCTGTCGTGGCAGCGGCCGACGCAGCCGCGGCAGTACGGGGACTCGCCGTACCGGGCCCGCCCGGCGAAGCGTCGGTCGGCCGGGTCGAAGGGCTGCTTGCACTTGCCGCACGGCGCGGCCGGTCCCTCGGCGGCCGGGGCCTCTCCGCGGGTCGGCCACCATGCCTCGTGCTTCTCCTGCCGGCACAGGGCGCACAGGGTGTCGTGGTAGGTCGCGCTCCCGCACTCGCCGCATGCTGACGATGTCCGCTCCGGCGGGGCGCCGCCCTGCATGACGGTCACGCAGGCCGCGCACAGCCCCTCGGGCAGTCCGGCGTCCGGCCCGGTCTCGACGAGGGTTTCGGGGACGACGGCCATGCCCTCGCAGGCCGTCAGGGCGAGGACGCCGGGGGCCGCGGGCGAGAAGAAGACCGGGGTGGGGAAGATGTGGCGCGCGTCCGGGGCGGCGTCGGCGTACGGGCTGTGCGGGTTGGGTTCGATCTTGGTCATGTGGTCCTCCGTGGTGTGATGGGTGGAGGGCCGGGCCTGGTAGCAACAGGCCCGGCCGTCATGCAGCGGCGGGAAGGATCAGTTGGCCGAGCACGCGGCCCACGCGGTCCTGGTCGATCAGGTCGGCGACCTCGCCCGACGTGCTGCCGCGCGGCACCTTGATGCCGAGCCGGCGGCACAGACCCACCTGCTTGGCGCTGGCCGCACCGCGGCGCCACGAGGCCTCGCGTGCGACGAACGCCCCGGGAGCGAGCACCTTGGCCTGCTGCTCCAACCAGGCCAGTGCCTCCGGGAGCGGGCGGGCGATGTCGTCCTTCGGCGGGTGCACACCGTCCGACTGCGAGTACCGGCGCATCCGGTACATCCGGGTCCCGGGGTCCCGGACCAGGAACAGGAACATCGAGCCGGTGAGACGGATGAACCACGTACCGTCTTCGGTCCGCAGCCACCGGATCGCGGACTGGCCGAACAGGTTGATCTCCTCGGTGGTCACCCGAGCGGCGAGCGCGCGCCGCTTCTCGCTGGCGACGTGCTCCTCGGCGACCTGCCGGAGCGACTTGCCCTCCTCCGCCTCGCCCACCTCGCGCTCGGTCAGGTCGACCATCGAGGCGAGCTTGTGCCGGGACGCGGCGCCCATCACGTCGAGCAGCAGCGCGTCCCGCTTGCCGGGCGCCGGACGCAGGCCGCGGCCGACCATCTGCACGTACAGGCCGGGGCTCTTGGTCGGCCGGGCGACCACGATGCAGCTGGTGTGCGGGGCGTCGAACCCCTCGGTGAGCACCATGCAGTTGGTGAGCACCTGCACGTCACCGGACGCGTACCGGGCGAGGGTCGAGCGGCGCTCGTCCTTGCCCATGGCGCCCCAGACCGGGGCCGCCGTGATGCCGACCGCGGTGAGCGCGGCGGCGGCGGACTGGGCGGTCGCCACGGTCGGGGTGAAGACGACCCCGGCTCGGTCCGCCGCCAGCTCGGCATACGCCTTGGCGATCGCGTCGATGGCGCCGGAGTCCTCAAGTTCCTTGCCGAGCTGGCCATCGACCAGGTCGCCGCCGCGGGTCTTCACTCGGTTCAGGTCCAACGTGTCGACCGTGATCGACTTCCCACGGACGTCGCACAGGTATCCGTCGGAGATCATGTCGAGGATGTCGAGCCGCATCACGACGTCCTGCCAGACCTCGGCCAGGCCGCCGTCGGTCCTCGTCATCGTCGCGGTGAAGCCGGCCACCGGCACGCCGTCCCAGGCACCGAAGTGCTTGAGCACCTCCATGTAGGTACGGGCGGCGGCGTGGTGGCACTCGTCCACGATGATCAGGCCGATGTCCTTGATCGCCTCGCGGCGCCGGGCTACCGCCAGGGTCTGGACGCTGGCCACGATCACGTCCGCTTCGGCGTGGTCGTCGCGCTGAGCCTTGACGATGCCGACCCGCAGCATCGGGTCCACGGCGAGCAGCTTGGAAGCGGCCTGCTCGATCAACTCTTCCCTGTGGGCGATGACGAGGACGCGGCGGTGGCCGAGGCCTTCGAGCATCTGGTGAGCCAGGTGGGAGAAGACGACGGTCTTACCGGCGCCGGTCGGGAGAACGACGGCCACGCGGTTCTGA
Source organism: Streptomyces sp. V3I8 (assembly GCF_030817535.1). Taxonomy (NCBI): domain Bacteria; kingdom Bacillati; phylum Actinomycetota; class Actinomycetes; order Kitasatosporales; family Streptomycetaceae; genus Streptomyces; species Streptomyces sp. V3I8. The sequence continues at coordinate 4,151,770 of NZ_JAUSZL010000002.1, read as the reverse complement.
CCGGCGGCCCATCCCTTGCGGAGCGCCTCGATGGCGTCGAGCTGGTACGGGCGGGGTGTGAAGGCGGTCGTGGTCATGGTCACCTCGTTTCGTTTGCTGGGTCTTTGCGGGGACTGCGGGGACTCCGGGGAGTCGCTGCGGGGAGTCGGGAGGGCCTCTCCATCCGGTCTGATCAGGGGTTTTGCGGGGATGCGGGGACTTGCGGGGACTTGAGAAAGCCCTTGATGACGGAGAGCTTCAGAACTGATCCGTGACGACCGGCGGAATGTGCGATACGCGATGCATGTGGGACGCGTGCGCCATACAGGGGAGCGGTGCAAGTCCCCGCAAGTCCCCGCGTCCCCGCGTCCGTGCAGGCCGGGCCGGGTGCGGAGGCCGGTCGGAGTCCCCGCACAGGTCCCCGCAGAGTCCCCGCACTCCCCGCAGAACGGCCGGTCACGATTCGTGCCTTCCGGCGCCGCGGTCGGCATGGACCTCGACGCGCCACAGGTTTTGCTTCCGGTGGCTGTCGACGACCATCACGACCTTGTGCGTGCCGAAGTAGCGGCCCTGCCGAGCCTTCAGCCAGATGCCCAGCTGGTTCGCGCTCGGCGGGTCGTCGCCCTTGCGAGGTACGTGGAGGGGCAAGCCCTTGATGAGAGCGCCTGTGGCCAGGGGTTCCGAGCCGTAGGTCTCGCGCCACATCTCCAGGAAGAGGGCCCATTCCTGCAGCTCGTCGTCCTGGTCGCGGGCCTCCTCACGGTCGGCATTCCAGCCTTCGACCCCGAGGAAGTGGAGAAGGCCGGCGATGAGGCTGGCCCAGTGGCTGTAGTCGCCTTTACGGACGCGGACTTGGGGCGCCCCCGCGGCGATCCAGGCCCGCACCAACGTCACCAGGGCAGCGACCAGAGTTGAGGCGTGCTGGCGCAGCCACGGGCGGAGGTCGCCGACGGTGAAGTTGTCGCGCTGGTCGGGATCCGGGCAGTCGGGATCCAGGCGGACCCAGAAGACGCGGCGCCGGTTGTCGCCGCCGGTGCGCAGCGCGTTGCCGGTGACGATCCACAGCCTGTCGTTGGGCATCGTGACCTTGGATGTGGATCCGAGGACGCGGTCCCCCCACACCTCGGAGGTCAGCAGTGCGGACAGGACCGGGCTCTTGATGACGTATCCGTTGGGCAGGTTGTCGAGGACGACGACGGGCTGGCCTGTGCCGTACAGCTGGGTGGTGATGCTCTTGCGCAGCTCGGTGTCGTTCTCGGGCCAGGCCGTGTCAGCGATGCCGTAGCAGTATCGAAAGATGTCCTTGAGCAGGCTCTTTCCGGACCCTGCGGCGGTCGCGGTGAGCACGAACATCGGAGTCGCGCCGTGGAAGTAGGGGCGGAGAATCGGGGTCAGCAGGGCGCCGAGGAAGTGCGCGCGGTCGCTCGGGCCGACCCACGGGAAGTCCTTCAGCACCTGGTCCAGGACGATGGCCTTCGCCCGGTCGAGGCTGTCGCGGGTCACCTGCGGAGCGAGGCGGCGCAGCGGCACGCGTGGTTCGAGGTACAGGCCCGTGGCGCGGTCGTAGCCGAGGGCGTCGAGCAGAGACCCGTCCGGACGGACCACGGGCGAGGTGACGATGCCGCGCAGGATCGGCAGCGGCCACGTCTTCCGACCCAGGATCGTCGAGCAGCTCTTGGGCATGAGCAGCTCCCGCTCTTCCTCCAGCTGCTCGGTGAGCGGGTTCCGCTTCAGCGTGAAGCTGGACACGTGGTCGGCGAGGTAGGCGCGGAGGTTGTCGGCGCCGAGCTGCTGGACGATCGGGTCGTCGTTGTCGTCGCGGTAGACCCAGCAGGGGCCGCCGGACCGGGTGTACAGGTCGGGCAGACGGCCGTCCTTCATGAGCTGCAGGACGCCGTCGATGCCGTCGGCCTCGTTGGTGATGTCCAGCTCGGGGCGGGAAGAGACGGAGCGCAGCTGCGGCCCGCCCTCGAACCCCTCCTGTGTATCGGGGGCGTGCTCGGCGTCGAGCGCCGATGAGCCGTCGGCGAAGTGCTGCGCGGGGACGGAGGACAGACGCCGCCGAGGAGACTCGGTGCCGTACCCGCGACCGCGCAGTTCGGCAGCGGCGCGCTTGAAATGCTCCGCGCCGGTGCCGCCCTGCGTGAGGTGGGTGTACGCAGCGAACTTGTCGTAGGGCGTCTCGGACTCGAACGTCGTCGAGGTGGTGAAGACGTACAGGCGGTCGCGGTCCGCAGCGTGGCCGGTCGTCGCCGAAAACCCCTGGCTCTTCCCCTTGCGGCGCCAGTACGTGGTGCTACCGCGCGTGAAGATCGGATCGAACTCGTCGCCGATGATCTGCGGCCAATCCGTGCGGGCCTCGAAGTCGTCACCCGGCCGGACGCCGCCCTCGGGAAGCTCACGCTTCGGACGCGGCGCGGTCTTCGCCTTCTCCTCGCGGGGCATCGCGTCGACCATCTGGCAGACGGCGTGCACCGCTTCGAGCGTGTCCGCGTCGAGGGTCGGGATGCTGCCGGGCCCGCCGGCCAGGCGGACGTACGGACGCCCGGAGGCGTGGACCGGGCCGTCGGACGGCTCGACCAGCCCGTAGCCGCCCTCACCGCGCGTCTCGATGAGGACTCGCACGATCTTCGAGTTGGGTTTCTCGGCGACGCGCTGCCGTTCTTCCGCGGTGTACTCGTCCTCACGGGCGAGACGACTGGCCAGCTTCTTGTTGCCGGCGACGCCGTCCTCGACACGGACCCGGTAGTGCACGCCGCCGGAAGGGGACTGGCTCGACCACCCGGTGGTGATGCTCTGCCACACCTCGCCGAGGCCGGAGCCCTCCATGATCTCGGTGACCTCGTCGAGGACGCCGTCACGAACGGCGAGGCCCTCGAACTCCAGCATCTCGACGTTCCCCGAGACACCGCCGTAGACCACGGCGATGCCGCGCGGGCGGTCGCCGTCGAACCAGTCGTCGTGCTCTTCGGGGGTGCTGCGGGTGACCTTGTACCGGAGCCAGGACACGGCGGGCTTCTTGCTGCCGTCGGCCTTGATGGGCAGGACGCACAGGCCTGCTTCGTGCAGGTCGCGGGCGGCTGCCCGGAGATCGGTGGTCTGCGCGTCGGTCAAGGCTTCTCCCCGTAGTGGTGCCGGGCGAGGTGCTCGGTCTTGATGGCGCGGACGAACTCCAGGACGGCGTCCGGCCCGAAGGCCGGTCCTTCGCGGCGCTGGGGGCAGTCGGGGCGGTAGCACTCGTAGCGAGCGCGGACCTTGTCCGTGTCGACGATCAGCAGGCCGTCGATCTGCTGGGGGACCGTGCGGTCCGGGGTGTCCCGGGCGCGCACGGCGGGGCTGGTCATCGGCCCGCCGTCGAGGTGCGGGCGTGCCAGGCGCCGACGGTCTCGACGTGGCCGTCCCTGAGGGACGCCTGGAAGTCGGCCGCGCGCTGCAGCTCTTCCGCGCGGAGAGCGACCTCTTCGCGGAGCTGGAGAAGCGCGGTGGTGGGCCGCTGGCCCTGCGGGATGATGGCCATCCCGTCCCCGCCGGCAGTCCAGATGACGGCCGCCCTGGGCAGCTGCTCCTCGTCGGTGGCCCTCGACTCGTGCAGGGTGATGTGGTGCTGGGCGGCGAACTGCCGGAGCGACTCGCGACCCAGGACGTGCAGCACCCAGTCGAAGATGGTCTCCGGCGCTCCGGTGATCCTGATCAGGTCCCCGATGGCGGTGAGGCACTCGGCGACGTCGGCCTCGGCGAGCAGCGTGCTCGCCTCGATGGCGGCCAGTGCGCGGGCGACCTCGGGCTTGGTGGACGGCGCGGCGGCCGTGGGAAGCTCAGCCATGAGCGGACCCCGTTCTCTGCTAGCTGGCGCTTGTGGGTGCGGACTGCTCGGACGGCGCTCCCGGCTGGACCCCGGGGGCGTCGTCGTCTTCGGTGGCGGATGCCGACTGGACCTCGGCATCCGCGGACTCGGCGAGGCCGAGGAACTGGAGAAGGTCGGCTCGGCGTACGTGCAGGGCACGACCGAGCGGCACGACCTCGACGGGGAACTCGTCCTCGCGGATCAATCGGTAGCCCAGGGTCTTGCCGATGTTCAGCGCGGCGAATGCCTGCTGCACGGACGGCAGGGCGGGCAGGGCCAGAACCTGCTCGGGGCTGTAGGCGGCGATCGTCATGACGCCGCCTGAGAAGGGATGAAGACGCGGCCGGCGCGTTCCATCGGGACGAACAGCACGAGCAGGTCGATGCCGAGGACCGCAGCGATCGCCTTGGCCTTGTCCTCGGAAACGGTCCTTTGCGCGCCAGACATGAGGGCGCCGATCGTCCCGGTGGCGACGCCAGCGGCGGCAGCCAGTTCGCGGCCGGTGACGGACTCACCAGTGCCGGTGCGTTCCATGAGGATCTTCAGCCGGTCCGCGTTCAGGACCGCGTACATGGTGGGCGGTAGCTCGGGCTTGTACTTGCTCACGTTCACCTCGTTGAAGAGATCATTCATCTCGTTGAACGGTGTGCGTGTGAGCATTCCATGGCCTGAACGGTTTGTCCAGCGTGTTGAATGAGCGGGCGTGTGTAAGGAATCGGTCAATGACTCCGTGCGACCTGGCGTCAACGTCCAACGTGCTGAACAATCCGTTCAGTACGTGCGCTGAACGCTGTACGTGACCTGCCCGTAAGGCTCAATAGCCCGTGAACCCCCTGAACACCCCCACGCCCCCATACGAATCAGGAGTGGCAGGATGAGCCCCATGGCGGCCAAGGACGACAGCACTCGTGACCCTGAGCACAGGACGGATTTCGCGGACCTCATCCGCGACCGGCGGGCCGAGTTGAAGGAGAGCCTGGACACGTTCGCCTCGAAGGCGGTTGACCCCGTCTCCGGCGCGAGGGTCACGCGCGGTTGGATCTACCGGCTGGAGACTGGGGAGCCGGTTACGCCGCCAGTGTTCGCCGAGCTGCGGGCCCTCGCGGAGGCCGCCGAACTGCCCGTACAGCGACTGCAGGACGCGGCTGGCAGTCAGTTCCATGGGGTCGACCCCCTCAGGTCCGGGTCGAGCGAGGCAAGGGCCTACGTCCACAAGCTCGATCGCCTCCCGGCTGACCAGCGGGAACGACTACTCAGCCTGATTGACACGCTGGTTCCACCGGAGAAGGGTGAAAGCGACTAGCTCAGCCGTTCCCCACTGCATCACTCTGAGTGAGTATCCCGAGCTTGGTGTAGCCAGAAGGGGTGCGTGGTGCGATCATCTCTGAACGCCTCCCCCATAGAGGCGCAGGTCTAAGCTGGAAATCGAACGCGTGAGCGGGAGATGGGGGATGACTGTATGGAGTCACCGCGCAGTCCACGAGTCTGGTATTTCTTCAGCTCAGCCGTACCAGAAGACGAACTTCTGGTGCCCATCGAGAACGAGTACGGGCTGGCATTTGCGGTGCGTCCCGGCAAGATGGAACCGGAGATGCTCGATCGGCTGAACGAGGCCGCGGACCACGTGCTGAACGTAGGTCTCGCGCACCTCGATACCGGACGTGCGGAGAAGCCTCCCGAGCGAAAGGAGTAGCGCATGCCGTCTGCACGCCGGGCCGGAGGCATCACCAAGCGGTGCGAGTGCCGTGGGGCAGACGGAAAGCTGCTGGGCAAGAAGTGCCCCCAGCTCAGCAAGAAGAGTCACGGATCCCTATCCCTGCGCCAGGAGCTGCCGCCCGACGCGGAAGGGAAGCGCCGAATTTTCCGGCGCACTGGATACGGCAGCGTGAAGGACGCCTCGGCCGACCTCTCCCGGCTACAGGCGCTCCTCGATCTTCCCGGCGACGACCTCGATGAACAGCGTCGGGTCGGTGACCTGCTGGCTGACGTCATGACGCGACGCGCCCTCATCCCGGACCCCGCTGAGGTGCAGCGCAAGTTGGGCGTCGGCGTCCCGCTCGACGGGAAGACGACCGTGGGCGAGTGGCTCGACAAGGTCATGGCCAACAAGAAGACCCGCACCACCACGAACCACGGATACAACAGCCATATCCGCGTGCACCTGAAGCCAGCCCTCGAACACCTGCGCCTGGACCGGCTCAGCGTCGGCCACGTCGAAGACATGTTCAACGCCATCGACGACCGCAACGACGTGACTCGCGCGGAGAACGCCGCCCGTCGTGAGCAGGCCGCCCGCTGCAAGAGGGGCAAGCCGGGAGCGCCGAAGGCGGCGGAGCGTGCCCAGCTCGCTGCAGAGCGAGAGAAGCTCGCGGCCATGCCACCCTTCCGCCGGATTACCGGACCTGCCACGAAGCAGGCCATCCGGCGCACGCTCCGCATGGCGTTGAACAAGGCCATCGCCAAGCAGCTCATCACCTTCAACGCGGCGCAACACGTCGAGCTCGACCCGGCAGCCCGGCCCAAGGGACTGCTGTGGACTGCTGAGCGGGTGGCCCGTTGGCGGCAGACGGGCGAGAAGCCGTCGCCGGTGATGGTGTGGAACCCGGCTCAGCTCGGCGCGTTCCTCGACGCCGCTGAGGGGGACCGCCTGTACGCCTTCTTCCACCTGATCGCCCATCACGGCCTGCGCCGCGGCGAGGGCGTGGGCCAGGCATGGGAAAACTTCAGCGCGGCCAAGAAGACGATCCTCGTGGCGACCGAGATCGTGGTCGACGGGTGGACGCCGATCGAGACGACTCCCAAGACGCAGGACTCTGCATCCACGGTGAAGCTGGACGCCGGCACGGTCGCCGTCCTGGAAGAGCACCGCGCCCAGCAGAGGGCCGAGCGCGACGCCTGGAACGCACGAGCCGCCGCAGAACGCGAACAGGGCAAGGGCACGGCGGACTGGGCGGACACGGGCAAGATGTTCACGACCGAGTCGGGTGAGTGGCTGCACCCGGACGTCGTCTCCAAGACGTTCAAGCGGATCATGGAAGCGGCCGACCTTCCGCCCATCAACTTGCGGGACCTCCGACACGGAGCAGCGGCGCTCGTGAAGGCCGGCGGGGGCGACATGAACGACGCGAAGGTGAAGCTTCGCCACTCGACCTACGTGCTCACGGTCGACACCTACATGGAGCTGTTCGAGGAGTACGAGGACGAACTGACGGAGAAGGCGGCGGCGGCCGTGCCCCGTGCGCGGCGGGGACAGAGCAAGGCCCCGCCGCCGGATGCTGCGCCGGATGCTGCGCCGGAGGCGGGGCCTGCCGCGTCGCAGCCAGCGAGCGCGGATGATGAAGCCACCGTACGCCCGCGCACTGACAACGGGCAGGCGACCGCGTAGAATCGGCACTCAGCGAAAGGGCCTCTGACCTGCGGGTCGGGGGCCCTTCCTGCTGGCCCCGTGCTGGCCCGAAGGCCACGCAACAGCGCGATACGGGGCGATATGAGACGGTGTGAAGTGAGCGCGATGAACAGACGATAAACGCCCCTGACCAGCACCGGACGGTTCGGCGCGGCTCTCGGCGGAACGGCGCGATACGAGACACGATGAGTGGGCCGCAGACTTTTAATCCATTGGTTGTGGGTTCGAGTCCCACAGGGTCTACGCGAGTTGGGGAATCCAACTAGGTGTTGATCAGCACGAACGCCCCTTGAGAGGTGCAGACCTCTCAGGGGGCGTCGTCGTGCGGTGCCGCCTCAGCCGCCGAGAATGCCCGTCGGGAGCAGCGTCGAAGGCGACCTGGCCGGGTTTCCGATCTCCAGCGACCCGAGGAGGCCGTTGAGGAGGTCGGCGCCGGGTGCGCCGGCGGACGGGGCAGGAGGAGCCGCGGCTGCCGCCTGGGCGGCCGGAGCGGCCGTCAGGAGGGCGACGGCCATGACGGAGACACAGGCAATCTTTTTGATCATGCCTGCCCCAACGACCGTCGCCCCGACGGGCAACGCCCATGTCACCCGCTTGCCCGGACACCGCGGACACCCGGGGCTCCGCCCTCGTCACGCTCGCGCCTGGCGGGGTTCGCCTCCGGCGGGCTCGTCGCCGGTCGGCTCCGGCATCGCGATGACGTACGTGCCCTTCGCGGGCAAGGTCGCGACAAGGCCCCGGCGAGGTGGCCAGACCTCCCGGGGCATGGTCAACGCTGCTGAAGGAGCGTCAACATGTACGACCTTATCCGTCGCACCCTCGAATGGATGCGGCTCCTCTTCTCCTCGGGTACGGGTAAACGGCGCCGTACCCGCCATCGCCCCTGTCTCTGCCTCCACGTCACCGCCGTACGTCACGCCCCGGCACCTCCGGCGCCGGCCCTGCCCCGCCTCCGCTCCCCGTACGGGCTCGGCTCGCCCTCGCCCGCCCCCTGCTGGACGACCCGGCGTCCCCGCCCACGACCGGGACGACACCCCCGCGGTGATCACCGGACGGGCAGGGGAGTGGTCGCTGTCATGCTGATCGAGGTTCTACGCAGGTACCAGAAGTAGGAAGAGCGCGAGATCAACCGGATCATCGACGAACGTATGGCGAACCCGGCTGCCGGTGTCCCGGTCGAGGACGTCATGAGGGAGACGCCGGCGCGGGGTGAGTGAGCGCAGCACGAGCGCCTACCGCACCGTCTGCGGCGGGCCGGCGACGCCCTCAGCCCACCGTCAGCTTCGCCAGGGGCAGCGTGTGCTGGGTCTGGAGGACCTTCGCGCGGAGGTAGAGGACGTTGTGGGCCGTGGTGAACACGCCCGTCGGGACCCGGCGCCGCACGTCGATGCCGAGGGTGCGGAGCTGCTCCGCCTTGTCCGGGTTGTTGGACAGGAGGTCCAGCTCCCCGATGCCGAGGGCTGTGAGCATCTGGGCCGCCGCCGTGTAGTCCCGGGCGTCCTCGGGCAGGCCCAGGGCCGCGTTGGCGGCGTACGTGTCGAGGCCTCCGTCCTGCAGCGCGTACGCGTCGAGCTTGTTGTAGAGGCCTATGCCGCGGCCCTCCTGGCGGAGGTAGAGGAGCACGCCGCCGTGCTCGGCGATCTGCTCGACGGCCTCGCGCAGTTGCGGGCCGCAGTCGCAGCGGGACGAGCCGAAGGCGTCGCCCGTCAGGCACTCGGAGTGCAGGCGCACCAGGGGCGTCGCGCCGGCCGGGTCGCCGAGGATCACCGCCACGTGTTCCTGGCCGTCGGTCAGACCGTGGAAGGTGACCAGTTCGGCGTCGACGCCGTAACCGTCATGGAAGCGCAGGGGCACCCGGACGCGTGAGCGCTGGGTGGCGGCGGGATGGTCGGGCATGCGGCTCTCCGGTCCACGGTCCTCATCTGCTTCAGATTTGAAGCAGATCCTCGAGTCGGGACCCTACTCATGTTTTAAAGTTAAAGCAATGGTGACGGGGGAAGCAGGGAGTCGCCCGGTGCGGTGGCTGCCGCTATGCGCAGGGGCCCGACGAGCGGCGGCGCCAGGGGAGGTCGTCCGGGGCCGTCGCTCCCGGTTCCTCGCCCTGCAGGCCGCGCGCCACACCCGTGAACATCTCCTCCAGCTGCCCGACCTGCTCCGGCGTGAGGTGGTCGAAGAGCGTCGCGCGGACGGTCTCGACGTGGCCGGGCGCCGTGCGCTCCAGCAGCGTCATGCCCTCGTCGGTCAGGACGGCGATGCTGCCGCGCTTGTCACCGGGGCATCCTTCACGGCGTACCGCCCCGTCCTTCTCCAGACGGGTCACCGCGTACGTGAGACGGCTGCGGGTGATCTTCGTCCGCTCGGCCAGGTCGGTCATGCGCAGCCGGCGGTCCGGTGCCTCGGAGAGGTTGGCCAGGATGGAGTAGTACAGGTGCGGCATGCCGGCCTCCTGCTGGAGCTGCCGGTCGATCGCGTCCTCCAGGAGGTGGGAGGCGGCGATGTAGGCGCGCCAGGCGCGCTGCTCCTCGGGGGTGAGCCAGCGGGTCGTCATGCCTCCAGTGTAGGTTTGTTTCAAACTTGAACCAATCGCGGGCCCGCGGCCCGTGAGAAGGAGAGCGAGTCCATGCCCCACCCCTACGTCCTGTTGTCCGCCGCCGTCTCCCTCGACGGCCGCCTGGACGACACCGGCCCCGAACGGCTGCTGCTCTCCGGCCCGGCGGACTTCGACCGGGTCGACGAGGTGCGGGCCGACTCCGACGCCATCCTGGTCGGCGCCGGCACCCTGCGCGCCGACAACCCCCGCCTCCTCGTCAACTCCGCCGAGCGCCGCGCCGCCCGCGTCGCCGCCGGCCGCCCGGAGTACCCGCTGAAGGTCACCGTCAGCGGCACCGGCGACCTCGACCCCGACGCCAACTTCTGGTCCACCGGCGGCGAGAAGATCGTCTACACCACCGAGGAGGGTGCCGTGGCGGCCGCCGACGCGCTGCGCGGGCTGGACGTCGACGTCGTACCCGTCGGTCCCGGCCTGGACTGGCGCGCCGTGCTCAGCCACCTCCACGACGTCCGCGGCGTCCGCCGGCTCATGGTCGAGGGCGGCGGCCGGGTGCACACCCAGCTCCTCCAGCAGGGGCTCGCCGACGAACTGCAGCTCGCCCTCGCGCCCCTCGTGGTGGGGCAGCCGCACGCGCCGAAGCTGTTCGGGTCCGGCGCGTACCCCGGCGGCCCCCGCAGCCGTATGCGCCTGGTCGAGACCCGGCCGGTGGGGGACGTGGTGCTCATGCGGTACGTGCCCACCGCACCCGGCACCGGACCCGTCCCCGCCGCCGCCGACCACCGCTGGCTGCGGCTCGCCTGCGAACTCGCCGCCGAGTGCCCGCCCTCGCGGACCGCGTTCAGCGTCGGCGCGGTCGTCGTCGCGGCCGACGGCACGGAGCTGGCCCGCGGGTACTCCCGTGAGTCCGACCCCGTCGAGCATGCCGAGGAGGCCGCGCTCGCCAAGATCGCCCCCGGCGACCCGCGGCTCCCGGACGCCACGGTCTACAGCAGCCTGGAACCCTGCGCCCGCCGCGCCTCACGGCCCTCCCCCTGCGCCCGGCTGATCCTCGACGCGGGCGTGCGCCGGGTCGTCACCGCCTGGCGCGAGCCCGACACCTTCGTGGCGGCGGCGGACGGGAACGGCCTGCTGGCCGCGGCGGGCGCCGACGTCCTCGTGCTGTCCGCGTACGAGGCCGCGGCGAAGGCGCCCAACCGGCACCTCGGCTGAGCCGGTGTCCACCGCGGATCCACCCGGGATCCACCCGTGTGCTCCGGACCCCGCGGATGGCGTACACTGGTTTCAACGACGCGGGGTGGAGCAGCTCGGTAGCTCGCTGGGCTCATAACCCAGAGGTCGCAGGTTCAAATCCTGTCCCCGCTACTGAAGGCCTGAGGCCGGAATCCAATGGATTCCGGCCTCAGGTGTTTTCGTGCGGTCCGCAGGCCGCAGACGCCATATCACCCGCGGTAGTCGAACGGCACCCCTGCGCATAACAACTGACGCACCATCAATAAAAGTGGTACCTGTGAAACCCGATCGACTCGCCCGGTTTGAACCTCTCATGTCCCGTACGTCCAGGCCGGGAGCCGTAACGATCATCAAGAACAGCTTGGAATCAGGTGCCCGGGTCTATTAACGTTCGATAACGCAGCGCGGTCGTCCCAGCCGTCACAAGAGACGGCTCCGTGCGCACGTGCCGAATCCCGCAAGGGAACCGGGGAACCACCTACATGGGGTGAATCGCTCGTCTTTCGCGGTGGAGACACCGTGGTTGACGCGCGTAGGAGACCTTCCTGCTCCAAACCCGTCAGCTAACCCGGTAGGCGAGAAGGAAGGAAAGGAGCGCGCCCACGTGGCGTCAAACCGGCCTGCCCCCATGCCCACGTTCATACCGGACGAGGTGACGGGGGAGACCTCGGGCGACAAGAAGCCCGACACCTACACCTTCGCCTACGGCGCCCGCAGGGACGACGAGACCTTCGAGGTCTGGAACCCCAGCGCGGAGACCGTCGTTCCCGTCCGCGGCAAGCACCGTGTCTCCAAGCAGCGCGGCGGAGGGCTCGCCCGCAGCTCCACCGTTCTGGGCGTCGGTGTCATAGCCGCCGTCGGCGCGGGCGGCATGGCCTCCGCGCAGACCGGCAAGCCGCCGGTGTCGATCTCGATCCCCGACCTGCCGAACGTCGGCTCGCTGATCTCGGACGAGGACGACAAGGCCCCCGAGGGCTCCAGCACCCCGCTCACCGCCGCCGGTCTCACCACCGCCGACGCCGAGCAGGGCAACGCGGACGCCGGCGAGGCACTGCGCGCCCGCATCATGCTCCAGGCCGAGCTCCAGCAGGACCAGGTGGACCGCGAGGCCCAGCAGGTCGCCGAGGCCGCCGCCGCGAAGAAGGCCGCCACGCTGGCGGCCAAGGAGCAGGACGCGGCGAAGGCCAAGGCCGCCGCGGCCGAGAAGAAGAAGAAGGAGGAGGCCGCGGCGAAGGCGGAGGCCGCGCGCCTCGCCGAGCTCGCCAAGCAGTTCACGCTGCCCACCTCCTCGTACACGATCACCTCGACCTTCGGGCAGTCCGGCTCGCTGTGGTCCTCCGGCCAGCACACGGGTCTGGACTTCGCCGCTCCCACGGGTACCCCGCTCAAGGCGATCCACAGCGGCACGATCACGGAGGCCGGCTGGAGCGGTTCGTACGGCTACCGCACGGTCCTCACGCTCGACGACGGCACGGAGCTCTGGTACGCCCACCAGTCGTCGATCGGCGTCAGCGTCGGGCAGAAGGTCAGCACGGGCGACGTCATCGGTCGCGTGGGCGCGACCGGCAACGTCACCGGGGCGCACCTGCACCTCGAGGTCCACACCAGCGGCGGCAGCGGGATCGACCCGATGGCCTGGCTGCGGGGCAACGGGCTCACTCCGTAGGATCCCGGAGGGCTCGCGGGGACTCGCGGAGACTCGTGAGGGGCGTCTCTCCGCGAAACGCCCGGAGGTGCGGAATGGAATACGGCCGTCCGTCACGGCCGTTGCCGTACGCATGACTTCTCTCCGCACGCTGGGTTCGTCCGACCTCGAGGTCTTCCCGCTCGCTCTCGGGGGCAACGTCTTCGGCTGGACCGCCGACCGGGCCGGGTCCTTCGCCGTCCTCGACGCGTACACCGCCGCCGGCGGCAACTTCGTGGACACCGCCGACACGTACTCGTCCTGGGCGCCGGGCAACGAGGGCGGCGAGTCCGAGACCGTCATCGGCGAGTGGCTGGCCGCGCGCGGCAACCGCGCCGACGTCCTGGTCGCGACGAAGGCCGGCGCCCACCCCCGGTACAAGGGGCTGGCCCCCGGCACCCTCAAGGCCGCCGCCGAGGCGTCGCTGCGCCGTCTGGGGACGGACTACATCGACCTCTACTACACGCACTACGACGACCCGTCCGTGCCGGTCGAGGAGATTCTCGGGACCCTGGACGAGCTCGTGCGCGCCGGCACGGTGCGGGCGGTCGCCGCGTCCAACATCACGCCCGAGCGGCTCCAGGAGTCCCTGGACGCCTCCGACCGCGAGGGCCTCGTCCGGTACGTGGCGCTGCAGGCCCAGTACAGCCTCGTCTCCCGTGACACGTACGAGGGTCCGCTGCGGGACGTCGCCTCGCGGAACGGTCTGGCCGGCATCCCCTACTACGGGCTCGCCTCCGGCTTCCTCACCGGCAAGTACCGGCCCGGCACCGAGGTCGACAGCGCCCGGGCCGGGGCGGCGGGCAGGCACCTGGAGTCGGCGCGCGGGCAGCGGGTGCTGGCCGCGCTCGACGAGGTCGCCCAGGAGCGGGGGGCCGAGATCACGACCGTGGCCCTGGCCTGGCTGGCGTCCCGCCCCACCGTCGCCGTACCGCTCGCCAGCGCCCGCACGGTGGCGCAGCTTCCCGCGCTGCTGGCGGTGGCGGACCTGGAACTCACGGACACGGACCTCACGAAGCTGACGCTCGCCTCCGAGTGACACGACGGTGCCGGCCACGGATCTCCGGCGTCGGGCACGGATCTCCGGCGTTCGGGCACCGTGGCGAGCGCGCGGGTCCGTTCAGGGGCGCGCGGAACTGCGCGCTCAGCCACGGACGGGCCGGCACCGGATACCGGCACCGGATGCCGGCGGCCGGGTGCCCGCGGCCGCGGGTGTCAGGAGCGGTACGGGTTGTATGCCGGGTAACCCTGCGGGTACCCGTACCCCGGCCAGGGCGACGGCGCCGGGGGCGGGGCCGTCGCCCTGGCCGCGTACGCCAGGGCGGGGCGGGCCGGCTCGCGGCGCGCCCACAGCTCCTGCAGCAGTTCCCGTTCCCGCACGGCGAAGTCGGCCCCCACCCGGCCACGCCGGCCCCGGTGCCGCAGGAACGCCAGCGACGTCGCGTACGCCTCGTACTCCGCGACCGCCCGGCCCGCGTCCCGCCCGCCGTGCCGGGTGGCGTACTCGCGGGCCAGCCGCCTCGCCCTCATCGAGCCCAGCACGAACGGCTCCGGCGCGGCCAGCCAGCCGGCGACCGCGTACGACGGCAGCTCCGCGCGGACCGTCCCGAGTGCGCGCTGGCGGGTCCAGACCGCGAGCCAGGTCAGCAGCCCGAACACCGGGACCATGAAGACCGCGTACACCGCGAAGAAGCCGTACTCCCCGAACGTCGACGAGCCGTTCCACATCGCGTGCGTCCCGATCGCGAGCAGCAGCCCGACGAGGGGGAACAGCACGCGGCGCAGCCGCCGGCGGTCCGCAGAGAGCGCCGCGACGCCGAAGCCGATGCCCGTCAGCACCGTGAACAGCGGATGCGCGAACGGCGACATGATCACCCGTACGAAGAAGGTCGCCGCCGTGACGGAGAAGATGCCGGTGTCGCCGGTCAGCCGGTCGGTGCCGAACGCCGTACCCAGGTAGAGGATGTTCTCGGTGAACGCGAAGCCGGTCGCCGTGACGCCCGCTATCACCACGCCGTCGACGATCCCCGTGAAGTCCCGTCTGCGGAACAGGAACACGAGCAGGACCGCCGCCGCCTTCGCCGACTCCTCGACGACCGGCGCTATCACCGTCGCGCCGAGGGTGTCCGCGTGGGACGGGTCCGCGGTGGCCGTCGCTATCCACCGCGTCGCGAAACTGTTCGCGACGATGGCCATCAGCGCGGCCGCGCAGGCGCCCCAGGCGAAGGAGAAGACAAGGTTCCGCCAGGGCCCCGGGTCGACCCGGTCCAGCCAGCGGAACGCGGCGACGAGCAGCGGGACGGGCAGCACGGCGAGGCCGAGGCCCACCAGGAAGCCCTCCGTGCCGGTCTGTCTGCGGACCAGCAGAAGGATGACCAGGCCGGACAGGGCGAGCAGGGTGGTCGGCGCGGTGTAACGCACCCACGTGCGCTGCCACCAGGGGGCGTGCTGGCGGGCGCCTTCGGCGGGAAGGCCGGGAAGGCCGGGAGGTGCCGGGGGTGGGGGGCTGGTGGCCATGACAAAAACCCTAACGAGGTCGGGGCGCGGCCCGCGAGAGCGCCCCGTCGGGGGCGCCCTCAGGTGTCCGTGCTGCCGCTGCCCGTGGTGTCCGCATCCGCACCCAGCGGTACGCGGCGGAACAGGAGATCGTTCACCACGTGGCCCTTGTCCAGGCCCTGGCCCTCGAAACGGGTCCGGGGACGGAAGTCGGGGCGGGGCGCGTAGCCGTCGCCGTCCGGGGGCTGCGTGTTCTCGAAGTCCGGGTGCGCGGTCAGGACGTCGAGCATGACCTCGGCGTACGGTTCCCAGTCCGTCGCGCAGTGCAGCAGTGCGCCGGGGCGCAGGCGGGAGGCCGCGAGGGTGAGGAACTCCGGCTGGATCAGGCGGCGCTTGTGGTGGCGCTTCTTGGGCCAGGGGTCCGGGAAGTAGACGCGCAGGCCGGCGAGGGTGTGCGGGGCGAGCATCTCGCGGAGCAGGATGATGGCGTCGCCGTTGGCCACGCGGATGTTGGACAGGCCGGCCTGGTCCGCGAGGTTCAGCAGGTTGCCCTGGCCCGGGGTGTGGACGTCCGCGGCGAGGATGCCGGTGCCGGGGTCGGCGGCGGCCATGCGGGCGGTCGTCTCGCCCATGCCGAAACCGATCTCGAGGACGACCGGGATGTCCGCCGCGAACAGGGCGGGGAGATCGAGCGTCCGGCTGCCGTCGATGTCCAGGCCCCACTTGGGCCACAGCCGTCGCAGCGCGTCCGCCTGGCCGGCGGTCACCCGGCTGCGGCGGGGCTGGAAGCTGCGGATCCGGCGCTCGAAGTGCGAACCGGCCGGGTCGGGCTGGGGGCCGTCGGGGAAGCGGGGTTCGCTCCTGGGGCGCGGGGACCGCGCATCGGGGGTGCGGGGTGAGTCAGACACAGTGGGTCGATTTTACGTCCGCCGTGACGTGGGCCGGGGCCGTGGGGCCGGGCCCGGGCGCCGGTGGCGGCGCGGTCAGCCGGTTCTGAGGGCGGTGAGGGCTCTTCGGGCGACCTCCCGGCCGATGGGGAGGGAGGCGGTCGCCGCGGGGGAGGGGGCGTTCAGGACGTGGACCGTGCGGGGGCCCTCCTGGATCAGGAAGTCGTCCACCAGGGTGCCGTCGCGCAGGACCGCCTGGGCGCGGACACCCGCGGGGGCGGGGACCAGGTCGTCCGCCGTCGCCGCGGGGAGCAGGCGGCGGACGGAACGGACGAAGACGGCCTTGCTGACCGAACGGCTGATCTCGCCGGTGCCGTAGCGCCAGTGGCGGCGGGCCATGTGCCAGGAGCCGGGCCAGCTGAGGGACGAGTACAGGTCGCGGGCGCGGACCGTCCGCCAGTCGTAGCCCTCCCGGGCCAGGGCGGGGACCGCGTTCGGGCCGACGTGGACGCTGCCGTCGATGCCGCGGGTGAGGTGGACGCCGAGGAAGGGGAAGGCGGGGTCCGGGACGGGATAGACGAGGCCGCGGACCAGGTCGGGGCGGGCGAGGGTGAAGTACTCGCCGCGGAAGGGGACGATCCGCATCTGCGGTTCGTCGCCCGTGAGGCGGGCGATCTCGTCGCAGTGCAGGCCGGCGCAGTTCACCAGGACACGGGCGCGCACGACCGTGCCGTCGTCCGTGCGGACCGCCACGCCGCGGTCGGGGCGGCGGTCGATGTACACGGCCTTCGTGCCGTACCTGAGGTGGGCCCCGGAGGCGTCCGCGAGCCGGCGCGCCACACCCACGAAGTCGCACACGCCGGTCGTGGCGACGTGGATCGCGGCGAGGCCCCGCACCCCGGGCTCGTACTCGGCGATCTGGGTGGGGCCCAGCTCCCGGACCGGGATGCCGTTCTCCCGGCCCCGCTGGACCAGGGCGTGCAGACGCGGGAGCTCGTCCCGCTCCGTGGCGACGATCAGCTTGCCGGTCACCTCGTGGGCGATCCCGTACTCGGCGCAGAACTTCACCAGCTCGGCGCCGCCCCGCGCAGCGAACCGTGCCTTCAGCGAGCCCGGCCGGTAGTAGATCCCGCTGTGGATGACCCCGCTGTTGCGCCCGGTCTGGTGGCGGGCCGGGCCGGGCTCCTTCTCCAGCACGGTCACGCGCGTCCCCGGCGCCGCGCGCGTCACCGCGTGGGCGGTGGACAGCCCGACTATCCCCCCACCGACCACGACGACATCACAGTCATAACCGCCTGCCCGCACCATCAGCCCGCCCATCCTCCCGGCTCCCGCCCCCGATACTGCCCTGCACCACTGACAACCCGGTTAAACCACCAGCGCAGCGGGGTCCGGTCCAGGGGGCAGGGGGCGTGCCTTCAGGAGGGCGGGGAGCCGCGCGACCGGCCCCGGCGCACCCGCACCCTCCGACGGCGCGGGCCACGCGGACACGAAGGGGGCCTGGGCCACTAGGCCGGCGCCATGAGCAGCGGCCGGGCCCGCTCCCGCAGCTCGACGACCCGCGGCTCGTCCCCGTACGGCTCCAGCCGGTGCAGGAGGTCCTTCACGTACTCCGTCGTGCGGGCCGACGAGATCCGCCCGGCGACCTCCACCGCCCGCACCCCCTGCTCGCACGCCGCGTCGAGGTTGCCCGACTCGAGTTCGGCGACCGCCGACACCCACCAGGCGCAGCCCGTGCGACCGCACGAACTCCTCCGTCGGTTTGGACAGGGCCTGTTCGGTGAAGCGGCGCACCTGCCGCGGAGCCTTCAGGTCGCGGTAGCACTCCGCCGCGTCGGCCGCGAAACGGTCGTACGAGTAGAAGCCGAGCCAGGACGGGTCCTGGTCACCCTCGCGGGCCCGCTCCAGCCAGCCCTCGGCGGCCTTCAGGGCGCCGCCGGCCGCGTGGGCGTCCCCCGCGCGCGCGTGGGCCCGGGCCTCGACCAGGCGGAAGAAGCTCATCGTGCGGGCGGTGGCCAGGCCCCGGTTGCGTTCGAGGGCGGCCTGCGCGAGGTCCACACCCTCGTCGCCGAAGCCGCGGTAGGTCGCCTGGAGGGACATGGAGGCCAGTACGTAGCCTCCGAGCGGTACGTCGGCCGCCGCGCGGGCCAGGCGCAGCGCCTGGATGTAGTAGCGCTGGGCGGCTTCCTGCTGGCCGGTGTCGAAGGCCATCCAGCCGGCCAGGCGGGTGAGCTCGGCGCTCGCTCCGAAGAGGGCCCGGCCCACCTCGTCCGAGTACGAGGCGAGGAGCAGCGGCGCCGCCTCGACCCGTAAGCACTCCGGGACCATGGACGAACGCCAGTCGCCGCCGCCGTACTTGGAGTCCCAGCGCCTGGCGTCCTCGGCGGCCTCCCGCAGCTTCACCACGTCGCTGTGGCCGACTTTCGGCGGCACCCCGGAACCCTCCAGCGGGCCGGCGTCCCGTGCCACCGTGCTGTCGGCCGGGGTTATCAGCCACCGTGAGGCGGGCGTCGCGTACGCGCTCACCGCGAAGGAACCGGCGAGCGACTGCCAGATGCCGCCGGAGCCGGCCCGGCGCCCGGCGAGGTCGAGGCGGTAGAGGTCGGTCGCCGACCGCACGGCCTGTCCCACGTCGCGGGGGAAGGCGAGGCCCACCTCCGGCGCGGGGTCCGCGTCCGCCAGGCCGATCTCGTGCAGCGGCACCGGGCGGCCGAGCTTCTGGCCGATGGCGGCGGCGATGAGGTGCGGCGCGGCACCTTGCGGCACCATGCCTTTCGACACCCAGCGCGCCACCGACGTCTTGTCGTAGCGAAGAGTCAACCCGCGTTGTGCGCCAAGGTCGTTGACGCGACGCGCGAGTCCTGCGTTGCTGATTCCCGCGAGGGCGAGAACGGCGCCGAGTTTTTCGTTCGGCCCGCGTTGCTCCCTGGACATGCGCCACCCCTCGACACAGACGGCTGCCGCGCGGGTGTGACCCTGCGGCATTCGTGCTGCATCCTCCCGGGGGGCCGGTCCCTGGAACCTCACCCGCACAAGCACGTGGCTGAGCCCTCAGGAATATGCCTCCCGCGAAAACACAGGCAAACACAGGGTAGTTCGCCGCATCCCAAGCGTTAAGGGGCATTGTTCCGGATGGCGGGAATGTGGTCCGCGGGCAAGCACGGAGCGTCGTACCGTGCTCCCTGTGTGTGGCAGTGCGCCCGTCCGTGCGCTCTTCTCCGGCCACCGGTGGAGCGCTTCGATGGATGGTGCGTGGGTCGGCCCGCTGTACTGGATCCAGTGGGCTGGGGGACACCGCCGCCTACATCCCCGCGGGCGGCGGACCGGTCCGGGAGGCGCCATCCGCCTCCCGGACTGTGCGTTGCGCACAGCCTGCACGGAGCGTGTGCGGAGCTGTCTGTCCATCCCCGATTTGGCTGAATATCGCCCCCGCCTCCCGCAGTCAAAAACCGCGTCTACCACGGTACTTAAGGGCGCGTTGGGTGTTCTGGGGGAGCGTTTCGGGGGCGCATTCACGTCGTAGCCCGCATCGTGGTCCGCAGGTCAATTCCCCGCGATCGCCTTTCGGCGCGCGTGAGTTCACCGCCGAGGGGGCATCTCCTCAGGGGCGCACCGGGGGAGCACAAGCGGACCCGCGGGCCCTCCGGCGCGCTCGCTTCGTGGCAGCATGGGGACCGGTTCGTGCGGTGCCCTGGTTGTCCACGGCCTGTGGAGGCGGCGATGCGGTGGTTGGTGGGATGGAGCAGTGCCGCCGCTCGCGCGCGCGAGATCGGTTCGGCGGGCGCGACCGGCAGCGACGGGGAGACCGTGCACCCGGTCGGCTCCCAGCTCCTGTGGGGCGACCCCGACCCGCTCTGGGCGGTCGGCGACTGGCGTCCCGACGAGGTGCGTGTCGTCAGCGCCGACGACCAGAACCGCATCGCGGTGCTCGGCACCTGCGGGGCCTCCGACGAGGAGCTGCGCCTCGGCCTGGTCGCCGCGCGCGGCGGGGCACTGCGGCACCTGACGGCCTGGTCCGGCAGCTACACGGCCGTCGTCCAGGTGGGCCGCCGTGTCATGGTCTGCGGCGATCTCGCGGGCGTGCGGCCCGTGTTCCACACCCCGTGGGCCGGTGGCACGGCCTACGCCACCGCCGCCCTGCCCCTCGCCGACCTCATCGAGGCCAACCTCGACTTCGGGCACCTGGCCGCCCTGCTCGCGGCCCCCGACGTACCGGCCGCGCCCTGCACGACTCCACCCCGTACGAGGGAGTGCGACGCATTCCGCCCGGGCACGCGCTGATCCTGCGCGCCGGCGCACGGGAGATCGCCGGGTACGAGCCGGTGGCCTCGCTCGCCGTCGCGGCGCCCACCGCCGACGCCGACAGCGCGGTGGACGGCGTCCGGGACGCCCTGGTGGAAGCCGTCCGCACGCGGCTCGCCGCCCCCCGGCACGTACCGGGAACCGACATGGACCCCGGGCCCGTCCCCGGGATGGGACCCGCCGAGCGGCGCGCCGCCCGCGGCATGCCGGTGGCCGGCATCGGCGCCGACCTCTCCGGAGGACCAGCCTCCGGCACGCTCGCCCTCCTCGCCGCCGGTCTGCCCGGCGCCCCCGGCACCGTCCTCGGGCACGGCACGGGCGCCGGCGAACGCCTCGTCGCGGTCACCTTCAACGACCTGGCGGTCAAGGGCCGCGAGGCCGAGCTGGAACGGGCCGGGACCCTCGCCGCCAACCCGCGGCTGCACCACGTGGTGGTCGCCGGCGGCGAGGAGACCCTCCCCTACGCCGAGCTGGAGGGCCCGCTCACCGACGAGCCGGGCCCGTCCCTGGTGACGGCCGCCCGCCATCGGGTCCGCCTGGCCGCCGGCAGCGCGGACCACTTCACGGGACACGGCGCCCGGCAGGTCCTGGACGCCCACCCGGCCCGCCTCGCCGATCTGCTCATGGACCGCAGACGACGCCACCTCGTGCGTCCCGTCGCGGCACTGACCAAGGCCGACGGATCCGTCATGGTCCCCGCGCGCGTGTACGGCGCGGCGCGCAAACTCTCCCGTACGCCGTACCTGACCGGCGTCGAGGGACTGGCGGACCGGCTGCTGCGCAAGCGGTTCGACGAGCCCGAAGGTGCCGCCGGGGCGTCCCTCGCCGCGCTCACGTGGGCCAGACCCGGCCCCGCCGCGCGCTGGCTGACCGGCGAGGCCCTCGCTGAAGTATCGGTTCGCCTGACGGGTGCGACGACCCGTGCGAGCGTCGGACCCGGTCAGCGGCCGGGCGACTTCCGGGCCCGCTCGGCGCTCACCCGGCACGCCGCGGACCTCCGCATCCTCGAGCA
Organism: Streptomyces sp. V3I8; assembly: GCF_030817535.1. Lineage (NCBI taxonomy): Bacteria > Bacillati > Actinomycetota > Actinomycetes > Kitasatosporales > Streptomycetaceae > Streptomyces > Streptomyces sp. V3I8. Next base: position 4,130,379 of record NZ_JAUSZL010000002.1, on the reverse strand, counting down.
GGCCGCCGAGATCCGCTTCCAGCGCCTGCACGCCCCCTTCCTCGACAACCAGGTCGTACGCGCCTGCCGTGCGCTCCCCGAGGCGCTGCGCGTCCGGCCCGGGGCGCGGGCCGCGATCCTGCGTACGGTCCTCGAAGGCGCCGGCGTGGCCGACCTGCCGCCGGGCTGGGGCGCCCCCTCCCACGCGTCCTCGAACGCCGCCGCGCGTACGGGGCTGCGGGTCGCCGTGGACGACCTGGTGGCCCTCTTCGACACGCCCCTGCTCGCCGAGGCGGGCCTGGTCGAGGCGCGCGTCGTCCGCAAGGCCCTCCGGGCGGCGGCCGACGGCGAACCCTTCCCCCTGGAGGGCCTCGCGGACCTGGTCTCCCTCGAACTGTGGCTCCGGCGCCTCCTGGACCGCCGGGGGACGTGCTGGACGGGCACGCCGGCGCGGCAGCGGGCCGTGCCGGCGGGGATCCGGCCGCAGCGGGGGGCGCTGGGGGCCGCGCCCACGCATTCCCACCACTGAGTCCGGAACGGGTCCCGGATTCCGCCCCGAACCCTGCCCCGGACTCCGTCCCGGATTCCGTCCGCGGGTCCGGTGGGGCCTGGGCGCGCAGTTCCTCGCGCCGCCGGGGAGGGGGAGGTGCCCCGAATCCCCGGGTGTTCCAGCCCGTCCGGCGTTCGAGGACGAGCGCGTAGCGCGATCGCGGGGGGCTGGGGGCGGCAGCCCTCAGGTCGGGTCGGGAAGGGGCGGCGGGGGCGAGAACAGGGTGAGGTCAGCCGCAGCGGAACCGGGAGTCGGCCCAGTCCGCCAGGGACACCGTGTCGAAGGCGGACCGCGGTTCCACGACCAGCCGGATCGTCCTTTGGCCCGTCAGATCCACCCGCACGGGCACCGCCGCCTGCCCACCCCGCACCACCTCCGACCGCCACACCCGCACCCCGTCCGCGAACACGGAGAACCGCACCTGCCCGAGCCCCCTCGTCAGATCGTCCACGCCGGCCATCGCGTCGTACGAGGAACACGCGCGGTTCAGATCGATGGTGACCGAGGACGCGCCGTGCACGGTGACACCGTTCGCGTACGGCTTGCCGGCGACCGACATGCCGTACCGCTGCCAGACCCAGGTGCTCTCCCCGAGCCGCATCTCGGGCCGGGTGCCGTCCCCGGTGATGCCGTACTCGAGCGCGTTCCACCGGAAGACGGCGGGGGCGGGCGCGGGAGCCGGCGGGGGTGGCGGAGCAGGAGCGGGCGCGGGAGGGGCGGGGGAGGGCGTGGGCCCGGGAGCGGGTGCCACGGTCGGCGCCGGCTTCGGCTCCGGCATCGATGCCGGCCTCGGCTCCGGGGCGGGCCCGACCGGCCGGGACGGCTTCGGTTCCGGCGTCGGCGTCCGCTTCAGCGCCACCACCGGCCCGGGCGCCGCTTTCGCCGCCCCCGGCGGCTCCGGGGACGGCGACGGCACGCTCGGTCCGACGACCGGACCGGGCGGGCGCGGCCCGGCCCCGGACCTCTTCGCGGGGATGTCGTCGCCCGCCAGCGCGAACACGACCGCGGCGACGGCCACCGCGACGACCCCGGCCGCGATCCCGGCCTTCACGGGCGCGCCGAACCCTTCCGCCGCCGCCCCGCCACCGGCCCCCGCGCCCCCCGCGCCACCACCCGCCGCGGACGCGGCCCCGGCGGCACCGGCCGCGCCCACGCCGGTCCCGCCGGCGATGAGCGCGGCCGCCTTCGCGTACCCGGCGGCACCGAACCAGCCGATGACCGCGACCGGCACGACCGCGGGGATGCCGTTCGCGACCTCCTTGATCTGACCGGCCGCGAGCCGGCACCTGGCGCACTCCTCCAGGTGCTTGCGCAGCCCGCGCTCGGCCCGCGTGCGCAGCCCGCCGCGTGCGTACGCGCCGAGCCGGTCGGCGTGGCGCGCGCACTCCTCGTCCAGGGCGAGCGCGGCACTCACGTGGGCCTGCAGATAGGCCTGCTTGAGGCCCTCGCGGGCCCGGCTGGCCAGGACGCGCGTGCCGTTGGCATCCAGGCCGAAGAGCGTGGCGACCTCGCTGGGCGACTCGTCCTCGACCTCGGTGTGCCACAGCACGGCCTGCCAGCGCTCGGGCAGCGAACGGAACGCCTGCATGGCCAGCGACTGCTCGGCCTCGTGCATGGCCCGTACGTCGGCGCCCAGTTCATGGCCTGCGCCGAAGGAGCCGGGGGGCGCGGTGTCGTCCGGCAGGTCGGAGCCGCGGGCGGCCCGGGCCGCGAACACGGCGAAGTCGTCGACGAGGTGTTCCCGCCGCGCCGACCTGGTCCAGCCCGCCGCGACGCGCCGTACGGTCGTCAGCAGGTAGGCGCGTACGGAGTGCCGGGGGCCGCTGCCGCCGCGCACGGCCTGCAGCGTACGGGCGAAGACCTCGGCGGTGAGGTCGTCCGCCGTGTGGGTGTCCTGGCAGCAGGTGCGCGCGTACCGGCGGACGGCGTCCGAGTGGCGCCGGAACAGCTCCTCGTACGCCGTGTCGTCGCCCGACCGCATCCACTCGACCAACTCGGCGTCGGAGGTCGGTGGTTCAGCGGAGAACGGTTCGACGGGAGGAGGCAGCACCCCGCTGTCGCGCCACTCACGCTGAGCCGGAACACTGCCTTCGGCTTCGGCTTCGGCTTCGGCTTCGGCTTCGACGTCGGCTTCCGTGCCGGTTTCCGCTCCGGTCTCCGCTCCGGTCTCCGTGCCCCCGTCGCCGGACGCCCCGTCCCGACCGTCAACGCTCATCGCGGAAAGCCCCCGCCTGCACAGTCGGATCCGAACACCGGAAACAGTGCCACACGGAGCCACAGGCGTTACTCACGGGAACCAATCAACCACTCATACGTGGGGATCACCCGAACGGAGCTTGACGAACCCGGGCCCGGCGAGCAGCGCGGAACATCGCGCGCCGGCCCCGGAGGTACCCGTGCACAGGTGGTCACGCCACCGGCGCACAGGGCTCCGGGCCGAAACGGCCTACGAGGGACGCGACCGCAGCCCCTCCAGCAGGATGTCCAGCAACCGCGCCGACGCCGCGGCCTGCTGCGCGGCGTCCGGCAGCGACGGCGCCGCCGTGGCGATGACCAGCAGCACGTCCGACACCGTCACGTCCGTACGCAGCTCACCGGCCGCCCGCGCCCGGTCCACGAGCCGGCCCACGACCTCCAGGAGCTGCGCCGCCCCGGCGTCGTCGTCCGGCTCCCCGAAGGACACCGACCGCTGTTCCACGAGCCGCAGTTCGGCCCCGCCGGACTGCGACCGCTGCTGCGGGACCCGCGTCGCCCCGTCCAGCGCGGCGGTCCCGTCGAGGCCCGTGTCCGTACCGTCCTCGGCGACCCCCACCCGCAGGACCTGCGGCGGAAGCAGCCGTCCGGCGCCCGAGGCCACCGACGTCCGCAGGAAGCGCGAGAGCGCCGACCACGGCTCGTCCTCCTGCCCGAGCGCGGACCGTGCCTGGTCGGTCAGCCGGGAGGTCTCCTCCTCGGCGATGCGCCGGACCAGGACGTCCTTGCTCGGGAAGCGCCGGTACACCGTGCCGACGCCGACCCGCGCGCGGCGGGCCACGTCCTCCATCGGAGCGCCGTACCCCAGCTCGCCGAAGACCTCGCGCGCCGCGCGCAGTACGTGTTCCAGGTTGCGCTGTGCGTCCACCCGCAGTGGCGTGGTGCGCGATACGTCTCCCGCGCGTCCGTTGCCCGCCACCGCACCGACCGCGCCGCCGTTCGTGAGAACGGACGCGGATGTCCACTGAGTGTCCTGAATATGCATGTGTGTTCCCCCGGTAATGACGTCTCCCCCCGGAGACTCTCCCCGCCATCGACAGCCGGAGTCAGTGGAACGGCCTTCGCCGTGGGACCCCGCCGTTCGGGCCCCGTCGAGCGCATCCCCCTACACCCCGATGACAGACGAACATAGTTGAGTGGGGGTCAATTCAGAAGGGGGAGGTTCCGCACGGAGCGCCCCCCGATCGGAGTACGGACCGCTTACGTCCCGGTTGCGCCCCCTAAAGCCGTCCCGATCACCCCCGCTGACCTGCGCACCTTGCCCGCTCTGCGGCGAATCGGACGGGCCCCGGCCGCTTCGGCGTCCGGTCACACAAATTGACGGGCCTGTGGACAAACGCCGGGAGCCGTTGCGTCATGGGTGAGTGAAGGAACGTGCGCGCATTCTCGTTGTCGGCGGCGGCTACGTCGGGATGTACACCGCCCTGCGTCTGCAGCAGAGGCTCAAACCGGAGCTGAGACGGGGCGACGTGGAGATCACCGTGGTCACCCCCGACCCGTACATGACCTACCAGCCGTTCCTCCCCGAGGCCGCCGCGGGCTCGATCTCCCCGCGCCATGTCGTCGTGCCGCTGCGCCGCGTCCTGGACCGCTGCCGGGTCGTCATCGGCGAGGTCACGTCCGTCGACCACGCGAAGCGCACCGCGACCGTCGCGACCCTCGCCACCGAGGAGGAGGGCACGGGTCCCGACCAGCTCGCGTACGACGAACTGGTCCTGGCCCCCGGCTCCGTCTCGCGCACCCTGCCGATCCCCGGTCTCGCCGAGTACGCCATCGGCTTCAAGACCGTAGAGGAGGCCATCGGCCTGCGCAACCACGTCCTCGAACAGATGGACATCGCCTCCTCCACCCGCGACCCCGCGATCCGCGACGCCGCCCTGACCTTCGTCTTCGTGGGTGGCGGTTACGCCGGGGTGGAGGCGCTCGGCGAGCTCGAGGACATGGCCCGCTACGCCTCCCGCTACTACCACAACGTGAAGCCCGACGACATGAGGTGGATCCTCGTCGAGGCCTCCGGCCGCATCCTCCCCGAGGTCGGCGAGGAGATGGGCAGGTACACCGTCACCCAGCTGCGCCGCCGCAACATCGACGTGCGCCTGGAGACCCGCCTCGACTCGTGCACCGACCGTGTCGCCGTCCTCAGCGACGGGGCGCGCTTCCCGACCCGCACGGTCGTGTGGACCGCCGGCGTGAAACCCCATCCGGTCCTCGCGGCCACCGACCTGCCGCTGAACGAACGCGGCCGGCTGAAGTGCACCCCCCGGCTGACGGTGGACGGCGCCGCGCACGCGTGGGCGGCGGGCGACGCGGCCGCCGTGCCCGACGTGACCGCCGAGGAGCCCGGCAGGGAGACGGCCCCGAACGCCCAGCACGCGGTACGGCAGGCCAAGGTCCTCGGCGACAACATCGCCCACTCCCTGCGCGGCGAGCCGCTGGAGACGTACTCCCACCGGTACGTGGGCTCGGTCGCCTCCCTGGGACTGCACAAGGGCGTCGCGTACGTCTACGGGCGCAGGCTGAAGGGATACCCTGCCTGGTTCATGCACCGCGTGTACCACCTGAGCCGGGTGCCCACCTTCAACCGCAAGGCCCGCGTGCTCGCCGAATGGACCCTGGCGGGGCTCTTCAAGAGAGAGATCGTCTCCCTCGGTTCGCTCGAACATCCCCGTGCGGAGTTCGAACTGGCGGCCGGTGGAAAGGCCCCGGAGGACCCGAAGGGGTCGTCCTGACCGGAGCCAGGAACTCCGCACATCCGACCGGCGTCTGACGAATGCCGGTCCGGTCGGACACACTGGTCCACGACCATGGGCGGGCCGACCGCTCGCCCTTCGACCCCACGAGGCCTGTCCCACAGTGAACTTCACGCGCTGGAGCGCCCGGCTCCCCGGAACGCAGCGCCGCGCGGCCGCGCGGGCCGACGGACTACCGACGGCGCTCCCTCCGGAGAGCTCCGTGCCCGCGGCACGCGCCGAACGGACGGCCGGCGACGGCACCTCGGTCGCGCTCGCCCCCGCCGTGGACGAACTGCCGGTCCGCGAGGTCCTGGACCGCATCCCGGCCCTCGTCGCCCTCGTCCACGGCCCGGAGCACCGCCTCGCGTACGTGAACGACGCCTATGCGGCCGCCTTCGGGGACCGTCCGGTCGGCGAACCCGCGCGCGACGCGCTGCCGGAGCTGGCCGAGGTCGGCCTGCTGCCGCTGCTCGACCAGGTCCTGCGCAGCTCCAGGCCGCGCACGGTCAAGTCCCGCAAGGTCCCCGGCGGCCGCTCCTACACGTTCACGTGCACCCCGGTCCCCGTCGAGGTGTCGGCCCCCGCGCAGGGCGGCGTCCTGATCTTCGCCGCGGACGTCACCGACCACGCCGAGGCCGCCGAGCGGCTGCGGGCCAGCGAGCGCCGGCAGCGCGAGACCGCCGTCACCCTGCAGCGCTCCCTGCTGCCCCAGGAGCTCGAGGAACCGGACGACCTGCGCGTCGCCGCGACCTACCACCCCGGCGGCACCGAGGCCGCGGTCGGCGGCGACTGGTACGACGTGATCATCCTCGGCGGCGGCCGCACCGCCCTCGTCATCGGGGACGTCATGGGCCGCGGGGTCCGCGCGGCGGCCGTCATGGGCCAGCTCCGCACGGCCGTCCGCGCGTACGCCCGCCTCGACCTGCCCCCGCACGAGGTCCTCCAGCTCCTCGACGGCCTCGCCATGGAGATCGACCCCAACCAGATCGCCACCTGTGTGTACGCGGTCCACGACCCGAACGAGGGACGGCTGGTGTACGCCTCCGCCGGCCACCTCCCGATCCTGGTCCGCGACGAGAGCGGCACCGTCCTGCGCGCCGACGAACCCACCGGACCCCCGCTCGGCACGGGCGGCTGGATGCACGCCTCCGGCACGGTGCCGCTCGGCCCGGGCTCCACCGCCGTGCTCTACACCGACGGCCTGGTCGAGCGCCGGGACGCGGACCTCGACGAGGGCATCGCCTCCCTCGCGGGCGCCCTCGCCGGCGCCACGGGCACCCCCCAGGTGGTCTGCGACCGCCTGGTCCGCTCGGCGGGCGTGACGGCCGACCACGACGACGACGTCGCCGTCCTGGTCCTCCAGCACCCGGCGCGTACGGGCCCCGACGGCGACCTCTTCCGCAACGCCGCCCTGGAGCTGCTCGGCGGCGTGGAAGCGACCCCACGCGCGCGTGCCTTCGCCTCCGGCGTCCTCACCAGCTGGCGTTTCCCGCCCGAGCTGCACGACCTCGGGGTGCTGGCCGCCAGCGAACTCGTCGCCAACTCCCTCCAGCACGGCACCCCGCCGATGCGTCTGCGGCTGCGCCGCACCGACCGCCGCCTGATCGTCGAGGTCACCGACGGCGACGACCACCTCCCGCGCCGCCGCCGCGCCGAACCGGCCGACGAGTCCGGCCGCGGGATCGCGATCATCCACGCCATCGCCTCGAACTGGGGCTCCCGCCGCACCCCCGGGGGCGGCAAGGCGGTGTGGTGCGAGTTCGCACTCCCGCACCCCGCCTGAACGGACGGGGTGCGCACCGCCCGGGGGCACCGGCCGCGCGTCCCGTCAGGCCGCGCTCCGCACCGATTCCGTCGAGGCCCCGCCCCGCACCACGACCCGGCTCCTCGCCACCGAGGGCTGGTTCTGCACCGGAGTGAGCTGCCGCCCCAGCCGCACCGCCAGGAACGTGATGCCCAGCGAGAACAGCAGGAACGTCACGATGTACGGGGTGTGCAGCGAGGCACCCATCGGACCGCCCACCGCCGGACCGATCGCGAGGGCCAGCTGCTTCACCAGGGCGAAGGCCGAGTTGTACTGTCCCGCCATGCCGCTCGGCGCCAGGTCCGCGACCAGCGGGGCCACGGTCGGCGACAGCATCGCCTCACCGAGCCCGAACAGCGCGTACGTCGACACGAACGCGGCGGTCGCCATGGTCTGGCTGCCGTGTCCGAGCCCCGCGTAACCGGCGGTGACCCAGGCGAGGGCCCAGATCAGCCCCACCGCGGCGATCACCCGGGACCGCTTGCGGCGCTCGACGAACTTCAGCACGGCGAACTGCGCGACGACGATCATCGCCGTGTTCGCGGCCAGGGCCGTCCCGAGCGCGGAGGTGGAGATACCGGCCGCCTCGACGCCGTACGCGCTCAGCCCCGACTCGAACTGCCCGTAGCAGGCGAAGAAGAGCACGAAGCCCAGTACGCACAGCTGCACCATGGCCCGGTTGCCGAGCAACTGCTTCCAGCTGCCCCTGGCCTGCGCCGGCGCACCCTCGACCTTGGGGGCGCGCGGCATCCGTACGGTCGCCATGACCACCACGAGCAGCAGGAACATCGCCGCCTCGACCGCGAACAGCAGTGTGAAGGAGCCGGCCCGGGAGGGATCGACGAGGTGACCGCCGATGAGCCCGCCCACCCCGAGTCCGAGGTTCTGCAGGAAGAACTGGGTGGCGAAGGCCCGCGAGCGGGTGTCGGCGGTCGAGCAGTCGACGATCATCGTGGCCAGCGCGGGCTGCATCACGGCCTGCCCGGCACCGAGCGCCGCCGCGGACAGCAGTACGGCCGTGGAGCCGGCCGCCAGGCCCAGGCTCAGTGATCCGACGGCGGCCGTGCCCAGGGCGATGAGCAGCACCGGCAGCGGGCCCCGCCGGACGATGGCCCGCCCGGCGAACGGCAGCACCACGAGCGCCGCCACGGCGAAGACGGCGAGCACGAGACTCGCCGTCATGGCACCCAGATCCCGTACCTGCGCCACGTAGACGTACAGATAGGGGACGGTGAAGCCGAGCCCGAACGCGCTGAGTGCGTTGCCCACATGGATCCGGCGCATCTCCGCGCCCCTTGCCCTGGTCACTTTCACCTGCCTTGTGAGAGAAGTCCTACGCCGACCTAAGGAGTCAGACGTGAAGACTTCGAAGCTAAAGTTCGAAGCTAAACTGTACATCTCGAAGGACTTCGACGCCAAGCGGGGGCGTGCCATACTGCGGCCATGGGTGACACCCCCGTGAACGAGCCGACGCTGGACGAGCAGATCGCCGCCTACCAGCGCGAGTTCCAGGACCTCGACCCCCAGGTCGAGAAGATCGTCTCGGCGCTCGGCCGCCTCAACCGCCGGATGAACGTCGCGTACGGCCGCCAGACCTCGGCCCTCGGCATCAGCAACGCCGAGTGGGAGGTCCTCAAGGCACTCGTCCTGGCGGGGGCGCCCTACTGCCTGGGCCCGAGCGACCTGGCGAAGAGACTCGGTCTGACCCCGGCCGCCATGACCCACCGGATCGACCGGATGGTGGCGGAAGGGCTCGTCACCCGGGAGCGCGACGAGTCCAACCGGGTCCGCGTCATCGTGGAGCTCACGCACGAGGGCCGCGACAAGTGGCTGGAGGCCATGCGCATGGCCACCGTCTTCGAGGAGGACCTGCTCCAGGACCTCTCCCAGGAGGAGCGCGGCGTCCTCGGCGAGGTGCTCACCAGACTGCTGCGCCGGGTGGAGGACGCCCAGCCGGACGCCGGCGGGCGGCTCACCGATCTCGACTGAGCCGGGTTTGCCGGAGGGCCGGCCGGGGGAGACTTGACACTCCCCCGGTGGATCCGTAAGGTTCTTCGAGTTGCCGCGGGGCCGTAACGGTTCTGCGACAGCCATCCGCCGCGGTAGCGGCACACCAAACCACCAGCAACATCCCCCGAACGGGATTGATTTCGGCACGCCCGAATTCATTTCGATTTGGGCCGACGGCTCCGATTAGGAACTGCCGGGCGGATCCGCTAAAGTTTTGGACGTCGGAACGGCCCAACAGCTGCGAAGACAAGCCCGGTTGACCGGGGTCAGGCCCGAAAGGATCTGATACAGTCAACATCGCCGGAAAGGGAAACGCGAAAGCGAAAACCTGGAAAGCGCCGAGGAAATCGGAACCGGAAACGGTCTGATAGAGTCGGAGACGCAAGACAGCAAGACCGAAAGGAAAAGCCCGGAGGAAAGCCCGAGAGGGTGAGTACGAAGGAAGCGTCCGTTCCTTGAGAACTCAACAGCGTGCCAAAAATCAACGCCAGATATGTTGATACCCCGTCCGTCACCGTTTGGTGGCGGGTGGAGGTTCCTTTGAAAAAGTCCTGCCGGGTTAACGCCTGGTAGGCGCATCAGCGAGGACGCTGTGAACAGTCTTCCTTATTCCGGTCGACTGTTCCGCTCTCATGGTGTTGTCCCGATTACGGGAAAACATTCACGGAGAGTTTGATCCTGGCTCAGGACGAACGCTGGCGGCGTGCTTAACACATGCAAGTCGAACGATGAACCACTTCGGTGGGGATTAGTGGCGAACGGGTGAGTAACACGTGGGCAATCTGCCCTTCACTCTGGGACAAGCCCTGGAAACGGGGTCTAATACCGGATGATACTTCCACTCGCATGGGTGGGGGTTGAAAGCTCCGGCGGTGAAGGATGAGCCCGCGGCCTATCAGCTTGTTGGTGAGGTAGTGGCTCACCAAGGCGACGACGGGTAGCCGGCCTGAGAGGGCGACCGGCCACACTGGGACTGAGACACGGCCCAGACTCCTACGGGAGGCAGCAGTGGGGAATATTGCACAATGGGCGAAAGCCTGATGCAGCGACGCCGCGTGAGGGATGACGGCCTTCGGGTTGTAAACCTCTTTCAGCAGGGAAGAAGCGAAAGTGACGGTACCTGCAGAAGAAGCGCCGGCTAACTACGTGCCAGCAGCCGCGGTAATACGTAGGGCGCAAGCGTTGTCCGGAATTATTGGGCGTAAAGAGCTCGTAGGCGGTCTGTCGCGTCGGATGTGAAAGCCCGGGGCTTAACCCCGGGTCTGCATACGATACGGGCAGACTAGAGTGTGGTAGGGGAGATCGGAATTCCTGGTGTAGCGGTGAAATGCGCAGATATCAGGAGGAACACCGGTGGCGAAGGCGGATCTCTGGGCCATTACTGACGCTGAGGAGCGAAAGCGTGGGGAGCGAACAGGATTAGATACCCTGGTAGTCCACGCCGTAAACGGTGGGAACTAGGTGTTGGCGACATTCCACGTCGTCGGTGCCGCAGCTAACGCATTAAGTTCCCCGCCTGGGGAGTACGGCCGCAAGGCTAAAACTCAAAGGAATTGACGGGGGCCCGCACAAGCAGCGGAGCATGTGGCTTAATTCGACGCAACGCGAAGAACCTTACCAAGGCTTGACATCGCCCGGAAAGCCGTAGAGATACGGCCCCCCTTGTGGTCGGGTGACAGGTGGTGCATGGCTGTCGTCAGCTCGTGTCGTGAGATGTTGGGTTAAGTCCCGCAACGAGCGCAACCCTTGTTCTGTGTTGCCAGCATGCCCTTCGGGGTGATGGGGACTCACAGGAGACTGCCGGGGTCAACTCGGAGGAAGGTGGGGACGACGTCAAGTCATCATGCCCCTTATGTCTTGGGCTGCACACGTGCTACAATGGCAGGTACAATGAGCTGCGATACCGCAAGGTGGAGCGAATCTCAAAAAGCCTGTCTCAGTTCGGATTGGGGTCTGCAACTCGACCCCATGAAGTCGGAGTTGCTAGTAATCGCAGATCAGCATTGCTGCGGTGAATACGTTCCCGGGCCTTGTACACACCGCCCGTCACGTCACGAAAGTCGGTAACACCCGAAGCCGGTGGCCCAACCCCCTTGTGGGGAGGGAGCTGTCGAAGGTGGGACTGGCGATTGGGACGAAGTCGTAACAAGGTAGCCGTACCGGAAGGTGCGGCTGGATCACCTCCTTTCTAAGGAGCATTTCTTGGCCGGCAGGTTTACCTGACGGTCCAGAGGCCAGTTCATCGGCGAATGTCCGGTGCTGGTTGCTCAAGGGTGGAACGTTGATTATTCGGCATTCTCAGTCTGCTCAGGCTGCAAGTACTGTCCTTCGGGGCGTGGAAAGCTGATCTGGGGGTCGGGGGTGTCGGGCACGCTGTTGGGTGTCTGAAGGTACGGCCGTACATGGTCGTCCTTCGGTGCCGGCCCCAGTGCACTCGCCTGTAAGGGTGGGGTGATGGGTGGTTGGTCGTTGTTTGAGAACTGCACAGTGGACGCGAGCATCTGTGGCCAAGTTTTTAAGGGCGCACGGTGGATGCCTTGGTACCAGGAACCGATGAAGGACGTGGGAGGCCACGATAGTCCCCGGGGAGCCGTCAACCAGGCTTTGATCCGGGGGTTTCCGAATGGGGAAACCCGGCAGTCGTCATGGGCTGTCACCCACATCTGAACACATAGGGTGTGTGGAGGGAACGCGGGGAAGTGAAACATCTCAGTACCCGCAGGAAGAGAAAACAACCGTGATTCCGGGAGTAGTGGCGAGCGAAACCGGATGAGGCCAAACCGTATGTGTGTGAGACCCGGCAGGGGTTGCGCATACGGGGTTGTGGGATCTCTCTTTCACAGTCTGCCGGCTGTGAGACGAGTCAGAAACCGTTGGTGTAGGCGAAGGACATGCGAAAGGTCCGGCGTAGAGGGTAAGACCCCCGTAGTCGAAACATCAACGGCTCGTTTGAGAGACACCCAAGTAGCACGGGGCCCGAGAAATCCCGTGTGAATCTGGCGGGACCACCCGCTAAGCCTAAATATTCCCTGGTGACCGATAGCGGATAGTACCGTGAGGGAATGGTGAAAAGTACCGCGGGAGCGGAGTGAAATAGTACCTGAAACCGTGTGCCTACAAGCCGTGGGAGCGTCGCTCACAGAGTTTACTCTGTGGGTCGTGACTGCGTGCCTTTTGAAGAATGAGCCTGCGAGTTTGCGGTGTGTTGCGAGGTTAACCCGTGTGGGGAAGCCGTAGCGAAAGCGAGTCCGAATAGGGCGATTCAGTAGCGCGCTCAAGACCCGAAGCGGAGTGATCTAGCCATGGGCAGGTTGAAGCGGCTGTAAGAGGTCGTGGAGGACCGAACCCACCAGGGTTGAAAACCTGGGGGATGACCTGTGGTTAGGGGTGAAAGGCCAATCAAACTCCGTGATAGCTGGTTCTCCCCGAAATGCATTTAGGTGCAGCGTCGTGTGTTTCTTGCCGGAGGTAGAGCACTGGATAGGCGATGGGCCCTACCGGGTTACTGACCTTAGCCAAACTCCGAATGCCGGTAAGTGAGAGCACGGCAGTGAGACTGTGGGGGATAAGCTCCATGGTCGAGAGGGAAACAGCCCAGAGCATCGACTAAGGCCCCTAAGCGTACGCTAAGTGGGAAAGGATGTGGAGTCGCACAGACAACCAGGAGGTTGGCTTAGAAGCAGCCACCCTTGAAAGAGTGCGTAATAGCTCACTGGTCTAGTGATTCCGCGCCGACAATGTAGCGGGGCTCAAGCGTACCGCCGAAGTCGTGTCATTTCAGCAATAGGGCCAACGCCTGCTGGGATGGGTAGGGGAGCGTCGTGTGCCGGGTGAAGCCGCAGCGGAAGCTAGTGGTGGACGGTTCACGAGTGAGAATGCAGGCATGAGTAGCGATACACACGTGAGAAACGTGTGCGCCGATTGACTAAGGGTTCCTGGGTCAAGCTGATCTGCCCAGGGTAAGTCGGGACCTAAGGCGAGGCCGACAGGCGTAGTCGATGGATAACCGGTTGATATTCCGGTACCCGCTGTGAAGCGTCAAATATCGAACCAGGCGATGCTAAGTCCGTGAAGCCGTTCCGGACCCTTCGGGGAAAGGAAAGTGGTGGAGCCGACGGTCCAGACCTGTAGTAGGTAAGTGATGGGGTGACGCAGGAAGGTAGTCCATCCCGGGCGGTGGTTGTCCCGGGGTAAGGGTGTAGGGCGTTGTCCAGGTAAATCCGGACAGCACATAGCCTGAGACCTGATGCCGAGCCGATTGTGGTGAAGTGGATGATCCTATGCTGTCGAGAAAAGCCTCTAGCGAGTTTCATGGCGGCCCGTACCCTAAACCGACTCAGGTGGTCAGGTAGAGAATACCGAGGCGTTCGGGTGAACTATGGTTAAGGAACTCGGCAAAATGCCCCCGTAACTTCGGGAGAAGGGGGGCCATCACTGGTGAGAGCACTTGCTGCTTGAGCTGGGGGTGGCCGCAGAGACCAGCGAGAAGCGACTGTTTACTAAAAACACAGGTCCGTGCGAAGCCGTAAGGCGATGTATACGGACTGACGCCTGCCCGGTGCTGGAACGTTAAGGGGACCGGTTAGTGCACTTTCGGGTGTGCGAAGCTGAGAACTTAAGCGCCAGTAAACGGCGGTGGTAACTATAACCATCCTAAGGTAGCGAAATTCCTTGTCGGGTAAGTTCCGACCTGCACGAATGGCGTAACGACTTCTCGACTGTCTCAACCATAGGCCCGGTGAAATTGCACTACGAGTAAAGATGCTCGTTTCGCGCAGCAGGACGGAAAGACCCCGGGACCTTTACTATAGTTTGATATTGGTGTTCGGTTCGGCTTGTGTAGGATAGCTGGGAGACTGTGAAGTGCGGGCGCCAGCCCGTGTGGAGTCGTCGTTGAAATACCAGTCTGGTCGTGCTGGATGTCTAACCTGGGTCCGTGATCCGGATCAGGGACAGTGTCTGATGGGTAGTTTAACTGGGGCGGTTGCCTCCTAAAGAGTAACGGAGGCGCCCAAAGGTTCCCTCAGCCTGGTTGGCAATCAGGTGTTGAGTGTAAGTGCACAAGGGAGCTTGACTGTGAGACCGACGGGTCGAGCAGGGACGAAAGTCGGGACTAGTGATCCGGCGGTGGCTTGTGGAAGCGCCGTCGCTCAACGGATAAAAGGTACCCCGGGGATAACAGGCTGATCTTCCCCAAGAGTCCATATCGACGGGATGGTTTGGCACCTCGATGTCGGCTCGTCGCATCCTGGGGCTGGAGTCGGTCCCAAGGGTTGGGCTGTTCGCCCATTAAAGCGGTACGCGAGCTGGGTTTAGAACGTCGTGAGACAGTTCGGTCCCTATCCGCTGTGCGCGTAGGAATATTGAGAAGGGCTGTCCCTAGTACGAGAGGACCGGGACGGACGAACCTCTGGTGTGCCAGTTGTCCTGCCAAGGGCATGGCTGGTTGGCTACGTTCGGGAGGGATAACCGCTGAAAGCATCTAAGCGGGAAGCCTGCTTCGAGATGAGTATTCCCACCAACTTGATTGGTTAAGGCTCCCAGTAGACGACTGGGTTGATAGGCCGGATGTGGAAGCCCTGCAAGGGGTGGAGCTGACCGGTACTAATAGGCCGAGGGCTTGTCCTCAGTTGCTCGCGTCCACTGTGTTGGTTCTGAAACCACGAACAACCCCATACCCCTTTTAGTGTGGCCACGGGGGGTGTGGTGCGGGTGTTTGAATCAGAGTTTCAAAGTGTTTCGGTGGTCATAGCGTGAGGGAAACGCCCGGTTACATTCCGAACCCGGAAGCTAAGCCTCACAGCGCCGATGGTACTGCAGGGGGGACCCTGTGGGAGAGTAGGACGCCGCCGAACAAATATTACGAGAAAGCCCCCGCACTTCGGTGCGGGGGCTTTCTCGCGTTTCGGGAGCAGTTTCGGGTGCGGTTGCTGTGTGCGTATTACGGTTGCCTTCATGAGTCCTGACTACGTGTTCCGGTCGATACAGGCCGATGAATGGCCCGCGGTCAAAGAAATCCGGTTGGCCTCGCTGCAGGATCCGGTGGCGGATGTGGCCTTCCTGGACACCTTCGAGAACGCCTCGGGCCAGCCCGATCGTTTCTGGCAGGACCGGGCTGCCGGCGCTGCCGAAGGGGTGCTCGAGCGGCAGCAGATCGTGGCCGAGGAGGCCGGCGGGCGGTGGGTGGGGACTCTTGTCGTGCTGGTGGAGGAGCCCGGGGCCGTGGGGGCGCTGGGGGTCGTCAGCGACGTACGGCAGGGGCACTTCGTCGGTGTGTTCGTGCGGCCCGAGGCGCGGGGGCAGGGACTGACCGAGCGGCTGTTCGCGTCCGGACTGCGGTGGGCCTGGGACGTCGCCGGGGTGGACCGGGTGCGGTTGTTCGTGGACGAGCGGAACGGGCGGGCCGAAGCCTTCTACCGGAAGTTCGGGTTCCTGCCCACGGGGAAGAGCGTTCCCGCGCCCGGGGACTCGGGCGCGCGGGAGCTGGAGTTCGTGTTCGAGCGGCCCTGAGCGGTGGGAGTCACACCGGGAGGTCGTGGTGGGGCCAGCGGGAGCGGGCCTGTTCACGGGAGCGCAGCAGCGCCAGTGTAGGGAGACCGCGGTCCGAGGACGTGTCCGCGCTCGTCGTGAGCAGGTCCGGGAGCTGGGGTAGCGGGGCCACCGCGGCGACGTCGTCCAGGACCAGGGTGAGTGGTGGGTCGAGGCGACCGGAGGATGACCGTTCGGCCATGCGCCGGCCGCGCTCGACCACGCTTGAGGCGAGGGCCGTCAGGAGCGGCATGGCGCCGGGATTCGACCTCGGGTCCTCGATGGGTTCACCCACCACATAAAGTGTGCCCCCCTCGTTGACGAAGGAATCCAAGGTGAGGGTGTCGGTTCGGTTGGGAGTGCACGCTTCCCGGATGTTGACCGTGAAGAGCGCGGAGAGCGCCCGGGCCGTCAGCTCCTGGGCGATGTCCCGCCGTTCCGGGTATGAGGTGAGGGCGGCTTCCAGTTCGCCCGCGGAGCCGGCGGCGGCCTTCGGGTTCGTACGGAGGATGCGTACGGCTTCCTGGACCTGCGTGCCCTGTGCCCAGCGGTGGACGTGCCGGATGGTGCGGCCGTCGACCGCGGCGGCGTGGAGGTAGCTGCGCAGGAGTGTTTCGGCGGTGTCGGCGACCGCCTGGTCGATCCGGGCCGTGGGCCGGACCGGGGCGAGCAGCGCCGCCGCGCGGGCCCTGGCGGTGTCCTTGGACTCGCAGCCCGCGGAGGGGGACCAGTGGAGGCGGGCCGGGGTGTCGCAGAGGTGGGAGGGGTCGTAGAGGAGGACGGGGCCCAGTTTGGCCCGGGCGTCCTTCGTGTTCGACCAGAGGCCCGGGTCGGAGGTGATGACCAGGGCGGGGCCGTCCGCGTCCCGGATCGCCTGGACGGCGAGGGGATGGCGGGTCTCGGGCGGGCCGAGGACGACCGGGCCCCGCGGGGCCGGCACGGGGCTTTCCCACCCGCCCGCCGTGCCCGTCCCCGCCGTGCCCGTCCCTTCACCGGCGGACGACGCGGGAACCGGCTGCGGGAGCGAATGCGCCGGGACGACCGGCTGGGCCGCCGGTACCTGTTCGACCACGGGGTGCGGGGCCTGCTCGCGGGGGACCGGTTCGGGCCGCGGACGGGGCCGGGGCGCTGCTTCCGGTTCCGGCGCCTGCTCCTGTACGGGAGCAGGCGCGGGCTCCTGGGCGGGGGACGCGGGCGGCGCGAGCTCCCTGCGTCTCGCCCTTCCCGCCCGCCATCTCGCCACCGTGCCCAGCACGAACACCGTGAGCACCACCAGCACCATGAGCTGGCCGATGAACAGGCCCCAGAAGAGCCCGTACCCGGAGAGCTGGTCCGGTGGGGTGTCGGGCCAGGCGGCCGGCAGGTCGTGGGGAGCGGCGACGAGCTGGCGTATGGCCAGGGGCGTACGGCGGAAGGTGATCCCGTCGGGCCAGGAGCCGTGGGAGAAGAGACCGGCGAGGCCGGTCGCCGTCCATACCATGACGGTCATGCCGAGGCCGAAGGCCAGCAGGCCCAGCAGCAGGCCGTCGGGGACGCCCCCCTGGCCGCTGCCGCCGCCGTGGTGGCGGTCGCGATCGTCCGGTCTCATCTCGGTCCGCTCCTCTACGCCACCGTGGACTCGGACGAGTCGTCGAGGTCGCTCAGGTGGTGCTCCATGAAGGCCGCGGCCCGCTCCTCGGCCTCCAGTTCGGCGGCGCGCAGGGCGTCGTCGGCGAGGTGGTCGGCCGACGACTCCGTCATGGCGCGGTCGGTGAAGACGAGCGGCCGTTCGGTCTCGGTGATCAGGTGTTTGACGACCTGGACGTTGCCGTTGACGTCCCACACGGCGATGCCCGGGGTGAGGGAGGGGATGATCTCCACCGCCCACCGGGGCAGGCCGAGGACCCGGCCCGTCATTCTGGCCTCGTCGGCCTTCTGGGCGTAGATCGTCCTGGTCGAGGCCATCTTGAGGATCGCCGCGGCCTCTTTTGCGGCTGCTCCGTCCACCACGTCGGACAGGTGGTGGACCACCGCCACGAACGACAGGCCGAGCCGTCGGCCGAACTTCAGCAGGCGCTGGAAGAGCTGGGCGACGAACGGGCTGTTGATGATGTGCCAGGCCTCCTCGACGAGGAAGATGCGCTTCTTCCGGTCGGGGCGGATCCAGGTGTGCTCCAGCCACACGCCGACGATCGCCATGAGGATGGGCATGGCGATGGAGTTGCGGTCGATGTGGGACAGGTCGAAGACGATGAGGGGGGCGTCGAGGTCGATGCCGACGGTCGTCGGGCCGTCGAACATGCCGCGCAGGTCACCGTCGACGAGGCGGTCGATGACCAGGGCGACGTCGAGGCCCCAGGCGCGTACGTCGTCTATGGCGACGTTCATCGCCTCCGCCGACTCCGGTTCGGGGTGGCGCAGCTGCTCGACGATGTCGGTGAGGACGGGCTGGCGGTCGACGATCGTCTCGTTGACGTAGGCGTGGGCGACCTTCAGGGCGAAGCCGGAGCGTTCGTCCAGGCCGTGGCCCATGGCGACCTCGATGATCGTCCGGAGCAGCGCGAGCTGGCCGGTCGTGGTGATCGCCGGGTCGAGCGGGTTGAGCCGGATGCCCATGTCCAGGGCGGCGGTCGGGTCGAGGCGGATGGGGGTGAGTCCCAGCGCCTGGGCGATGAGGTTCCACTCGCCGACCCCGTCCTCGCCCTGGGCGTCCAGGACGACGACCTGGCGGTCCTTGAACCGCAGCTGCCGCATGACGTACGTCTTCTCGAGCGCCGACTTGCCGTTGCCGGACTCGCCGAGGACCAGCCAGTGCGGCGCGGGGAGCTGTTGTCCGTACAGCTGGAAGGGGTCGTAGATGTAGCCCTTCCCCGAGTAGACCTCGCGGCCGATGATGACGCCGGAGTCGCCGAGGCCGGGGGCCGCGGTCGGCAGGTAGACGGCCTGGGCCTGGCCGGTGGAGGTGCGTACCGGCGGGCGGGTCGTCTCGACCTTGCCGAAGAGGAAGGAGGTGAAGCCCTCCGTGAGGACGGACAGCGGATCCCGCATAGAGTCCTACCTCCGGATGCCGGTCGCGAACGGGAGTGTGTTGACGAAGGCGCGGTGGTGCTCGCGGTCGCACCACTCCAGCTTCAGGTACGACTTTCCGGCCGAGGCCCTGATCGTCCGCTTGTCGCGGGCGAGTGCCTCGGGGTTGCGGGACGAGACGGTGATGTACCCGACGAGGTTGACGCCGGCGGCGCCGCTGGCGAGGTCCTGGCCGCGCTGGTCGACGCGGTTGTGGGAGGCGACGTCGCGGGGGTCGACGGTGCGGTTCATCTTGGCCTGGCGGTTGGCCTCGGCCTCGTCGTTCGTCTTCTCGGTCAGCATCCGCTCGATGGCGATCTCGGTGGGTTCGAGGTCCATGGTGACGGCGACCGTGCGGATGACGTCCGGGGTGTGGACGAGCAGCGGGGCGAGGAAGTTGACGCCGACCGGGGTCATCGGCCATTCCTTCACCCAGGCCGTGGAGTGGCACCAGGGGGCGCGGGTGGACGATTCGCGGGTCTTGGCCTGGAGGTAGGTCGGCTCCATGGCGTCGAGCTCGGCCGGCCAGGCGTTGCGCTTGGTCATCGCCTGGATGTGGTCGATGGGGTGGTCCGGGTCGTACATGGAGTGCACGAGGGAGGAGAGCCGGCCCTGGCCGAGGGGCTGGCGGACCCGGATGTCGGCCTCCTGGAGGCGTGAGCAGATGTCGGTGAGCTCGCGGGCCATGACGACGGCGAGGCCGGCGTCCTTGTCGAGCTTCTTGCCGCCCTTGGGGCGGGCGGCGCGGGCCATCGCCTGGCCCTCGGCGGCCAGTTCGCGGGAGTAGTGCATGCAGGCGACGAGGTAGGCGCGGTGCTGTTCGCTGCTCGTCGACACCATGGACTGGAGCTGCTCGTACGATCCCTGGAGCCAGCCGGGGGCCCGTTCGTCGCCGCGTACGGAGACGTCCTTGGCGTGGGCGTCCGGGTCGGCGGGGAGGGTGCGGGCGAGCATCTGGATGCGGGTGACGAAGCCGTCGCCGTTGGCGACGTGCTTGAGGAGCGTGCCGAAGCGGTCGACGAGGGCTTCCTGGTCCTCGCTGTCGCGCAGACCGACGCCGGGGCCCTCGATCTCGATGGCGGCGGTGACGGTCTTGCGGTCGGCGTGCAGGAGTACGGCGATCTCGTCCGGGCCGAACGGCGCGGCGAGCCAGGTGATGCGGCCGATGCCCGGGGGCGGGCCGACCTCGACCTCGCGGCCGTCGGCATGGGTGCCCGACTCCATGACGTTGCTGCGGTAGGCGGTGCCGCGGCGCAGGCTGCGCTTGTAACTGCGGTTGATCTCGAACCACTTGTAGAAGGTTCGCCGCTTGTACGGCACGTAGACCGCGGCGAGCGCGAGCATCGGGAAGCCCATGAGCAGCACGATGCGCAGGGAGAGCACGGGGACGATCAGGCCGCACATCATGCCGAGGAACGCGCCCACGATGATCAGGCCGATCTCGCCGGACTCGCGGTTCCGGCCGACGATCGCGTTCGGCCGGGCGCGGCCGATCAGATATGTACGGCGGGGCGTGACCGGATGGGACGTATGGGCCACATGGGAATCAGTCGTCAACGCCCTTCACCTCCCGTGCGGTTGTTGCTGCTGGTGCGGTTGTTTCCGGCGTGGGGGGTGTTCACGGGGCTGGAGCGGGGCGGGGGTGCGGCGGGGGGGACGGATCCGCCGCCGCCCTGGTTGCCGCGTGAACTGTGGGCCGCGACGCCCCCGGAGAGGGGGTTGGACGGGCGTCCGCCGCCTCCGCCGCCGCCGCCTCCGCCGCCGCCTCCTCCGCCGTTCTCGGCCCTGCTGCTGTGGGTCTTGATGCCCTGGGCGACGAGGGTGGCGGGGGAGCTGATGACGGCCGCGGCCTTGCCCTCGGCGCCCTGCATGATGCGGTTGTTGCGGCCGCCGGCGATCTCGTCGCCGAAGCCGGGGACGAAGCGGTAGATCATCGCGCTGGCGAAGATGGCGAGCAGGATGATGGCGAGGCCGGAGACGACGGCGGAGAAGGCGTCCGGGCCGTCCTCCGCGGACAGGGCGCCCGCGAGGCCCAGCACGATCACGATGACCGGTTTGACGAGGATGACGGCGATCATGATGCCCGCCCAGCGGCGGACGTGGCCCCAGAGGTTCTTGTCGACCAGGCCTGCGTAGACGACCGTGCCGAGGAGCGCGCCGACGTAGAGGAGGGCGGCGCGGATCACCAGTTCGAGCCAGAGGACGCCGGCGGCGAGGATCGACACGAGGGAGACCACGATCAGCATGATCGGGCCGCCGCCGATGTCCGTGCCCTTGTTCAGGGCGCCGGAGAAGTTGCCGAAGAAGGTGTCGGTCTGGTTGCCGGTCGTCTTGGCGAGGACCTCGGCGACGCCGTCGGTGGCCGACACGACGGTGTAGAGGATGAGGGGGGTGAAGGCCGAGGCGAGGACCGTCAGCCAGAGGAAGCCGATGGCTTCGCCGATGGCCGTGCCGAGGGGGACGCCCCGCACGGCGCGCTTGGCGACCGCGAGCAGCCACAGGAGGAGGGTGAGGATCGTCGACGCGGCGAAGACCACGGCGTACTGCTGCAGGAACGTGGTGTTCGTGAAGTCGACGGTCGCCGTGCTCTGGACCGCGTCGCTGAGCTTGTCGATGGTCCAGGAGGCGGCTTTCGCGCATCCCTTGGCGAGGGAGGCGAGGGGGTCCAGGGCGGTGGTGGGGTCGTCCAGGGAGGGGCCGTTGCGGTTGCTCTTGCCGGTGTTCTGTTCGCAGTAGTCCCTGGCGGGGCCCGAGATCTGTGAGCAGTTGTTCTCGGAGGGCGTCGGTGTCGGCGTCGGAGCTGCGTGGGCCTGCGAAGCCAGCAGTACGACCGTGGTCTGTACGGCTGCTACGGCGCCGGTGAGCTTGAGTGCGCGCTGCGGGCTACCGGGCATACGTGAACCCTCCGAACTCGTCGACCGCCTTGCCGATCTCCTCGGTCCCGGAGACCGGGTTGTCTCCATTGACGGGGGTCGGGCCGGTCTTCTGGCTGGTCTCCAGGACCTTCCAGTCTCCATCGGCCCAGTTCAGTTTCATGGTCACGGTGAACCAGCCGTTGGTCACGGGCTTGGTGGATGTTTCCCCAGTGAGCCCGAAGAGGCTGTTGCACCACACTTCGATCGTGGCCGCGTCCGCGCTGCTGGACGTGATCCTGGTGCCCACCGGCAGCGTGCGGTTGACGAAGGTGCTGCCGGAAGGCGCGCCGCCGTCCTCGCCGAGTCCGATGTTCTTCAGAAGCCCTGCCGAGTAGTCCGCGTCGAAGCCGGACTGGAGTCGTTCCACCGTGCTGCGGTCGGCGACGGTCTGCACGATCTCGTGCCGTTTGGCGGCGTTAAACATGCCGTCGGACCCCAGTGCCACGGCGTAGTTGGCCGCCGCGCTCTGCGCACCCTGCTCGGTGTGTGCGTATCCGGTCGGGATGCCGGCTGCCTTCGACTTCACCGGGGCGTCGCCGGACGCCGCCGTCGAGGCCGTTTCCGGTTTGTCGCCCGTGCCGGTGTCCGACGCGGAGTCGCTGTCGCCGCGGTTCGCGAAGGCGATGGCCGCGATGAGGAGGACCACGACACCCACCACCGTGACGAGGCTGCGGGAGGACGAACGGCCGCCGCGTCGTGGCCCGCCGTGGACGTCACCGGTGCTGTCGGGGAGCCGGGTGCGGGTCTGGCCGGTGCCTCCGTACCCGCGGTCCTCGCCGCGCGCTCCGTGCTCGTCACCGAGACTCATGCCGCGTACGCCCCCTCGACCTCTTGCTGAACCGCCTCGTACGACGGTAGCTCCGCTGGTTTCCGCGCAGGCACGGTGTGGTGACTCGACATCAGGGAAACGCAACCTCAGCCGGTGGGCGCGACGGACGGATGGGTGGACGGGGGATCGGACGTGCCCGGCCGGATCCGAGGGCACCGGGCCGGCGGCCGTCTACACGGCCATGCCGTACACGATGGTGAAGAGCGTGCCCAGTGAGCCGATGATGAAGACTCCGGTGAGGCCCGCGATGATCAGGCCCTTGCCCTGTTCCGCGCTGAAGGTGTCCCGCAGGGCAGTGGCGCCGATGCGTTGCTTCGCCGCTCCCCAGATCGCGATGCCGAGACACAGGAGGATGGCGACCGCCATCACGACCTCGATCATCACCCGGGCCTCGTTGCCCAGGGTGCCGAACGGGCCCCAGTCCGGAGCGATCCCGCCGATGATCGTGTTGATGTCGCCCTTTTCGGCTGCGAAAAGCATGTAAGTCACCGCCCCTAGTGGGTTGTTCTGCCTCCCCTGCCACTCTGCGCAGAGGTCACCGCCATTGTCGCTGACAATGACGCTCTCGCATGTCGACTTGGCGTCATTGGTTGGCGGATTTCGTACGAATCCCTTGTCACCGGCGTCCGCGGTACCCCTCGGGGGGCGCAGGGACGGTATACGAGGAGGGTCATCGTCACTCTGTGTATCACGGCAGGTCACGCCGGGCAATGAAGTGGAACCGGAACCTGTGGTTTGTTCCGTCGTTAACCCCTCTTGCGCGCCTGCCGCCCGATGATGGCCGACTCCGCCCGTCCATCGAGCCCGACTCCGTCCCGTGTGCGCCGGTCCGTCGTGCCGATGTCCTCCGGTCGTACGTCTCCTGGTGGGTAGACGTCATCCCTTTTGTGCTTGGTGAAGGCTATCCCGGACGGGGTGGTGGGGTGACGGGGGTGCCGGGGAGGGGAGGGGCGGGTGCGGACGGTGGGTAGCGGGCGGTCGGTGGGGTGCGGTGGTCCGCGGTGCCCGTTCGGTGTCGAGGCGCCTTCCTGGCGGCTGCGGCTACTGTCCAGTAACCTCGCTCCGCAGACTCCGCAGACTCCGCAGACTCCGCAGCCCCGCCGGTCCTCAGGGACCCCATGAGGAGGAACCCGTGCCCCGGTCGGAACGCTCACCCCTGTTGCTCGCGGGCCTGCTGGCCTCCGCCGCGGTCGCCCACTTCGCGGTGCCGCGGCAGTTCGACGCGACCGTCCCGCGTGCGCTGCCGGGCGAGCCCCGGACCTGGACGTACGCGAGCGGTGTCGTCGAGCTGGCGCTGGCGGCCGGGGTGGCGGTGCCCCGTACGCGGCGGGTGGCCGCACTGGCGACCGCCGCGTTCTTCGTCGGGGTGTTCCCCGCCAACGTCCAGATGGCCGTGGACTGGCGTCACCGGCCGGCGCCCCAGAAGGCCGCGGCGCTGGCCCGGCTGCCGCTCCAGGTGCCGCTGGTGCTGTGGGCGCGGCGGGTGGCCGAAAGCGGCTGAGGGCGGATGGGGACGGGGTCGGCGGGGCGGGCGGCTAGGACTCCTCCAGGCCTTCGACGCCTTCCACGAAGTGGTCGAACTCGCCTGCCTGTACGCCCAGCACGAAGGCGTCCCATTTCTTCTGGGTGGTCGTGACGACGGTCTCCGGGTCGCTGGTCTCGCGGATGTGGACGAGGCCGTCGTCGCCGAAGGCGAGCTCGATCCAGGGGCCGGGTCCCGTCGCGCCCTCGGGGGCGGCGCGGGTCCAGACGAGGTCGGGGGGCACGTCTGCCACGCTGCGTCTCCTTCTTGTGCTTCTTGCTTGTTCTTCTTGTTCTTCCCGGGTGCCGGATGTCCGGGGGTCAGGGATGGTTCCGGCCGAGTGTCGCAGGTCGGTGAGTGATCGTTCCGTGCCGGGGGCGGCACCTCTACACTGACGTTCGGATTACCGTGCGGCGAGGGGCGGTTGACGGTGCGTAAGGCCTGGATCTTGGCGACCGCCGCCGTGGGGGCGGGGCTCGCCTTCGCCATGGTGCTGGTGGTCGGCGTCTATCTGGTCGCCGGGAACCTCGCCAACGGGGTGGGGCAGGGAGCCGTCGGCCTGGCCAAGGGAGCCGTGCCCGCGAGCTACCAGGCGCTCGTACGGAAATGGGGCAATCTGTGCAGCGCCATCAATCCCGCACTTCTCGCCGCACAGCTGTACCAGGAGAGCGGGTTCAATCCCGACGCGAAGAGTCCGGCGGCCGCTCAGGGGATAGCGCAATTTATCCCGGGAACGTGGGCCACGCACGGAATCGACGGTGACGGGGACGGCGACCGCGACGTATGGGATCCGAATGACGCGATTCCATCGGCCGCCAAGTACGACTGCACGCTCGCGAAGTACGTCAAGGACGCGCCCGGCGATCCGACGGAGAACATGCTCGCCGCGTACAACGCGGGGGCGTACGCCGTCATCAAATACGGGGGCGTCCCGCCCTACAGGGAAACCCGGAACTACGTGAAGACGATCACGACGCTGGAGCAGAGTTTCGCCGCTCCGGTCGGTCGTGTGCAGCCCTCCCAGCAGGCCGCGGGCGCCATCGACTACGCGCAGAAGAAGCTCGGCACGCTGTATCTCTGGGGCGGCAACGGCACCCCTGAGCAGGGCGGACGCTTCGACTGCTCGGGGCTGACCAAGGCCGCGTACGAAAGCGTGGGGATCACCCTGCCCCGGGTGGCCAACGACCAGTACAACGCCGGTCCGCACCCCGCGCGCAGTGAGCTGCTGCCCGGGGACCTGGTCTTCTTCTCGGACGACCTCACCAACTCCCGGGCGATTCGGCACGTGGGCGTCTATGTCGGTGGCGGATACATGATCAACGCGCCCCGGACGGGCGCGGTGATCCGCTTCGACCCCATCGACACGCCCGACTACTTCGGGGCGACCCGGGTGACCGAAGATGGCGCGAAAGCATTGCCCACCGCTCTGTGAAACCCTCCCCTGAGCTGCGGCGATGTATCTCTCTTCGATAACGTCTGCGTGATCATTCGGTGGAGGGCGGAACGTATGGACGGGGAATGTGCGTTCCTGTTCGTGTAGCCGACGACGGGGGTTGATGGCGCGGCGCATCCGATGGGATGCGTCGGAAAGATGACGACGAAGGGCCGTAGCACCATGGCTGGACTCGCCGATTCCGGGTCGAACCCAGACGTCGACTTGCTTTACGACATCAATGGTCTCGCCAAAGACGCGCCGCACTGGTTCGACCGCGTCATGGAGTTCACGGGCGAATACGGGCTGCTGCTCGTCATGGTCCTGCTGGTGCTCGGGTGCTGGCTCGGCGTGCGGCGGCGGGGCGGTGACGACGCCGCGTCCTCCGTCGCCTCCCTGATCTGGGCGCCGCTCGCCGCCGGGGTCGCCGTACTCGTGAACGTGCCGATACGGGGTTTCGTGGAGCGGCCCCGGCCCTTCGTGGACCACGAGGGGCTGGAAGTCCTCATCGGCGGCAAGAGCGACTACTCGTTCGTGAGCGACCACTCGACCCTGATGATGGCCATGGCGGTCGGGCTGTTCGTGGCGAACCGGAAGGTCGGGCTCGTCGGGATAGGGCTCGCGCTGCTCGGCGGGTTCTGCCGGGTCTACATGGGCGTGCACTATCCGACCGATGTCGTGGGGGGATTCGCGCTCGGGACCGCGGTCGTCCTGCTGCTCTCGCCGCTCGCCGTCGGTCTGCTGACGCCCGTGGTGAAGGCCGTGGAGAGGTCGCCGCGGGTGGGGTGGCTGGTCCGGTCCCCCCGGGCCGCCGGGGCGCGGGAGAAAGTGATTCCGGGAGCGCGCAGTGAGGGTGATCCGGCGGAGCGGGATCTCGCCGCGTAGTCGCTCCGCGTAGTCGCTCCGCGTGGGCGCTCCGCTTGTGGGGTGGCGGGGTGGGGCGTTCGTGGTCGGGTGCGGGGCGGTGGGGGCTGGGTGCGCAGTTCCCCGCGCCCCTGAGGGGGCTTCTGCTGTGGGTTCCCGCGGGTGGGATCGGGCCGAGCGCGCAGTTCCCCGCGCCCCTGAGGGGGCTTCGGCTGTGGGTTCCCGCGGGTGGGATCGGGCCGAGCGCGCAGTTCCCCGCGCCCCTTGGGCCGTGCTCCTCAGGCCGCGTTCCCAAGCCGCGCCTCTTCAGCCGCGTTCCTCAAGCCGCGCCTCTCAGGTCGCGTTCCTCAGGTCGCGTTCCTCGGTCGTTACAGCGACTGGGGGGACTTGAAGAATTCGTTGGGGTCGTACTTCGCCTTCAGGGACTTCAGGTGGGCGGCCGCTGAACCGTAGTACGCCTTGCGCCAGTCGGTGAGGGTCGGGTCCGTGTAGTTCTGGTAGGCGGATCCCGAGGCGTGGGGGCGCATCGCGGTGTGCGTCTGCGTCAGCCAGGATTCCGACACCCTGCCCGAGGTGGCCGGGCGCCAGGCCGCTATGTACTGGGCCAGCATGCGCGAGCGGCGGTGGACGAAGGCCGTCGCCGTGGGGTCGACGCGGTTGACCGCGCCGCCCAGAGCCGTGAGCGCGATGCTGCCCGTACCGCCGCGTACCCCGGAGATGCGGGAGAGCAGCGTCCGTATGCCCGCCGCCGATATCGAACGGTCGAAGAAGTCCGAGCGGCCCGCGTACGTCTCCCGGCCCAGCGCGCCCCGCGCCGAGCGGCCCGGGGTCCCGCCCGGGAGGTGGCACTGGGCGTCCTCGGAGAAGCTCGAGCAGCCCGCGTACACCTCCATCGACTCCTCGTAGGAGCGGCGCCTGAGGGAGACGCTGCGGGCCGGGGCGCCGATCCGGTCGGCGAGGCGGTCGACGGCGTTCTGCAGTTCGCCGTACGTGCCGAGCGAGAACGCGGAGACGGAGACCGTCGGAGTGCCGCCGTCCGCGTTCTCGACGTGGACCGAGGACCAGATCTCGTCGGGCTGGTCGGGGCCCCACTCCTGCCAGGCCGCGAGGACCGCCGCCGCCCTCGGCCACGGCCAGGACATGTTCGCCGAGACGCCCTGCGGCGCCGGACGGGTCCTGAAGCGCAGTTCGGTGACGACGCCGAAGTTGCCGTTGCCCGCGCCGCGCAGCGCCCAGAAGAGGTCCTTGTGCTCGGTCGCGCTCGCGGTGAGCCGCTTGCCGTCGGCCGTGATCAGGGTCGCCTGGGTGAGGCTGTCGCACGTCAGCCCGTACGCCCTCGACACCACGCCGTGGCCGCCGCCCAGCGTCAGTCCCGAGATGCCGACCGTCGGGCAGGAGCCCGCCGGGACGGTCACGCCCTTCGCGGCGAGCCCGCGGTAGACGTCGATGAGCTTGGCGCCCGCGCCGATCACCGCCTCGTCGCCGGACGCCCGTACCCCGGACAGCTTCGACATGTCCAGGATCAGCCGGCCGTCCCCGGAGGACCAGCCGGCGTACGAGTGGCCGCCGTTGCGGATCGAGACGCGGACGCCGTGGTCGCGGGCGTACGCGAGCGTCGTGCGGATGTCGTCGGGGTGGGCCGCGTACGCGACCGCCGCCGGTTTCAGGGCGTCGAAGCGGGTGTTGTAGAGCTGGCGGGCCGCCGCCCAGTCGGTGTCGCCCGGGCGGACCAGGGGCCCGTCCAGGTCCTTGGCGAGGGCCTGCCAGTCGGCCGGCGCGGTGCCCTTGGCCGTCGTGCTCGCGCCGGTCGGTGTGCGCGGTGTGCGCGGTGTGCGTGACGCGTCCGTCCCGGCGGCCGGCCGTGGCCCGGAGTTCCCGCCGCCGCACGCCGAGACCGCCGCTGTCACCGTGACCGCGGCGCCGCCGCCGATGAACGTCCGCCGTTGCATGTGCGCCTCCCGTTGCCCCCGTGGTACGAGACGGGTCAACCGCCCGGCGGGTTCCACCGGCGGCGGCCGGCAATCCCACGAGGACGTAAAGGGCGAGGGCGCGTTTCGGCCAGGGAGGGGGCGGGGGCACGGAGCGGGGCATGCCGGGGCGTCGCGGTTGCGTAGGGGAGGCTTCCGGTCGTCGGTACCCTCACGTGTTCTCCCCGTGAGCGTTCCGTGACCTCACCGCACTGACGGCAGGGGTTCACCCTCCGTTCACTCATGGCAATCGGTGCCTTCACCTCATCTGCCTAATTTCGGCCTTACCCGGTGCGTGGTGCGGACGGAAGCGAGCGCCCACGCCGGTCGACGGACAGCACGACGAGCAGGACCCACTACATCGCACGCCGCCGGCAACGGCGGCTTCTGGAAGGAACACCCGAAAGTGAAGCTTCAGCGCAAGAACCGGCTTCGCGCCCTTTCCCTCGGTGCTGTCGCCGTCTCCGGCGCCCTGGCGCTGACGGCGTGCGGCTCCGACGACACCGGTAGCAGTGGGAACGGCGAGAGCACGACCGCGGCCAACAGCTCCATCAAGTGCGACGACGCCAAGGGCCAGCTGCTCGCCAACGGCTCCTCCGCGCAGAAGAACGCGATCGACGCGTGGGTCAAGGCGTTCGCGACCGCCTGCAAGGGCGTGCAGATCAACTACAAGTCCGAGGGTTCGGGCGCCGGTGTCACCGCGTTCACCCAGGGCCAGGTCGCCTTCGCCGGTTCCGACTCCGCGCTGAAGCCCGAAGAGGTCACGGCCTCCAAGGAGGTCTGCAAGGACGGCCAGGGCATCGACCTGCCGATGGTCGGCGGCCCGATCGCGGTCGGCTACAACGTCCCCGGTGTCGAGGGCCTGGTCCTCGACGCGAAGACCCTCGCGGGCATCTTCGACAGCAAGATCACCAACTGGAACGACGCGGCGATCAAGAAGCTGAACCCGGACGCGAAGCTTCCCGACCTCAAGATCCAGGCGTTCCACCGCTCGGACGAGTCCGGCACCACGGACAACTTCACCAAGTACCTGATCGCGGCCGCGCCCGACCAGTGGAAGTACGAGGGCGGCAAGGCCTGGCAGGCCAAGGGCGGCCAGTCCGCGGCCGGCTCCTCCGGTGTCGCCCAGCAGGTCAAGCAGACCTCCGGCGCCATCAGCTACATGGAGCTGTCGTACGCCAAGGACGGCATCGGCGCGGCCAAGCTGGACACCGGTGCCAGCGAGCCGGTCGAGGCCACCGTCGAGAACGCCACCACGGCCATCGCGGACGCCAAGGTCGTCGGCACGGGCGCGGACCTCGCGCTCGAACTGAACCGCGCGACCAAGGCCGACGGCGCCTACCCGATCACCCTGGTCACGTACGAGATCGTCTGCGACAAGGGCAACAAGGCGGAGACCCTGCCCGCCACGAAGGCGTTCCTCACCTACATCGCCAGCGAGGAGGGCCAGAAGATCCTTGCCGAGAACGACTACGCCCCGATCCCCGAAGAGATCATCGCCAAGGTCCGTACGACCGTCGCGAGCCTGAGCTGACCTGAGCGCGCGGTCCGGCCCCGCCCCGGGGCCGGACCGCGCGCCGTCCGGTGCACCGCCGCCTGGAGCCGCACGTCGCGTGCGGCTCCGCAGACCGGAGAATCTCATGGACATATCAACGAAAATCTCTGACGCGCCCCCCTCCTCCCCTCCTCCCCCCACGGCCGACCAGAAGCGTGCGGCCCGCGGGGCCACCCGTCCCGGTGACCGGGTCTTCCTCGCCCTGTCCCGCGGGTCGGGCATCTTCCTGCTCGTGGTCATGGCCGCCATCGCGGTCTTCCTCACGTACCGCTCCGTGCTCGCGATCAGCAAGGACGAGAGCAACTTCCTCACCACCCTCGAGTGGAACCCGACCGCCGCCGAGCCGAGCTTCGGCATCGCGGTCCTGGTCTACGGCACCGTCGTCTCGTCGATCATCGCGATGGTCATCGCGGTCCCGATCGCGGTCGGCATCGCCCTGTTCATCACGCACTACGCCCCGCGCAAGCTGGGCGGCACCATCTCCTACGTGATCGACCTGCTCGCCGCCGTGCCGTCCATCGTGTACGGCCTGTGGGGCGCCCTGGTCCTCGCGCCGCAGCTGGTCGGCCTCTACGGCTGGCTGGACGACTACTTCGGCTGGACCGGCATCCTGGACTGGCAGGGCGGCGCACCGCGCTCGCTGTTCACCGTGGGCGTCCTGCTCGCCATCATGATCCTGCCCATCATCACCAGCGTGAGCCGCGAGGTCTTCCGGCAGGCTCCGCTGATGCACCAGGAAGCCGCACTGGCCCTCGGCGCCACGCGCTGGGAGGTCATCCGCATGTCGGTGCTGCCCTTCGGCCGCTCCGGCGTCATCTCCGCCTCGATGCTCGGCCTCGGGCGCGCGCTCGGCGAGACGATGGCCGTGGCCACGGTGCTCTCCTCGAGCTTCGAGATCAACGCCAGCCTGCTCGACCCGGGCGGCGGCACGTTCGCACAGAACATCGCCAGCAAGTTCAGCGAGGCCAGCGAGATGGGCCGGGACGCGCTCATCGCCTCCGGTCTGGTGCTGTTCGTCATCACCCTGCTGGTCAACGGCGCGGCCCGCATGATCATCGCCCGTCGCGCGGAGTACTCGGGGGCCAACGCATGAGCCAGATCACGGACGCGCCGCGTCGCAGCTCCCTGCAGGGCGCGACGCTGCCCAGGTGGGCCCCGTGGGCTCTCGCCGCCGGCTCGGTCGCGCTCGGCCTCGGTATCAGCGCCGCGGCCGGACTGGACAGCGACATCCAGTGGGGCCTGATGGCCGCGGTCTTCTTCGTCGGCGGGACGTACGCCCTCGCCGCGCGCGTCGAGGGCCGCCGGCAGGCCAAGGACCGGGTGGCGACCAGCCTCGTCTGGGTCGCGTTCCTGCTCGCCGTCGTCCCGCTGGTCTCGCTCATCTGGGAGACCGTCGAGCGCGGTGTGAAGGTCCTCGACGGCTACTTCCTCACCCACTCGATGGGTCTGATCACCGACACCGAGCCCGGCGGCGGCATCTACCACGCGATCCTCGGCACCCTCGAGCAGGTCGCCATCGCCAGCGTCATCTCGGTGCCGATCGGCATCCTGACCGCGATCTACCTCGTGGAGTACGGGCGCGGCAAGCTCGCCAAGGCCGTCACCTTCTTCGTCGACGTCATGACGGGCATCCCGTCCATCGTCGCGGGCCTGTTCGTCCTCAGCTTCTGGATCCTCATCCTGGACATGGGCCCCTCCGGCTTCGCCGGCTCGATGGCCCTGACGATCCTGATGCTGCCGGTGGTCGTCCGCTCCACCGAGGAGATGCTCAAGCTCGTACCGAACGAGCTGCGCGAGGCCTCGCTGGCGCTCGGTGTGCCGAAGTGGCGCACCATCATGAAGGTGGTCCTGCCGACCTCCATCGGCGGCATCACGACCGGTGTGATGCTCGCGATCGCCCGCATCACGGGTGAGACCGCGCCGGTGCTGCTGCTGGTGTGGGGTTCGACCTTCATCAACACGGACCCCTTCGACGGCCCGCAGGCCTCACTCCCGATGTACATCTACCAGCAGTACACGAACAGCGGTGGCTCCGGTGCGGCGTACGACCGGGCCTGGGCGGCGGCTCTCACGCTGATCGCGTTCGTGATGATCCTGAACCTGGCGGCCCGCGGCATCGCCCGCTGGAAGGCCCCCAAGACCGGTCGCTGACGCGGCCACCCGGCGACCAGTCGTTCCCCCCGAAAGAAGCAGTGATCCCATGGCCAAGCGAATCGACATCAGCGGTCTCAACGCCTACTACGGCTCGTTCCGTGCCATCGAGGACATCTCGATGGCGATCGAGCCCCGTTCGGTGACGGCCTTCATCGGCCCTTCCGGCTGCGGCAAGTCCACCTTCCTGCGCACCCTCAACCGGATGCACGAGGTGACGCCGGGCGGCCGTGTCGAGGGCAAGGTCATGCTCGACGACGAGAACCTGTACGGCGCCGGCATCGACCCGGTGTCGGTGCGACGCGAGGTCGGCATGGTCTTCCAGCGTCCGAACCCCTTCCCCACGATGTCGGTCTACGACAACGTGGCGGCGGGTCTGCGGCTCAACGGCAACTACAAGAAGTCCGAGCTCGGTGACATCGTCGAGAAGTCGCTGAAGGGCGCGAACCTCTGGAACGAGGTCAAGGACCGTCTGAACAAGCCGGGTTCCGGTCTCTCCGGTGGTCAGCAGCAGCGGCTGTGCATCGCCCGCGCGATCGCGGTCGAGCCGAAGGTGCTGCTCATGGACGAGCCCTGCTCGGCGCTCGACCCGATCTCGACCCTGGCCATCGAGGACCTGATAGGTGAGCTGAAGGAGCGTTTCACGATCGTCATCGTGACGCACAACATGCAGCAGGCGGCGCGGGTGTCCGACCGGACCGCCTTCTTCAACCTCTCGGCGGTGGGGCAGCCCGGGAAGCTCATCGAGATCGACGAGACCGAGCGGATCTTCTCCAACCCGTCCGTGCAGGCCACCGAGGACTACATCTCGGGGCGCTTCGGCTGAGCCGGCGTCCTTCGTACACCTTCCGGACCCCTCGCGGTGCTGCATGGCGGTGCCACCGCGGGGACCGATAGGGCCCGCCTCCCGGTCAGCCGGGGGGTGGGCCCGTTGGTTTTTCTCGCGCCTCCGCCTCTGCCGCTGCCTCGGGGGCGGGGGCAGTGGCGCGAGGAGGTTTCTACAGGAACGCCACGTTCACGATGTAGAAGCTGACCGCCGCCACCAGCCCGGCCGCCGGCATCGTGATGAACCAGCCGAGGATGATGTTCTTCGCGACGCCCCAGCGGACCGCGTTCACCCGCTTCGTCGCTCCGACACCCATGATCGCCGACGTGATGACATGCGTCGTGGAGATCGGCGCGTGGAAGATGAACGCCGTGGAGAACATGATCGACGCCCCGGTCGTCTCCGCCGCGAACCCCTGCGGAGGATCCAGCTCGATGATCTTCCGCCCCAGCGTGCGCATGATCCGCCAGCCGCCGGCGTACGTACCCAGCGACAGCATCACCGCACACGCGATCTTGACCCAGACCGGAATCGGGTCGCCCGCGTCCTCGACGTCCGCGATGACCAGGGCCATCACCACGATGCCCATCGTCTTCTGGGCGTCCTGCAGACCGTGGCCGAGCGCCATGCCGGCCGCCGAGACGGTCTGCGCGATACGGAAGCCGCGCTTGGCCTTGTGCGGGTTGGAGCGGCGGAAGAGCCACATGATCGCGCACATCACCAGGTAGCCGGCGACCAGGCCGACGACGGGGGAGATGAACATCGGGATGACGACCTTCTCCAGGACGCCGGACCAGATGACGTCGATGCCGCCCGCGAGGGCCGCGCCCACCATGCCGCCGAACAGCGCGTGCGAGGAGGAGGACGGGAGGCCGAAGTACCAGGTGACGAGGTTCCACACGATGGCGCCGACGAGGGCGGCGAACAGGATCCACATGCCCCGGTTGCCGTGCGGTGTCTCGATCAGGCCTTCGCTGACGGTCTTGGCGACCCCGCTGCCCATGAAGGCGCCGGCGAGGTTCATCACCGCGGCCATCGCGAGCGCCGCCCGCGGGGTCAGCGCCCGCGTGGAGACGGAGGTGGCGATGGCGTTGGCGGAGTCGTGGAAGCCGTTGGTGTAGGTGAATCCGAGCGCGACGCCGATGGTCACGATCAAGGCGAAGGTGTCCATGAAAGGGTCAGGACTCCTTGACCGCGATGGTCTCCACCGTGTTGGCCACGTGCTCGAACGCGTCGGCGGCCTCTTCGAGGACGTCCACGATCTGCTTGAGCTTCAGCACCTCGATGGCCTCGTACTTGCCGTTGAAGAGCATGGCCAGCAGCTTGCGGTGGATCTGGTCGGCCTGGTTCTCGAGCCGGTTGACCTCGATCCAGTACTCGGTGAGGTTGTCCATCGTGCGCAGGTTCGGCATCGCCTCGGCGGTGAGCTCCGCGGCCCGGGCCAGCACCTCGATCTGCTGCTCGACGCCCTTCGGCAGCTCCTCCACGTTGTAGAGGACGACCAGGTCGACGGCCTCCTCCATGAAGTCCATGATGTCGTCGAGGGAGGAGGCGAGGTTGTAGATGTCCTCGCGGTCGAACGGCGTGATGAACGAGGAGTTCAACTGGTGGAAGATCGCGTGCGTGGCGTCGTCACCGGCGTGTTCCGCGGCCCGCATACGCTCTGCGATCTCGGCTCGGCCGGACGAGTCCGCCCCGAGCAGTTCCATCAGGAGCTTCGAGCCCGTGACGATGTTGTCCGCGGAAGCGGCGAACATGTCGTAGAAACTCGTCTCCCTGGGGGTCAGACGAAATCGCACGTGGGGTCCTCGGATTGCTTCGGTGTAGGTCAGGCTGATGCTAAGCGCATCATCCGGCCACGGCTAACCGGCCGCCCCCCAGTGTCGCCCATCGTGCACAGTGATCAGCACGGGGTCCCGCAAGGCCTTGGCCAAGGGCCCTATACCCAGCGAAGTTCGTTACCATATACCCGGTAGGGGTATCAGTCAGCAGGAGGACGCGATGACGACCACCGAGGCCGGCGCGACGGCGCCCTCCGGCAGGACCGCGCGGACGAGTACCGCGCGGGATACCGGTACCGAGACGGACGGCGGCGCGGCGGACGGCGCGGCGGCCCGGTTCGACGTGGAGGGTGCCGCGCGGATCGTCACCGACCACGACCGCGGGATCCACGGCTACCACCAGCAGAAGGACGAGCACCTCAAGCGGCTGCGGCGGATCGAGGGCCAGGTCCGCGGCCTGCAGCGCATGGTCGACGAGGACGTCTACTGCATCGACATACTCACCCAGGTCTCGGCCTCCACGAAGGCCCTGCAGTCCTTCGCCCTGCAGCTCCTGGAGGAGCACCTGCGCCACTGCGTCGCGGACGCCGCGGTCAAGGGCGGAGCCGAGATCGACGCCAAGGTGGAGGAGGCGACGAAGGCGATCGCGCGGCTGCTTCGTACGTGATCCCTCCGGGGGCGGGCGGAGACGTCGAGGTCGGTGTGCCGGTCCCGTTGCCGGCCGGTGGGGGCCGGGTGCGCAGTTCCGCGCGCCCCTTGCGGGGCGCCGGGTATCGGCCGCTGCCTCGTGTCATCTGGCCGCGTCGGCGCCGTGTTCCTCGAGGAAGCGTTCCTCCGCCGCCTTCAGGACCTCGTCGATGCGGTCGGGGCTGAGCCGGTCCTCATGGGCGGCCGAGGCCGCGATGATCAGGTCGCCGCACAGCTCGATCTCGGCGAGGGCCACGTGGTCCTGAACTGCCGTACCGCGCGCCGGAGCCACGTGCGTCACCTCTTCCTGCCGTCACCGACTTCCTAGAGTAGGGAGAGGCCGACGGACAGCGCATGGCACCAACGGACCATTTCCGACCCCGCACGTTCAGGTCTTCCGCCGTCCCGCCCGTGGTCCGCTCCGGATCTCCCGTACTCCTGCGCCGTTCCCTCACTCCGCGATCCGCCCGGCGTAGATGTCCCGCGCCTTCGGCAGGCGTACGTGCACGGCGGCCCCGAAGTCGTACAGCAGCGTGGTGGAGAACACCGCGACGGTGCCCTGCCGCTGCCCGTTGACGAAGCTGAACCGGTGGCGGACCTTGCGGATGCGCCCCTGGTCGTCGAGGTAGACGTCGAAGGGGACCGCCGCCGTCGCGAAGCCCTTCGCCGCCGCCCGCAGGACCGCCCGGTTGTGCCGGGAGGCGTCGCGCGCGGCCACCGTGAGGTCGGCGGTGCCCCGGTAGTGCCGTACCGCGATGCCCGCGACCGACGTCCGCCCCAGGTACGTCGCCCGCTGTGCGCCCAGCAGCAGTTCGGCGGCGGCGGACGGGTCGGTCGCGCCGCCCGTGACGAGGTTCCCGTCGGAGAGCGTGGCCGTGTCGACGCGCACCCACTTGTCGGCGGGCACGCCCGCACCGCGATTCTTCATGTAGAGGGCGCCCGGCGCGAGGAGTTCGGTGATCGGGCGGCGGTCGACGCCGGCCGGGTCCTGCGGGAGGAGCACCTTCAGCCGGCCCTCCCGGCCCCCGAAGTCGTAGACGCCCTCGCCCCGGATGGTCACGCGGGTGCCGCCGGTGGCCATCTCCATCGACGTGCGGACCTTGGAGGTGCCGGCGCGGACCAGCTTCCCGGCGGCCCCGTGGAGCACCCCGACCGGTTCGTCGGCGGCCCGGGCGTCGTCGGAGGCGGCCCCGCCGCCCGAGCAGCCGACGGCGCAGAGCAGCAGCCCCGTCGCCGCGGCGGCCAGGGCGACCGCGCCGTCCTTGCGTGTTCGGTGCCGCTCCACCATCGCCTGCTACCCCCAGCCGGGACGTCCTTGGGCGGGCTTCTTGCCCCGCCTAACGACCGGTGGGAGGTGTTGTCACGCCGGTACGCGCCATGGGGAATCGTTTACCCGGCATCGGTACCGTGGGGAGAGTGGCACAGCCGGAAGAGACCAGCGCCCAGGAACACCGCACGACGACGGCCGAGCAGGGTCGTTTCTGCGTGGCCCGCTGCGCCTGTGGCTGGAGAGGCCCGGCCCGCCGGGCCCGCAGCTCGGCCCGCCGGGACGCGGAGACCCACGAGACCGAAGGCGGCCTCTGAGGGACGCCCTCCGGGCACGCGGGAGCCGCTGGACAAGCCCTCAAGCACCAGCACCGGCACCCGCACCGGCACCGGCACCTGCGCCGGCACCTGCACCCGCGCCAGCGCCCGCACCCGCGCCGGCACCCGCACCCGCGCCGCCGGCACGTTCCGGCGGGGCGCCCGGCGCTAGACCCGCTTCAGCACGGCGAGAAGCTCGTCGACCAGCTCCCGGTCCCGGAGCTGCGTCACCCGCTCACGTGCCGCCGCGGGAGCCAGCCACAGCACCCGGTCCACCTCCCGGTTGGGCACGAACCGGCCCCCGGTCTCCTCGGCGGTCCAGTAGCTGACCTGCTTCGGCCGCCCGTTGGCCACGTAACGAAGGGTCGACAGGCCGGGCCCGGGGGCACAACGGTGCCCGGTCTCCTCCTCGACCTCGCGGAGCGCACCGGCGAGCGCGGTCTCCCCGCGCTTCAGCTTCCCCTTCGGGTGCGACCAGTCGTCGTACTTCGGCCGGTGGACCAGGCAGATCTGCAGTTCGCCGTCGTCGGGCGAGCGCCGCCACAGCACGCAGCCCGCCGCGAGCACCGGATCTGCGTCCACGAGCACGGGGTCTCCGTTCGCGTGCACGGGGCCTCCCTCCACGAGTACCGGTCTGCGTCGGTCACGCAGTGCCGACCGTCTCCCTCGTCCAGGTCCGCTGAAACGTGAACCTGGCCGCTTCCACCTCGTGCCGCTGGTCCGCGTGCAGCACCCCGAGGGCGTACGCCGTCGCGGGGGCGATGCGCGGCGTGCGGGCCGCGGCGGCGGCCGCCGCGGCCGCCTCCGACGCGTCACGGTGCCGGTCCAGGGCCTGTCCGGCGTTCAGCAGGCGGACATCCACCCGGACTTCGTCGCCGAACACCACCTCGCGCGCGTACCGGTGCAGGCGCAGCAGGAGGCGTACCTGGTGCCAGGGGGCGTCCTGGGGCTGCGGGGCCGTGTCGGTGGAGAGGCCGTGGACGAGGGCCTGCGAGTTGTAGGGGTGGCCCGCGGTGACCAGGGGCAGCCCGGTGACGGCGTCGCAGAGGCGGTCCTCCGCGGCGGCGGCCAGCGGCTTGAGTCCGGTGGCGGTGGCGGTGGCGACAGCGGTGGTCGTGGTGGCGGTGGCCGCGCTCGCCGTCGCGGCGGCGGACAGCGGGACCTCGCTGGCCAGCACGGCGACGTTGTCGGCGACGGCGTGGAAGCGGCTGGAGCCCAGGGCCTGTAGCGCGGCCGAGTGGGCGCGCGTCCGGGCGAGGGTCAGCTGGCGCTCCAGCAGGGCGCCCGCCCTGGCCGCGCCGACGGTCAGACCGCCTTTCTCCGTGCGTACCCCGGAGGTGACCTGGGCGGGGAACGCGGCCGAGCCCGACAGCCGCTGCAGCGCCGCGAGCAGCCGCTCCAGACGGGCCCCGTACGCGTGTTCGCGGGCCAGGGTCCCTGACAGCCAGGCCAGTTCGGGGCGCATGCCCTCCGACCAGTCCTCGTCGAGCAGGGGCCGGAAGGTGTGCAGGGTGCCGCTGATGCGGCGGGCCGAGCGGCGCAGCGCGCGCGCCGCGTCCACGGCCTCCCTGGAGCCGTTCCCCCCCACGCTCGACTGCGCTCGCGCGAGGGGACCCCCACCCGCCGCGCCGCCGGTCTCCCGGTGCTGGCGCAGCGCGCGGAGGAACTCCGTGGCCTGGGAACGGAGATACGCCGTGAGGACGTCCCCGGCCACGGGTCCGGCCGTCGGGTCAAGGTGTCGCTGTGCCACGCCGGCGCCTCCGGGCGTCTATGAGCATCTCCTGGACGTTGCGCAGCGGCTGGCCTTCGGCGTCGGCCGCGTGCCGGGTCCATTCGCCGTCGGGGCCGAGGTGCCAGGAGGAGGTGGAGTCGGACATGCCGGTCTCGAACAGGCGGGCGAGGGCCGACCGGTGGGCCGGGTCGGTGATCCTGACCAGGGCTTCGATACGGCGGTCGAGGTTGCGGTGCATCATGTCGGCGCTGCCTATCCACACCTCGGGCTCACCGCCGTTGCCGAAGCCGAAGACCCGCGAGTGTTCGAGGAAGCGGCCGAGGATGGACCGTACGCGGATGTTCTCCGACAGGCCCGTGACGCCCGGCCGCACCGCGCAGATGCCGCGCACCCACACGTCGACCGGCACACCCGCCTGCGAGGCGCGGTAGAGGGCGTCGATGAGTGCCTCGTCCACCATGGAGTTGACCTTGATGCGGACGTAGGCGGGACGTCCGGCACGGTGGTGCTGGACCTCCTTGTTGATGCGCGCTATCAGGCCGTCGCGCAGGGACTTGGGCGCGACGAGCAGACGGCGGTAGGTCTCGCGGCGGGAGTAGCCGGAGAGCCGGTTGAAGAGGTCGGAGAGGTCCGCGCCCACCTGCGGGTCGGCGGTCAGGAGCCCCAGGTCCTCGTACAGCCGGGCGGTCTTGGGGTGGTAGTTGCCCGTGCCGACATGGCAGTAGCGGCGCAGGGTGTCGCCCTCCTGGCGCACCACCAGCGACAGCTTGCAGTGGGTCTTCAGGCCGACGAGGCCGTAGACCACGTGGCAGCCGGCCTCCTCCAGCTTGCGGGCCCACTTGATGTTGGCCTGCTCGTCGAAGCGCGCCTTGATCTCGACGAGGACGAGGACCTGCTTGCCGGCTTCGGCGGCCTCGATGAGGGCGTCGACGATGGGCGAGTCGCCCGAGGTCCGGTACAGCGTCTGCTTGATGGCCAGCACGTCGGGGTCCGCCGCCGCCTGCTCCAGGAACGCCTGGACGGAGGTGGAGAAGGAGTCGTACGGGTGGTGCAGCAGGACGTCGCGTTCGCGCAGGGCCGCGAAGATGTCGGGCGCGGACGCCGACTCGACCTCGGCGAGGTCGCGGTGGGTGCCCGCGATGAACTTCGGGTACTTCAGCTCGGGCCGGTCGAGGGCGCCGATGCCGAAGAGGCCCGTGAGGTCCAGGGGACCCGGCAGGGGGTACACCTCGGCCTCGGAGATCTTCAGCTCGCGTACCAGCAGGTCCAGTACGTACCGGTCGATGGACTCCTCGACCTCCAGGCGCACCGGCGGCCCGAGGCGGCGGCGCATGAGCTCCTTCTCCAGGGCCTGGAGCAGGTTCTCGGCGTCGTCCTCCTCGACCTCCAGGTCCTCGTTGCGGGTGACGCGGAAGGCGTGGTGCTGGAGGACCTCCATCCCGGGGAAGAGCTCCTCCAGATGGGCCGCGATGACGTCCTCGATGGGGACGAAGCGGTCCGGGGAGGCCTCCAGGAAGCGGGAGAGCAGCGGCGGGACCTTCACGCGCGCGAAGTGGCGGTGGCCGGAGACCGGGTTGCGCACGACGACCGCGAGGTTCAGGGACAGCCCCGAGATGTACGGGAAGGGGTGCGCCGGGTCGACCGCGAGGGGGGTCAGGACCGGGAAGATCTGGTGGCGGAAGAGCGTGAAGAGGCGGGCCTGCTCCTTCTCGGACAGCTCGCTCCAGCGGACGAGGTGGATGCCCTCCTCCACGAGCTGGGGCGCCACGTCCTCCTGGTAGCAGGCGGCGTGCCGGGCCATGAGCTCGCGCGAGCGGGCCCAGATCATCTCCAGCACCTCGCGGGGCTGCAGGCCCGAGGCCGAGCGGGTGGCCACGCCGGTGGCGATGCGCCGCTTCAGGCCGGCCACCCGGACCATGAAGAACTCGTCCAGGTTGCTGGCGAAGATGGCCAGGAACTTCGCGCGTTCGAGCAGCGGCGTGCTCGGGTCCTCGGCGAGTTCGAGGACCCGCTCGTTGAAGGCGAGCCAGCTGCGCTCCCGGTCGAGGAAACGGCCCTGGGGAAGCTGGACGCCGTCCTGCACGGTGTCCTCGTACGCGTCGAGGTCGGCGTCGAGGTCGGGTTCCAGGTCGGAGACGTTCGCCGCCACGGTGTGCGGGCGGTGCGCGGCGATGGATCCGACGGACGGCTGCGGGTGCTGTGCCTGTACCTGTGCCTGTGCGTTGGGCTGGCTCATGAACCCATTCTTCCGTGCCGGGCCGGAAACAGGCGCGTCGGAGGCGGCGGGCGTGAGCGCCGCGCGGAGACGCGGGCCCCCGTTCCCCCTCTCGGGGGAGGGCTCGCGCTCGGGCGGAGGCGAGGGCTCGGGCGGGGCGGGGTTCATTGCCCGAGGGTCGCAAGCCAGTCTGAATCACTGGTTACGGAGACATGACGTGCGGGATATCGCAAGGCGGATCCCATGCGTCCGCGCGGGCGCCGCGCCGTGCCGTGCCGTCCTGACCGTGCGGTCGGGAGCTCCGGCGGTATCGGTCACCTGTTCGAGCGACAAGGTGCGTGATGGCGACGCCGATGACCGATGGCGACGCCGATGACCGATGGCGACGGCGATGCCCGGGGGCGACGGCGATGCCCGGGGGTGACGGTGAAGCCCGGGGGTGGGGAGCGTGCGGCTGTCGGCCAGGTCCGCGAGGGGTGTGCGGCCGTCGAGCAGGTCCGCGAGGGGCGGTGCCGGAGTTTTTCCGGGGGTGTGAACCGATCGGTGGGGCTCGTGCGATGAGGGGGTGTGAGGGAAACGAGAAGCGACGGGGATCTGCTGCGGGCCATCGCCGCGGACGGTGACCGGCGTGCCTTCGAGGAGCTGTACAGGCGGTATGCGCCCTGGCTCGGAGCGAGGCTGCGCGGCCGCTGTTCCGACGCGGGGACCGTCGACGACGTCGTGCAGGAGACCTTCCTGGCGGTGTGGCGGGGCAGCGCCCGCTACCGCGAGGAGGGGGACGTGGCCGGCTGGCTGTGGCGGATCGGTTCGCGACGGCTGATCGACACCCTGCGCGGCGACGGCGCCCGGGGAAGGCTGCGGCAGGCGCTCGGCCGGCTGCGGCACCGGGAGGAGGCGTCCGCGGAGGAGCGCGTGCTCGCGGGGGTGGAGCACGGGGACCTCGCGGGCGCCCTGGTCCGGCTGTCACCGGAACTGCGGTCGGTCCTGCAGGCCACGGTCATCGACGGGCTGACCACCCGCGAGGCGGCCGTCCTGCTCGGCATCCCGCCGGGGACGGTCAAGACACGGGCCCTGCGGGCCCGCAAGCAGCTGCGGGAGGAGTTGGCATGAGCGACCCGAACGAGATCCGCGACCCGGGCGTCCCGGCCTGGCACGTGGCGGAGGAAGACCTCCGGGCGTACGGGCGGGGCGAGCTGGCGCCACCGGTGCTCTGGTCGGC
This sequence comes from Streptomyces sp. V3I8, assembly GCF_030817535.1. NCBI lineage: Bacteria > Bacillati > Actinomycetota > Actinomycetes > Kitasatosporales > Streptomycetaceae > Streptomyces > Streptomyces sp. V3I8. The sequence continues at coordinate 4,088,199 of NZ_JAUSZL010000002.1, read as the reverse complement.
CGACACCCATCTGATGGCCTGCGCACGCTGCCGGGCGGTCCTCGCCGAAGTGAGCGACCCGGTTCCGCTCGACGATGGCTGGGAGCGGCTCGACGCCGAGCTGGACGCGCCGCGCCCCGGTCTCCTGGAGTCGCTGCTCGTACGGATCGGGGTGGCCGACCACACGGCACGGCTTCTCGCGGCCACTCCCGTGCTGCGGCTGTCCTGGCTGGGCGCGGTCGTCGCCGTCCTGGCCATGACGGTGATCGCGGCCAACTCCGTCCGGGCGCCGGGGACCATCTCGCTGTTCCTCGCCCTGGCCCCGCTGCTGCCCCTCGCGGGGGTCGCGCTGTCGTACGGTCCCGCGCTCGACCCGACCTACGAGATGGCCGTGGTGTCACCGATGCACGGGTTCCGGCTGCTGATGATCCGCACCGTTCCCGTGCTGGCCGTCGCTCTGGTGCTGAACGGCCTGGCGACGCTCGCGCTCCCCGCGTACGGGCTGCGGGCCCTGGCCTGGCTGCTGCCCGCGCTGGCGCTCACCGCGACCGGGCTCGCGCTGACGCCCCGGCTGGGTCCGGTCCTCGCGCCCGGGCTGGTCGGCGGGGCGTGGATCACCGTGCTGATGGTCGCCCGGGGGGCCGACGACGGCACCCTCGCGCCGTACACGGTGCCGGGGCAGGGGGCCGCCGCCGCGGTCGCCGTGCTGGCCGCCGGGTTCTTCTACCTCCGCCGCGACCGCTTCGACGCGGTCTCCGCGCATCCGCCGTTCACGGGCCTGCCGGGCGGGGGTGCGATGTGATGCCGATCGTCCGGTGCAGGCGGTTCAAGCTGTTCAGGGCGGGGCTGCTGATGACGGCCTCGGTGCTGTTGAGAGCGCTGCACGTCATCGGCGTGCTCCTCTCCAACTCCTCCGGCGGACGGGGTTCGTCCTCGTCCTCGTCGTCGTCCTCTTCCTCCGACGGAGGCGGCGAATGAGAGCCGCTGTCCCTGCCCGCACGCCGAAGCCGGAGCCGGAGCCGGAGCCGCGTCCCGGCCGCCGTCTCCTCCTCCGCTCCCTCCCGCTCCTCGCGTCTTCGCGCTCTTCCACTTCGCGCTCTTCCACTGGAGTCACGCATGTCTGACCTTCTTCCGGCGCCGACGGTGTCCGCCGCCGGGCTCACCCTCCGCTACGGGAGGACGGCCGCGCTCGACGACGTGTCGCTGCGGCTCGGCGAGGGCGTCACCGGGCTGCTCGGACCCAACGGGGCGGGCAAGACGACCCTGTTGCGGGTACTGGCCACCGCCGTACCGCCGGACCGCGGAGAGTTCTCGGTCCTCGGGAACGACCCGGGCACGTCGGCCGGCCGGCAGGAGGTGCGGCGCGTGCTCGGCTATCTGCCGCAGGCGCCCGGATTCCACCCGGACTTCTCGGCGTTCGAGTTCGTCGACTACGTGGCGATCCTGAAGGAGCTGACGGACCGCACCACCCGGCACCGCGAGGTGCGGCGCGTCCTGGACGCCGTCGCGCTCTCCGACGTACGGAGCAAGCGCCTGAAGAAGCTGTCCGGCGGGATGCGCCAGCGGGTCGCCCTGGCCGCCGCGCTCGTCGGCGACCCCGGATTCCTGGTCCTGGACGAGCCGACCGTGGGTCTCGACCCGGAACAGCGCATGCGTTTTCGCGAGCTGATCGCCCGGGCGGGGGAGGGGCGGACCGTCCTGCTGTCCACACACCAGACCGAGGACGTCGCGATGCTCTGCCACCGCGTGATCGTCATGGCCGGCGGCCGTATCCGCTTCGAGGGCACCCCGGCCGAGCTGGCCGCGTGCGCGGCGGGGCGGGTGTGGAGCAGCACCGAGCGCGACCCCGGCGCCTGGGCCGGCTGGCGCACCGGTACGGGGTCCTTCCGCAACGTCGGCGAACCTCCCGAGGGCGCCGACCTGCTCGAACCGACGCTGGAGGACGGCTACTTGCTCGCCCTCGACGGCGAGTCCCCGGAGGTGGCGGCGGCATGAGCATCACACTGGAGACACCCGCGTGGGCCTCCCTGGCGCCGCCCCCGCCGCGCTCCTGGGCAGCCGTGTTCGCCCTCGCCCGCGTCGAGGCGCGCGAACTGCGTATGACCGTCTCCTCCCTCGCCATAGCGGTCCTGTACGTGGCCTGGATCGTCTGGCAGGTCACGGAGCGCCAGGGCGACTACCCGATACTCCAGAACGTCGACCGCGGCACGCAGGCCATGCCGATGCTGGTGGGGCTCGCCGTCATGCTGGGCGTGAACCGCGCGGTCCTGCGCTCCCGGCGGCGCGGCACGGACCGGCACTTCGACGTCCTGGTCGTCGAGCCGTGGCGGCGCACGGCCGCCCATGTGCTGTCCGTCGTCCCGGCGGTCCTGTTCACGGCGGTCTGCGTCACCGCCGAGTTCACCTGGGCCGCGCTCAAGCCCGGTGCGGCGGGGCACGGTTCGCCCGCCGAACTGGCCGTCGGCCCGCTCACGGTGCTGCTGTGCGGTGCCGTCGGCGTGCTGCTGGCCCGGCTGGTCCCTTTCGTCACCGCCGCGCCGCTCTTCCTCGTCGTCCTGCTCTTCGGGCAGGTCTTCGTGGTGGCCCCGTCCGACTCCGACTGGACGACCTGGCTGATCCCGGTCGTCACCGAGACCGGCGGCAGTCCTTTCCCCTCCGACCTGCTGGGCCGCCCCGCCGCCTGGCACGCCCTGTACCTCGTCGGGCTCGCCCTGTGCGTGGCGGTGCTGGCGGTGCTGGTCGGCGGCGGACGTACGACGGCCGTCAAGGCGGCCGTCGCGGGGGCGCTCGCGCTGACGCTGGTGGGCGCGGTCGGTCAGTCCGGCGGCACCCCGGCCGCCACGACGGCGGCCCGCGAGCGGATCTCGACCACCCCGGAGAAGGTCCGCTCGTGCACCGAGCACGGCAGGTCCTCCTACTGCGCCTTCCCCGAGTGGACGGGCCGCGCCGCCGACTGGGCCGCCGTGGTCGACCGTGTCCAGGACCTCGCGGGCGGCGGGGCCGGCGGTGCGCGGCTGACCGTGGAACAGCGCATCGACGCCCGCTACGGGCCGTCCGCCGCCACCTCGCTCTTCCCGTCCACCGAACCCGGCCATGTGACGGTCGGCACGGACTGGGGCGGCAACCGTGTTCCCGAGTTCGCGGTGGGCGCCGCGTCGGTGCTGGTGGCGGGCGACGAGAAGGTGGGCAGTCAGGTGTGCGGCGCCCGCGTGGTGACGATCATGTGGCTGGCGCTGGGCGGGGAGTCCGACCCGATGGCCGCGTTCCGTGCCGTCCGCCTTGACGACAACGTCTCCGGTTCCTCTCTCATCCTGTCACCCACCGAACCCTTCCTCATGAGTGCCGAACAGACGCGGATCGTCGCGGAGTTGTTCCAGAGGCCGCGCTACAGCGTGGCGGGCAAGGTGAAGGCCAGGTGGACCCAGCTGACGTCGCCCGGGACCTCGACCGCGCGGGCGGCGGAACTGCTCGGGGTGCCGGCCTCGGCCAAGTCGGCTGCGGCGGAGACGGACGACGACTCGTGCAAGGAGCGACGGTCATGACCCGTGCCCTGCTCCCGGCCGTGTGGCGCACCCTGCCCCGGCGCGCGCTCATGGCGGCCGCGGCGGCGGGGCTGCTGCTGGCCTGCGCCCCGCGGATGCGGTCCGGCCCGCCCGCCCCGTGGCTCGGCCTCTTCGCACTGCGGGCTGCCGCACTCGCCTTCGCCCTGGGGCTGGCGTTCCTGCTGGACGACCCGGCCCGGCACCTCACCGCGGCGGTGCCGGTCCGCCGCCCGGTGCGCATCGGCCTGAGGGTGGCGCTGGTCGCCCCGTGGGCCGTCCTCTGCTGGACGGCGGCACTGCTCCTCGTACCGGCCCGGGCCCGTCCACCGGTCGGCGCCCTCACCCTGGAGGCGGCCGCCACCGCGGTGCTGGCCCTCACGGCGGCGGCTCTGGCGACCCGGCGCAGGCTCACCACCGAGCCGGGGGCCACGATATCGACCTGGCTCCTGTGCACGGCGGCCGCCGCCCAGCTCCTGCTCCCCCACGATTGGACCCTCCTGGTGACCCCGGACGATCCCCGCTGGTCAAGCACCCACACCCACTGGGCCCTGCTGCTGGCCGCGGTGACGGCGGTGGGCGCGAGGGCATGCACGGAGCCGATACGGGCAGGGCTCAAGCCGCGCCCCTCCTCTTGAGGGCGCAGCCCGAAGAGGAGGGGCGCGGGGAACCGCGCGACCGGCCCCCGCCGGGCCGCACTCCACAACGGGCCGCACGACCTCGTCTCCGTCCGTCTCCGTCCGTCCTCGTACGTCCCCGTCCGGTAAGGACCCCGTCAGGACTCCGTGCGATACATGAGGTCCGTCTCGTGGATCGCGAACCCCAACCGCTCGTAGACGGCCACCGCGGCCAAGTTGTCCGCATCGACGTACAGCATCGCCACCGGCATCCCGGCCTCCGCCAGATGCCGGAGGCCGACCGTGGTGAGGGCCTTCCCCAGGCCGCCCCCCTGCGACCCGGGCCGCACCCCGACGACGTACACCTCTCCGAGTCCCTCGGCCGCGTGCACCTTCGTCCAGTGGAACCCGACCAGTTCGTCCCCGCGGAAGGCGAGGAAGAACCCGGCCGGATCGAACCACGATTCGGCCTTGCGGTCGTCGAGGTCCCGCTGGGTGAGCGATCCCTGCTCGGGGTGGTGCGCGAAGGCGGCGGCGTTCGCGGCGAGCCAGGCGGCGTCGTCCTCGCCCGGCACGAACGTCCGCACTCGCACCCCGTCGGGGAACGTGGGCTCGGGCAGGTCGAGGCCGGTCAGGGGCCGCCGCATCTGGCGCAGTTCGCGGAACAGCGTCAGACCGAGGACCTGGGCGAGGTGGCGGGCAGCCGGGTGCCCGCCGTGGGCCCACACCCGCAGTCGTTTGCCGGACTCGGCGAGCAGCGCGTTGCCGAGCGCCCGGCCGTGGCCGTTGCCGCGGTGCGCGGGGTGGACGACCAGTTCGGCGGCCGGCGCTTCGACGGGGTCGGTGTCCTCCAGCTGGGCGTACCCGACGAGCTGGTCCTGGACGCTCAGCAGCAGGTGCCGTACCCCGGCCCGGGCGTCACCGCGCAGGCGCAGCCGGCCCTGTTCGGACACCGCCTGCTGTCCGTCGGCCCGGGCGGCCTCCGCGAGGAGTTCGAGCACGGACCCGGTCTGCTCGGGGCTCGGCGTGGCGAGGATGTCGATGGTGCGGGCCGTGGGGGTGCCGCCCTGGCCGAGCGAGGCCGAGAGCCTGCGGGCAGCCGGTGCGGTGTCGTCGCTGGTCATGGGTACGAGGGTACGGCGTGTCCGGTTCATGGCGAAGTGGCCCGCCGAGGGGAGTCGTGAGGGGTACGGGGCCCGTGCGCGGTCTGTCCGGTTCATGGCGGAAAACCCCTGGAGGCAACCAGTCCGTAACCCTGAACCCCCTGTCGCGCTACGCGCGTTGACTCTAGGCTGCGCCGGGACGGGGCCCACATTTCAGCCGACCCACAGGGGGGCGCATGTCAGCCACACCTCAGCCGTACCGAAGCAGACGCCGCACCACCCGCCTCCTCACGGCGGCCGCGGGTGTCGCCACCGCCGGCGCTCTGGTCGCGGCGCTTCCCGCGTCCGCGGGCGAGCCGGCGGGGAAGAAGCCCGGCCACCAGCAGCCGGGCCGCTACCAGGACGTCCAGCTGCTGTCGTTCAACGACCTGCACGGCAACCTGGAGCCGCCGTCCGGTTCCTCCGGCCGCGTCACCGAGAACCAGCCGGACGGCACCACGAAGACGATCGACGCGGGCGGCGTCGAGTACCTGGCGACGCATCTGCGCCAGGCCCGCCAGGGCAACACGTACTCGGTCACCGCGGCCGGCGGCGACATGGTCGGCGCCTCCCCGCTGATCTCGGGCCTCTTCCACGACGAGCCCACCATCGAGGCGCTGAACAAGCTCGACCTGGACGTGACGAGCGTCGGCAACCACGAGTTCGACGAGGGCGCCAAGGAGCTGGGCCGCCTGCAGAACGGCGGCTGCCACCCCACGGACGGCTGTTACGTGGCGGGCAAGAAGTTCAAGGGCGCCGACTTCCCGTACCTCGCGGCGAACGTCCTGGACGAGAAGACCAGGAAGCCGGTCCTGAAGCCCTACTGGGTGTGGAAGAAGAACGGCGTCAAGATCGGCTTCATCGGTGTCACGCTGGAGGACACCCCGGGTGTCGTCTCCGCCGAGGGGGTGAAGGGCCTCAAGTTCAAGGACGAGGTCGAGACGATCAACAAGTACGCCAAGGAGCTGGAGAAGCAGGGCGTCAAGTCGGTCGTCGCGCTGATCCACGAGGGCGGCCTCCCGGCCTCCTCGTCGTACAACTACGACTGTGACTCGCCCGGTGGCGGCGACGGGATCTCCGGCCCCATCGTGGACATCGCGAAGAACGTCACGCCGAAGGTCGACGCGCTGGTCACCGGCCACACGCACGCCGCGTACGCGTGCACGATCGACGACCCGTCGGGCAAGCCCCGCACGGTCACCTCGGCGGCGTCCTTCGGGCGGCTCTACACCGACACGACGCTGACGTACGACCGCCGGACCGGGGACATCGCCCGGACCGCCGTCGCCTCGGCGAACCACGTGGTGACGCGTGACGTGGCCAAGGCCCCGGACATGACCGAGCTGATCACCAGGTGGAACACCCTGGCGGCGCCGATCGGCAACAAGCCCATCGGGTACATCTCCGGTGACATCTCCAACGCCGGCACCGAGTCCCCGATCGGTGACCTGATCGCCGACGCGCAGCTCGCGTACGGCAAGGAGCTGGACCCAGGGACCGACCTCGCGCTGATGAACCCGGGCGGTGTCCGGGCGCCCCTGACCTACGCGGCCAAGGGCAGCGAGGGCGACGGTGTGGTGACGTACGCGGAGGGCTTCACGGTCCAGCCGTTCGCCAACACCGTGAACCTGCAGAGCTTCACCGGCGCCCAGCTCGTCCAGGTGCTCAAGGAGCAGGTCACCGGCGTGAACGCGGCCTCGCCGAAGGTGCTGCAGATCTCGTCGGGCCTCACCTACACGCTCGACCTGACGAAGAGCGGCGCCGACCGTGTCGTCACCGACTCGATCAAGCTGAACGGCGCCGCGATCGACCCGGCCGCCACCTACCGCGTCGCGACGAACAGCTTCCTCGCGGGCGGCGGTGACGGCTTCACCACGCTGGGTCTGGGCACCGACGACCTGGTGGGCGACGACGACCTCGCGGCCCTGGAGAAGTACCTGCTGGCCAACTCGTCGGCGACGAACCCGCTCGCGCCGCCCGCGGCGAACCGGATCACCGTCGTCCGGTAACCCGCCGGTCCCCGGCAGTCGCCGAGGGGGGTGCGCACGGCCGAACAGGCCTGCGCACCCCCCTTTCCGTAATAAGACCTGTGTGAAGAGGCAATTGGTTCCCGAACCCGTCTGAAAACCGTCTCAGACGCAATTCATCGAGGTCTCAGCGGATATGGCGATTTCTGCCTCTGCGCTCCCGTAGTGTTTTCCATGTCGAAGCCTGACAGGGCTTACGACGAAACGGAATCACCCGCAGAGGAAAACAGAGGAAAGAGGAAATCCCATGAGCTTCCACAAGGTCACCCCCGTCAAGAAGTCCCGCAAGCCCGCCCCGGCCGCCAAGAAGCAGGCCGCGAAGCCCGCGCCGAAGCGTGCCGCCAAGCAGCAGCAGCGCCGCCGCCCGGTCGGCAACAAGTAGGCGACGCCACGAGGCGGGGTTCCCGAATTCGATTCGGGAACCCCGCCTCGGCCATTTCTTGAACTTCCTGAACTTCTTGAAATTCTTGAGCTTATTGAAACGCGGAAGAACCGGGCGCGGAAAGGGGACGGAACGCCATGCGGGAAGTGAAGGAGGCGTTCGCGCGTTTCTGGCCGTTGACGCGCGGCGACCGCAGATGGCTGCTGCTGATCATCGCGTGCGTGATCGCGGCCGCGCTGGCCGAGACGGCCTCCATCCTCCTCTTCGCGGAACTCACCGACCACGCGCTGCAGGCCGGTTCGCTCTCCGCCTTCTGGGGCCCGGCCGGCGCCTGGCTCGCCGTTGCCGTGCTCGGCGCGGTCGTCGGCTACCTCGGCAACTCCCTCGCCGTCCGTACGGCCGAGAGATTCGTGCTGCGGCTGCGCGCGGGCGTCTTCCGCCACGTCCAGGACCTGCCCCCGGACTTCTTCCAGCGGTACCGCCGGGGCGACCTGGTGGAACGGCTCACGGGTGACGTCGAGGCCATCGAGCAGATGGTGGTCTCGGGCGCGGTCGGGGCCGTGTCCGCCGCGTTCTCGGCGGTCTTCTACTCGGCCGCCGCTCTCTGGCTCCGCTGGGACCTCGCTCTCGTCACCTTTCTCCTCGCACCCCTCTTCCTCGTGGCGGCCCGCCGGTTCGCCGGCCGCATCAGGTCGGCGGCCCAGGACGAGCGGACCGCCGACGGCGCGATCACCTCGGTCGTCGAGGAGTCCCTCGGCAACATCGTGCTCACCCAGGCGTACAACCGGCGCGGCGCGGAGGAGGAGCGCCTCGACCGCGAGGCGCGCGCCTGGCTGCGGGCCAGTGTGCGGGGAGCCCGCGCGAGCGAGATGTACGAGCAGTTCGTCGAGGTCGTCGAGACGCTCTGCGTCCTCACCGTGATCGGGCTTGGTGCCTGGGAGATTGCGCAGGGCCGGATGTCCCTGGGCCAGCTGCTCGCCTTCGCCGCCTTCCTCGGCTACCTCTACCCTCCGATCCGCGACCTCGGCCAGCTGGGCCTGACCCTGACCGCCGCGACCGCGGGAGCGCGGCGGCTCCAGGAGATCCTGGACGCCGAGCCGGCCGTCACCGATCCCGCCGCACCGGTCCGGGCATGGCCGGTGCGCGGCCGGGTCTCCTTCCACGGCACGTCCTTCCGTTACCCGGGCGCGGAGCGCGACTGCCTGCGGGACGTGACGTTCACGGCGGCGCCGGGAGAGTTCGTCCTGGTCACCGGGGTGAGCGGGGCCGGGAAGTCGACCCTCTCCACACTCCTGACCCGCTTCTACGACCCCTCGGCGGGCGTGATCCGGCTGGACGGCGTGCCGCTCACGGACGTACCGCTGGAGTTCCTTCGCGAGAACGTCGCCCTGCTGCCCCAGGAGACCCTCGTCCTGCACGGAACGATCCGGGAGAACATCGCGTGCGGACGGCCGGGCGCGACGGACGAGGAGATCGAACGGGCCGCGCGCGACGCGGACGCGCACGGGTTCGTCCGTACGCTGCCCGACGGATACGAGACGCTGATCACGCCCGGCACGGCCGTGCTCTCCGGCGGGCAGCTCCAGCGGGTGGCCATCGCCCGCGCGATGCTCCGGGCCGCGCCCGTCCTCGTGCTCGACGAACCGACGACCGGCCTCGACGCGCTCGCCGCACGCAGGGTCGTACAGCCGCTGCGGCGCCTGGTGTCCGGCCGGACGACCGTGATGATCACGCATGACCTGACGCTCGCCCCGGACGCCGACCGCATCCTGGTCGTGGACGGCGGACGCCTGGTGGAACAGGGCACGCACGAGGAGCTGCTGGCCCGCGGAGGCATGTACGCGCGGCTCGCGGGCCCGCTCCCGACGGACGCGACGCACGTTCCTGACGCGGAGACGACCATGCGGCTCGGGCTGCTGCAACCGAGCCGGTAGGCCGTCGGGGGTCGTGCCCGGCTTCGGGGGTCGTGCCCGGCCGGGGAGCGGCCCTCGGCTCGCGCTCCCCGGCCGGACGGTGTGCCGGCCGTCCGCCGGCGGCGTCAGGCGGCCGGGGTCCAGCCGCCCAGCCAGTCCGCGACCTCCTGGCCGGCGGCCTGGGCGTCGGTCAGCTGGGGACGGTTCGTGCTCGCGGCGCCCGAGCCGGGGCCGGTGTTGCGGTACTCGGCGAACCGGTCGTCCTTCCAGGAGAAGCCGCTCATGTCCACCCAGGGGGTCGACCTGATCGCGGCGCTCAGCGTGGAGTCGCGGACGGTGGCCTGCGGGTCGAGGGTCGCGTCGCCGCCCGCGTGCCAGTTGCGGCCGAGGTAGAAGGTCCCGGCGGACACGTCGCCGTTGACGGTCGAGCGGTTGATGAGGATGCCCTTGCGGTCGGCGGCGGTGCTGGCGGCGGTGATGTAGCCCGCCGAGGAGCCGTCCCAGCGCTTCTTCAGGGTGATCACGGACTTGTCGATCACCGCGGTCGCCCGGCCGAAGATGAAGTCGACGTTCCCGAGGACGTAGGAGTTGCTGACGTAGACGCGGCCGAGCTTCTCCTTGGCGGCGGTGTCCAGCAGCAGGGTGTCCTGGTCGCCCTCGACGATGACGCCGTCGAGGAAGACCTGGTCGGCGGCGGTGCGCAGGGCCACGGCCTGATGGCCGCTGAGGCTCTGGTTGGCGCCCTCGTCGAAGTCGTTGGAGAGCGTGAGGTTACGGGCCTGGAAGTCGTCGGCCTCGACGGCGACGGTGGCGCTGCCGCCGGTCCCGTACGTACCGCCGCCGGGCTTCGCCGTCCCGGCCGCGTTGTTGTAGACGATGACGGTGTCCTTGCGGCTGCCGCCCGAGCCCTGGATGGTCACGTGCGGCTTGTTCGAGGGCACCTTCACCAGCTCGCGGTACGTGCCCGGCTTGACGGAGATCACGACGCGCGAGGCGTTGTTCGCCGGCACGGCGTTCACGGCGGCCTGGACGGTCGTGTACGTTCCGGTGCCGTCCTTGGCGACGGTGAGGGTGGTGGCCGCGGCGGCGTCCGGATCGGCTTCCGCGGCGCTCGCGCCGCTCGCGGTGCAGGCGGCCAGGGCCAGCGTCACGCCGACGGCCACGGCGGTCCTGCGCCTGCGCAGGCGGGTCTTGCTGCGGTTCACAGTCACGGGCGGCTTCCGTTCATGTGGGGTGGGGGGACGGTCAGTTGCTGGTCGCCGCATGCGGGGGAAAGGTTGCCGTGAGGCTGGACCCGGTTCACGCGACCGTGCCGGCGAGAACCTCCGGAGAACGACCTCCCGGCCGCCACCCGGCCGCCACCCGGCCGCCACCCGGACGAGCACGGGCAGGACGTCCTGACGCGGAGCTACGGGGCGCGCCCGCAGTGCAGGCCCCAGGAGCTGGACATCCCCTGCCTCGTCCCCGTTCGCGACGGCGAGACCCCGGACGGTCCGGTCGTGCGGGGCGTCGGTCCGGAAACAGGCGTCGGGGCTCGCCGAGTGTCACAGTGGAGGCCCCCGCCCCGCCACCGTGGAGACAGACCCGTACCGATGCGCCTGCTGCTGATTCGTCATGGTCAGACCCCTTCCAACGTCAAGCACCTGCTGGACACGGCCGTACCGGGACCCGCGCTGACCCCTCTCGGACAGCGGCAGGCGGCTGCCCTGCCGGATGCGCTGGCCGGTGAGGAGATCGGCGCCCTCTACGCCTCCACCCTGATCCGCACCCAGCTCACCGCCGCCCCGCTGGCGGAGCGGACGGGGCTCGAGGTCCGCGTGCGGGACGGCCTCCGGGAGCTGACCGCCGGCGATCTGGAGATGCGCGGCGACGCGAACGCCGTGACGACGTACATGACCACCACCTTCGCCTGGTCCGCCGGAGACGTGGAGCTGCGCATGCCCGGCGGCGAGAACGGCGTCGAGGCCCTGCGGCGTATCGACGCCGTGGTCGCGGAGGCCGCGGCCGGCGGCGTACCGACGGTGGCCATGGTCAGCCACGGCGCCGCCATCCGTATGTGGGCCGCCGCCCGCGCCGACAACATCGACGTGGCCTTCGCGGCCGCCCACCCGCTGGACAACACCGGCGTCGTCATCCTCGACGGCACCCCCGCCGACGGCTGGCGGGTCCTGACATGGGCGGGCCGGTCCGTCGGGCCCGAGGACAGCACTCCCGAAGCGAGCGGGCCCACCGGAGAACCCGTGGACGGCGGTGTCGACGGCCGATCCGGTGAATGAGCGAGCGGGCGAGGGCGAGTGGGCGGGTGAAGGAGCGCGGGCCGGCCCGGACGGTGTGACGCACGTCATGGGAAGGCGACCCCCGCTGCCGTACAGCTCATAGAGGTGACCACTCATCTGCGCACCCGGGTACGGGCCGGGGATCCGCGCGCCTTCGCCGAGCTCTTCGACTCGTACTCCCGCGCCGTCTACAACCACGCCTTCCGGCTGACCGCGGACTGGTCGACGGCCGAGGACGTGATGGCCTCGACTTTCATGGAGGCCTGGCGGCTGCGGGACCGGGTCGACCCGGAGGGCGGTTCCCTGCGGCCCTGGCTGCTGGGCATCGCCACCAACACCGCGCGCAACCAGTTCCGCAGCAACCGGCGCTACCGCCGCGCCGCGGGCGCCGCCGCGGCGGCCGGGACGGCCGTGCCCGACCACGCCGACGAGGTCGCCGACCGGCTCGACGACCGCCGGCGCCTCGCCACGGCCCTCACCGCGCTCGCCACCCTGCGCAGACCGGAGCGCGAGGTCATCGCGCTCTGCCTGGGGGAGGGGCTGGACTACGAGGCCGCTGCGGAGGCGCTCGGCATCCCCGTCGGCACGGTCGCCTCCCGGCTCTCCCGGGCCCGCAAGAAGCTGCGGACCGCCGCCGGACAGCAACTAGCGCACTCAGAAAGGGAGTTGGGCCCTGCCACTCTCGGGGTCGCTCCGGAAAAAGATCGCGGGAATCGGGAAGGGCGCCGGCCCGTCCGACAGACAAGAGGCGATCACGCAAAAGCGATCCGGCCCGCACAGGAAGGAAACCGATGAACGCGAACACGCCCCGGCAGGGCTCTGCCGAGTCCGAATTCGGGCCCGAACCCGGGCCTGAGCGGGAGCAGGACGTACGACTCCTGTCACAGCTCCTGTCCCGTACGGCGCGTGACCTGCCGTCGGGCCGTCACCAGTTCCACAAGGAGCGTCTGATGGCCCAGATCCACGAGCAGGCACAGCAGGTGCAGCAGGAGCAGCAGACCCGGCGGGAGGAGCACACCGCGGCACGGCGGTTCCGGCTGCCGCGGCCCGCGATCATGCTGCCGGCGATGGCCGCCGCCCTGGCCGCGGTCGTCGTCGCGGGCGTGGTGACCAACGGCGGTCACGGCGACGGTGCCCGGGAGGGCGGCGTGGCCACCGGTCCCGCCCTGACCACCGACATCGGTGCCGCCACCACGAAGGGCGTGCCCCAGTTGCTCGACCAGATCTCGGTGGCCGCGGCGGAGGGCGAGCATCCGACCGTCAAGCCGGGCCAGTACGTCTACATCGAGTCCATGTCCGCCGACAGTTTCCTGAAGACCGTCGACGACAAGACCACCCTGGCCGGCCACGAACTGCACCGCCGGCAGATCTGGAAGTCCGCCGACGGCGTCAAGGGCTGGCTGATCGACCCCGCCGTCAACGACAGCCCGGAGGGCGAGACCCTGACCCTGCCCGACGAGCAGGGCAACACCCCGAAGGCGCACCTCGGCGGTCCGTCCTACGACTACCTGACCAAGCTGCCCACCGACCCCGACGCCCTGCTGGCCAAGATCTACAAGGAGACCGAGGGGCAGGGGAACTCGCCCGACCAGCAGGCGTTCACCACCATCGGCGACCTGCTCGTCGAGAGCTACCCGCCGCCGGAGCTCTACTCGGCGCTGTTCGAGACCGCCGCGAAGATCCCGGGCGTCGTCGTGGTCGACGACGCGGTGGACGCGACCGGCCGGCACGGGGTGGCGGTGGCCCGGCTGGACGAGACCAGCGGCCAGCGCGAGGAATGGATCTTCGACAGGAAGAGCCATGTCTTCCTGGGCGCGCGCAGTGTCCAGGTGCGGCAGCTCACCGGGGTGGACGCCCTGATGAAGCCCGGCACGGTGAGCTACACCAACGCCGTCGTCAAGCGGGCCGTGGTCGACGGTATGAAGCAGACCCCGTCCGGGGCCCAGGCGGGCTGAACCCTTCCGGAGGGCCGGAACCAGGAGAACCAGAACCAGGAGAACCAGAACCAGGAGAACCAGGGCCGGAACCAGGAGAACCAGAACCAGGAGAACCAGGGCCGGAACCAGGAGAACCAGGGTCAAGGCCAGGGCCAGAAGCAGGGCCAGGGGCCTAGTCCAAGGACGGTGGTGGGGTCGGGGCGCCGGGCAGCCGGATCGTGGCGACCGCGCCGCCGCCCTCCGCCGGGCCGAGCGCCACCTCGCCGCCCGACTCCTGCACCGTACGGGCCACGATGGACAGGCCCAGGCCCGAGCCGGGCAGTGCCCGCGCGCTCGGGGAGCGCCAGAACCGGTCGAAGACGTGCGGGAGTTCGTCGGCGGGGATACCGGGACCGTGGTCCCGTACGGTCAGTTCGCCGTCCTTCAGGCCGACGTCGATCACGCCGCCCCCGGGGCTGAACTTCACCGCGTTGTCGAGGATGTTGACGATGGCCCGCTCCAGCGCGGTGGGCTCCGCCCGGACGAACCAGGGGTGCACGTCGGCCGTGATCGTCAGCTCCGGGCCGCGCAGCCGGGCCCGGCGCAGCGCCGACTCCACGATGTCCTGCAACGCCACCACCTGCACGCGGTCGGCCGGCGTGCCCGCGTCCGACCGCGACAGCGTCTGCAGATCGCCGATCAGCGCGGCCAGTTCGGTCATCTGCGCCTTCACCGACGCGAGCAGCGCCTTGCGGTCCGCCGGGGGGATGGGCCGGCCCGTCTCCTCGCTGCGGGTGAGCAGCTCGATGTTCGTACGGAGGGAGGTGAGGGGGGTGCGCAGTTCGTGACCGGCGTCGGCGATGAGTTGTTGCTGCAGCTCGCGGGAGTTGGCGAGGGACGCGGTCATCGAGTTGAAGGAGCGGGAGAGGCGGGCGATCTCGTCCTCGCTCTCGTCCTCGACGGGGATGCGGACCGAGAGGTCCTCGGTGCGGGCCACGTGCTCGACGGCCTCGGTGAGCTTGTCGACGGGGCGCAGGGCCGCGCGGGCCACGGCGAGACCGGCGACCCCGGCCCCCACCACCCCGATGCCGGAGACCACGAGGAGCAGCAGGGCCAGCTCGTCGAGCGTGGACTGGGTGCTCTTCAGCGGATACGCGATGACCAGCGCGGTGTCCTCGACCATCGACTGCCCGGGACCGGCGACGACCACGGGCACGGTCAGCACCCGGACGGGCTTCCCGTCGCCGTCGGTGCCGTTGCGGTACACCTCGGTGTCGGAGGTGGGGTTCTCGGCCACCTCCGTGTCGCTGCCGGTGACCTCCACCACGCCCGCCGACCTGTCCAGGGCGCACGGCGTGCCGTCCGCCTTGACCAGCTGGAGGTAGTAGTCGGACGGCGGGCCGAAGGTGTTCTGACGGGACGGCGAGGAGTCGCAGTCGGCCAGTACCGACGCGATGGTGCCCCTGTCGATCGGACTGCTGACGCCTTGCAGGTCGTTGTCGACCTCGTCGTACAGCTTCCCGCTGACGATGAACCAGGCCGACACCGACACCGCCGCCACCGCGAACGCCACCGCCGCCGCGACCAGCAGCGCCAGGCGCGAGCGGATCGGCAGCGAGGTGAACCTGCGTACGACCCTCTTCACTCCGCCCCGCCCGACCGCAGCACGTACCCCACACCCCGCACCGTGTGGACGAGGCGCGGCTCGCCGCCCGCCTCCGTCTTGCGGCGCAGGTACATCACGTACACGTCCAGCGAGTTGGAGCTCGGCTCGAAGTCGAAGCCCCAGACCGCCTTCAGGATCTGCTCCCGCGTGAGGACCTGGCGCGGATGGGCCAGGAACATCTCCAGCAGGGTGAACTCGGTGCGGGTCAGCTCGACGGGCCGGCCGGCCCGGGTGACCTCGCGGGTGGCGAGGTCCATGCGCAGGTCGCCGAAGGTGAGCGCGTCGTCCGCCGGGGCACCGACCGCGGCAGCCGCGTACGAGCTGCGCCGCAGCAGGGCCCGTACGCGGGCGAACAGTTCGTCCAGCTCGAACGGCTTGACCAGGTAGTCGTCGGCGCCCGCGTCGAGCCCGGTGACCCGGTCGCCGACCGTGTCACGGGCGGTGAGCATGAGGATGGGCGTCGTGGTGCCCGCGCCGCGCATCCGGCGGGCGGCGGTCAGGCCGTCCATCCGCGGCATCTGGATGTCGAGGACGACCAGGTCGGGCTGGTACGCGACGGACTTCTCCAGGGCGTCCGCGCCGTCGACGGCGACCTCGGTGCCGTATCCCTCGAAGGCGAGGCTGCGCTGGAGTGCTTCGCGCACGGCCGGCTCGTCGTCGACGATCAGGATGCGCTGGGGTTCACGGTCGCCTTCGGCGGGGCTCATCGCGGTCAGTTCCTCGGGTGCGGTGGGATGGGGGCGGGGCGCTTTCAGCCTCGCACGTCCGCGGGCCGTTCTCGTAGCGTCGCCGGGCCCTGGAGGTCGGGGCGGTCGCGATCCCCGGGGGATCAGCCCCGCGCGGTACGGCGGGTGCGGGTGCGGGCCGCGGCGGAGCTTCGGCGGGCCGTACCGCGCGGCGCCCGCGCGGCGGCCAGCTCGGGCGCCCGGGGCGCCGGTGCGTGCAGCTCGTACGCCACCGCGAGGGCCAGCGCGAACCCTGCCGGATCGGACGGGCCGGCGGAGCCGCCGGGACTGCCGGGACCGGCGCTCACGAGGGTGTGGGACACGTTCTTGATCAGCATGACGGCCTCCGGAGTCTGGGACGGGGCGGGTCGGGTCGGGAGGGAGGAAGAGAACCGGGAGGGAGGAAGGGGTCGGGAGAAGAGGCGGGGATTCCGCTCAGCTGTCGGAACCGCCGGACCGGAGCGAGGCCAGGTCGGCCTTGACGGTGTTGACCGGGATGGCGAAGCCGAGACCGACGCTGCCGGCGCTCGACGAGGACGAGGAGTCCGTGGCGGCCGAGTACATCGCGGAGTTGATGCCGATGATGTTGCCGTTCATGTCGATCAGCGCGCCGCCGGAGTTGCCCGGGTTGAGGGATGCGTCGGTCTGGAGCGCCTTGTACGTCGTCGTGGACGAGCCGGTGTCGCCGTTGAACTGCTGCCCGCCGAACTCGAACGGCCACTGGTCGCTGCCGCCACCGCCCTGCTGCTGTTGCTGCTGCTGGCCCTGGCTCTCGTCGGTGGAGACGGTGACGTCCCGGTCGAGCGCGGAGACGATACCGCTGGTGACCGTGCCGGTCAGGCCCTCGGGGGAGCCGATCGCCACGACCTCGTCGCCGACCTTGACGGCGTCGGAGTCGCCGAGCGTCGCGGGCGTCAGACCGGACGGCGCGTCCTTCAGCTCGATCAGCGCCAGGTCCTTCTTGCTGTCGGTGCCGACGACGCTCGCGGTGTACGACTTGCCGTTGTGCAGCTGCACCTTTATCTGCGAGGCGCCGGAGATCACGTGGTTGTTGGTGATGATCTCGCCGCCGGTCGTGACGACCACGCCGGAACCGGTGGACGAGCCCGCGTTCGAGGTCGCGCTGATCTCGACGATGCTCGGGCTGACCGCCTCCGCGACCCCGGCGACCGTGCCCTTCCTGCTCGCGGCCACGACGCTGGTGCTCGTGCCGCTGCCGGCGGCCGCGGTGTCGTTGCCGGTCAGCTCCTGGAAGGCGTACGCGGTACCGCCGCCCACGGCCGCCGCGGCGATCGCGACGGCGGCCAGCAGCGCCAGCGGCCCCTTGGCGCGCTTGCGGGGTGCGGCGGGAGCGGCGGACACGGGCTCCGTGAGGAGGGCGGTGGGAGCGGAGCCGCCCTGCTGCCGGTCCGGCCGGTACGCCGGCGGGGGCGGCCACTCCGGGTTCACGGAGGAGGCGTGGGTCTGGTCGTGCGACTGCTCGTACGGCTGTCCTGAGTACGTGGACTGCTGGTGGTCGCCCTGGGGGTACTCGCCGCTGCGGCGGAAGCTCTCGGTCATGGGTCAGACTCTGTCGCCCGACCATGAGAGCTCCCTGAGTGCTCCCTGAGAAGCCCGACAGAACCTCGTATGCCCGATATAAAGGCGCCGGATCCCGGTGATACCGGGGAAACGGCGGGTTGCCGCGCCGTGATGTGACGGAAGCGGCGGACGAACACTTGTCGGTCTGCTGTGAAGTACGTGTGCAAGGAGGTTCGCGGGGCGCAGGCTTGGTGGGTTCACGACACATCGCCCTCGTGGGCGACCGCACGTCACCCTCATGTGCGACCGCACGTCACCGTCGTGGACGACCGCACATCACCGTCGTGGGCGACCACGCCCCACCATCTCGGGAGACCTGAGTGATACCTGCTCCGCGCAGCCGCTGGAGACGTCCGGCCACGGCGTTCCCCGCGGCCGCACTCGCGCTGGCGCTGAGTTGCGCCGGCGTCCTCGCGGCCCAGCCGGCCACCGCGGCCGACGGTCCCGCCGGGGGCCTGCCCGCCGCGGGCCTCGCACAGCCCGCCGCGCCGGTCGCCTCCAAGAGGGAACTGCGCGACCGCATCGTCGAGGCCGCGAAGGCGACCGGCGAGACCCCGGACGACGCCTCGCCGTCGAAGTCGCCGTTCATCATCGGCGGCGGCGAGACCACCATCGCCGGTGCCCCGTGGATGGTCCAGCTCGGCTACTACGAGCCGGCCACCGGCGACGGCTACTTCTGCGGCGGCGCCCTCGTCGCCCCGAACAAGGTCCTCACCGCCGCGCACTGCGTCGCGGGCCTGGACTGGGTGGGCAACGGCGCGGTCCTGGCCGGCACCACCGACCTCGACGACTACGCGACCGGCACCCCCGCGGGCGTACTGCGGCAGTGGAACCACCCGCGCTACGACGACGACACCGTCCAGAACGACATCGCGGTCCTCACCCTGGACCGCCCGCTGCTCGACCGGCCGACCCTGCCCCTGGCCGCGTCCGACGACAGCGCGCTCTACAAGGCCGGCACCACCGGCACCGTCTACGGCTGGGGCCTGACGTCGGGGGCCGAGGACGCCACCCTCTCGACGAAGCTGAAGAAGGCGAACCTGCCGCTGGTCGCCGACGCGACCTGCAAGAGCGCGATGGCGTCGGTCCTCGACGGGGACTACTTCATCGCCGGCTCGATGACCTGCGCGGGAAAGCCCGCCACCGGCGCCGACGAGGGGACCGACAGCACCTGCAACGGTGACTCGGGCGGCCCGCTCGTCGCCGGCGGCAAGATCGTCGGCATCGTCTCCTGGGGCGTCGCGGGCTGCACCGCGAAGGGCGCCTACCCGGTCTTCACCAAGGTGAGCTCGTACGCCTGGGCGGCCCAGCCGCGCGTCGACGACACCGACCTGTCGTACGACGGCCGCGCCGACCTGCTGGCCCGTACGCCCTCGGGCGGCCTCTTCCGGCAGAGCAGCAAGGGCACCTCGCTCGCGCAGCGCGCCTACCAGGGCGACGGCTGGCAGAACGCCTCCTGGGCCCTGCAGGCCGACCTGGACCGGGACTACTACCAGGACCTGGTCATCCGGGACAAGACCGACGGCAAGCTGTACCGCAGCTACCTGGACCACTCCGTCGGCGACTGGGCCTGGATGCAGATCAGCTCGGTCTGGGGCGGCTACAAGTCGTACGCGATCCCCGGCGACCTGACGGGCGACGCCCGCCCGGACCTGCTCGCGGTGGACGCCGACGGCTCGGTCTACCTCTACCCGGGCCGGGGCAACGGCCAGTTCCACGGCAAGGTCAAGGTCGTCAGCGGCGCCTGGAAGAACGTCAAGGTCTTCGGCCACGGCGACCTCTCCGGCGACGGCAGGCCCGACCTGCTCGTCCGCTCCACGGACGGCACCCTGTGGCTCTACCGCGGCACCGGCAAGGAGAAGACCCCCTGGTCGGCCCGGATCAAGGCCCGTACCGGCTGGAACTTCACGTCGTACGTCTCCAACGGCGACGTGACGGGCGACGGCATCGCCGACGTCATGACCCGTGACTCGGCGGGCAAGCTCTGGCTCTACAAGGGCACGAACAAGGCGAGCGCGGACCTGTTCGCGGCCCGTACCAGCCTGGGCACCGGCTTCAACCAGTACAACCTGCTGTTCTAGGGCGACTGTCCCGGCTTGACGGGAGCACGCGTCGGCCCCGCCACTCGGCGGGGCCGGCTTTCAGGGGCGCGGGGAACCGCGCGACCGGCCACGACGCACCCGCACGGCCACGACGCACCCGCACGGTCACCCACACCTGCACGATCACCCGCACCTGCACGGTCACCCGTACCCGCGCCTAACAGCCGCAGCTGCGCCGGACCACCAGAGAGGACGGGAACAGCTTCAACCGCTCCCGCCGCGCACCGGCGACCCGCAGCCCGTCGTCGAGCACCAGATCGACGGCCGCCCGGGCCATCGCGGACCGGTCGCTCGCGATGGTGGTCAGCGGCGGGTCGGTCAACGCCGCTTCCTTGATGTCGTCGAACCCGGCGACGGCCAGCTCGCCCGGCACGTCGATCCGCAGCTCACGGGCCGCCCGCAGCACCCCGATCGCCTGGTCGTCGGTGGAGCAGAAGATCGCCGGCGGCCGGTCGGGGCCCGCCAGCAGCCGCAGCCCCACCTGGTACGCGTCGTACCGGTTGTAGAGCGCCTCGAAGAGGCGGCCCTCGGTCGGGTGCCCCGCCCCGTGCATCGCCCGCCGCCACCCCTCGACGTGGTCGGAGACCGGGTCACCGACGGTCGGGGTCTCGGCGACACCGCCCAGACAGGCCACGTACGCGTAGCCGTGGTCCAGCAGGTGCTGCGTGGCGAGCTGCGCCCCGCCCACGTCGTCCGTGACGACCGCGACGTCGTCGATCGCCTCGGGCCGCTCGTGCAGCAGCACCACCCGGGCGTCCCACGCCTCGATCTCGGCGGCGGCCAGGTCGTTCAGCGCGTGGCTGACGAGGATGAGCCCCGAGACCCGCATACCGAGGAAGGCCCGCAGATAGTGGACCTCGCGCTCGCCGACGTAGTCGGAGTTGCCGACGAGCACCATCTTCCCGCGCTCGGACGCGGCCTGTTCGACCGCGTGCGCCATCTCCCCGAAGAAGGGCTGGCGCGCGTCCGGCACGATCAGGCCTATGAGGTCCGTGCGCCGCGACGCCATGGCCTGGGCGACGCGGTCCGGCCGGTAGCTCAGCTCCTTGATCGCGGCGAGGACACGCTCGCGCGTGGCCGGGGCGACCGGCCGGGGTCCGTTGTTGATGACATAGCTGACGACGGCGGTGGAAGTACCCGCCAGTCGCGCCACGTCATCCCGAGTCACCTTGGCCACGCGCGGAGTCTACGCGGATGGACCTACCGCCGGGCGGGTCGTACGGCTTCTTCCTGGGCCTTCGCGGGGGCCTTCGCCGCCGCCCCGTCGGCGCCGGCGGCGTCGAGGTGCGCCGTCTCGTCCGCATCCTCCGGCTTTGGCTGCGCGGCCTTGGTCTTCGTCTCGTCCGGGGTCCGCTCCGCCTTCTCCGGTGTAACGAATCGATAACCGACGTTCCGGACGGTCCCGATGAGCGACTCGTGCTCGGGGCCGAGCTTCGCGCGCAGCCGCCGTACGTGCACGTCCACGGTCCGAGTACCGCCGAAGTAGTCGTAGCCCCAGACCTCCTGCAGCAGCTGGGCGCGGGTGAAGACGCGGCCCGGGTGCTGGGCGAGGTACTTCAGGAGCTCGAACTCCTTGAAGGTCAGGTCGAGGACCCGGCCCTTGAGCTTGGCGCTGTAGGTGGCCTCGTCCACGGAGAGGTCGCCGTTGCGGATCTCCATGGGGGAGTCGTCGTTGACGATCTGCTGGCGGCCCATGGCCAGCCGCAGCCGGGCCTCGACCTCGGCCGGACCCGCCGTGTCCAGCAGGACGTCGTCGATGCCCCAGTCGGCGGTGACGGCCGCGAGACCGCCCTCCGTCACGACGAGGACGAGCGGACAGCCGGGCCCGGTGGAGCGCAGCAGCTGACAGAGGCTGCGGACCTGCGGGAGGTCGCGGCGGCCGTCGATGAGGATGACATCGGCACCGGGGGTGTCGACGAGAGCGGGCCCCTCCGCCGGAGCCACGCGCACGTTGTGCAGCAGCAGGCCGAGGGCGGGGAGCACCTCCGTCGACGGCTGGAGGGCATTGGTAAGGAGCAGCAGAGAGCTCATCGCGCCCCACCTGCCTGGGTCGTCATACGGTCACGCACGGTTCGCTCGCCCATAACGTCTGGTTCCTCCTCGGTCCCTGCGAGGACGTTTTCGGCACTGCTCAACGTCGTATACAGCGTTCGTATACAACGCTCCAGAAAGCGCAAAAGGACCCGGGGGCTTCACTGCCCGAGTCCTCTGCCCAGCAGAATAGCCCACATGAACCACGGTCCGGCAGGTCATGTGACGCGATCTTTCATTCGTCCAGAACCTGAGACGGCGAAAAGATGTACACAAGGGTGGCCGGAAGGAGCCCCGGGAGGGGCGCTGCGAAGATTTCTGCGCACCGTCGACGGTGTCACGATCGACGCCGCGTACCAGCCCCGAGCGGGCACGTCCGACATCTGCGCGGCCCCCGTCGTCGTCATGGCGCACGGCTTCACGGGCGACCTGGAACGCCCGCACGTCCGGCGGGCGGCGACCGCCTTCGCGCAGTACGCGGCCGTGGTCACCTTCTCCTTCCGCGGCCACGGAGCCTCCGGCGGGCGCTCCACGGTCGGCGACCGCGAGGTGCTCGACCTGGCGGCGGCCGTGGAGTGGGCGAGAGAGCTCGGTCACACCCGGGTGGCGACCGTCGGGTTCTCCATGGGCGGCTCGGTGGTGCTCCGGCACGCGGCGCTGCACCCGCGGAGCGGGGCGGAGCACGAGGGGCGCACAGGAGCGCATTCGGACGCGGTGGTGTCGGTCAGCGCCCCCGCCCGTTGGTACTACCGCGGTACGGCCCCTATGCGCCGCCTGCACTGGCTGGTAACGCGGCCGGTGGGCCGCGCGGTCGGCCGCTACGGGCTGCGCACCCGCATCCACCACCGCGACTGGGACCCGGTCCCGTCCTCCCCGGTGGAGTCGGTCCCGCTGATCGCGCCGACCCCCCTCCTCATCGTCCACGGCGACCGGGACGGCTACTTCCCGGTGGACCACCCGCGCATGCTGGCCGCCGCGTCGGGCGGCCACGCGGAACTGTGGCTGGAGCGGGGGATGGGCCACGCCGAGAACGCGGCCGACGACGAACTGCTGTCCCGCATCGGGGAGTGGGCCGCCCGGCACACCGGAATTTGACGGCGGGGCCTAGCCTGGCGGTGTCCGTCACCCGTTTTTCCACCGTTGATCGAGGAATCCAGATGGCAAAGGGCACGGTGCGTTACTGGGCCGCCGCCAAGGCCGCCGCAGGTGTGGCCGAGGAGCCGTACGAGGCGGAGACCCTCGCGCAGGCACTCGACGCCGTACGTGAGCGACACCCCGGCGAACTCTCCCGCGTGCTGCGGCGATGCTCGTTCCTCATCGACGGCGATCCCGCGGGCACCCGCGGGCATGAGACGGTACGGCTGGCCGAGGGCGGCACGGTCGAGGTGCTCCCGCCGTTCGCAGGAGGGTGACGGGACCATGAGCAACCAGCCGTATGAAGGCGCGTACGAGGGCTCGTACGAGGGCTCGCGTGAGGGCGGGGACAACGGCCCGTACGAGGTTCCGTACGAGGGCTACGACCCGTACCGGCAGCAGCAACAGCAACAGCAGCATCAGCAGCAGCAACCGCCGGTGTCCGGGTGGCCCGGGCAGCAGCAGTACGGCGAGGCCGCCGCGCAGCAGCAGTACACCCAGCAGTGGGAGGGCCAGACCTGGGAGACCCGGGTCCAGCCACCGGTGACACCGGCCGTGGACACGGCGTACCTGCCGCAGCAGGGCCCGGGCGAGGCGTCGTACGGCACGCATGGCGCGCAGTACGGAGTCGTGGGGCAGCCGATGCCGCAGTCGCAGCAGCAGCCGTACGGCCAGGCGCAGGGTCACCCGGCGCAGGAACCCGTCTTCGCGACCCCTGCTTCTCCCTCTCCCTCTCCCTCCGTCTCTCCCCCTGACCCCGCCTCCGGCTACGGTCCGGCCACCGTCACCGGCAACGCGCGGATCACCGACGCGCAACGGGCCCGCGCCGAGGGACGTTCGCCGATCATTGAGCCCGGCGGACAGCCGGCCGCGCTGACGGCCGTCCTCGCCCTGCTGCTCGCCGGCGCGGCGGCGGTCGGGCAGTACGCGCTGGTCGTGCCGCTGGTGGTCCTCCAGGCGGTGACCGCGGCGGGCTGGTTCCGGCTGAACGGGATGTGGCCGGCCCGGCAGGGCATCGCGCTCGCCTTCGCGGGTGCGCTCGTCGCGGACGTGGCCCTCCTCGCGGCCGGCCGGGAGAACGCGCCCGCCGCGATCCTCGGCACGCTCGGTGTCTGGGTGCTGCTGACCCTGGTCCTCCAGCTGCGCAGCCACGCCGAGCCCGACGAGCGGATGTACGGCCTGATGGCCACGGTCGTCTCGGCGGCACTGGCGATCATCGCGGCGGGGCATCTCGCCGCCGATCCGGACGCGGTGACCGTGGGCGGGGTGGCGGTCGCGGTGGCCGTCCTCGCGCGGGCGCTGCCGTTGCCGACGGCGGTGTCGGTGGTCGTGGCCGTGCTCGCGGCGGCGGGGGCCGGTATCGCCGTCGGCGGGCTGGCCGGAGTGGGTTCGGGCGGGGCTCTTCTCGGTGCCGGGGCGGGGGTCTGTGCGCTGGTCGGCCACCGGGTCGCCAGTTACGACTACCCGTCGAGGTTCGTCCACTTCACGGCGGGGGTGGCGCTCCCGTTGGCGGCGGCGGCCCCGGCGGTCTATGTCTTGGGCCGGGTCGTGGTCTGAGGGTTTCCCTCGAACGCTGGGGTCCGGGGGCGCAGCCCCCGGGGAACGCCTTCACCGGCCACCCACCTGTCACAGGTGATCGACAACAACCCCCTCCCCCGGCCGGAGGCCCTACCCGCGGGTTACCCTCGCGCACAGAAGACCGAAGGTGGGGAACACGAAGCCATGCGAGCACTGCGAATACTTCTGATCGTGACCGTCGTCCTGGGCGGACTGTTCGTCATCGCCGACCGCGTGGCCGTCGGCTTCGCCGAGGACGAGGCGGCGGACAGGCTGCGGACCAACGAGGGCCTGGCCAGCACCCCGGACGTGTCGATCAAGGGCTTCCCCTTCCTCACCCAGGTCGTCGGCGGCGAACTGGACGAGGTCGAGGTCGGCATCAAGGACTACGAGGCCGACACGAGCGGCGCCACGACCGGCGCGGGCTCCGGCGACGCGCCCGACAAGATCCTTATCGGCAACCTCACCGCCCATATGCGCGGCGTCGCGTTCTCCGGCGACTACAGCTCCGCGAAGGCCACCTCGGCCACCGGCACGGCCACGATCTCGTACGCCGAACTGCTCAAGGTGGCCAAGGGCGAACCCGTGGACGTGGCGACCGGGGTCACCGCCCAGGTGGTCGGCCTCTCCGACGGCGGCAACGGCAAGATCAAGGTCGAGGTGGAGGCCACCGTGCTCGGCCGGAAGCTTCCCCAGCCGGTCTCCGTACTCAGCTCGGTCAGGGTCAAGGGCGACACCGTGGAGGTGCAGGCCGACTCCCTCCCCAACCTGGGCGTGCGGCTCGCCGAGGAGAAGGTCCGCCTGATCACCGACTTCCAGCAGAAGATCGACGGTCTGCCGGGCGGCATCAAGCTCGACAAGGTGAAGGCGGCGGACAAGGGCGTCGACATCGACGTGAAGGGTTCGGACGTCAGCCTCGTCGGGTAGCCGACCACCAGTAGGCCGGTCGCTCGGCCACCCGGTGGCGGGACCCCCGGCATCCGCACATCCGTCCGAAAGGCGAGACGCCCCCGTCCGCCCAGCAGATGCGCGAGAGGCGCGACCGGGGTCACGCACGGCCCGCGGACCGCCACGGCAGGCCGGGCCCCTTCCTCGTATCACATCGCGGACGATCGCGTCTCAGCATGCGACACCCCGGTGACATGTCCGCCTGTCCGTCCTTACGATCGACCCATGAAGCGCCAGGCGGATCTCACGAAGCGGCGGGCAGTGGACCTGTGCCGCGTCGCCGCCATGCTCTGTCGCACTTTCTGAGCGGAAGCGCGGAAGCACCGTCCATCCGTCCTTCCGCGAGCCGGGCCCCCGACCTTCCTGTCAGGGCCGCCCCCGCGCCGCATACGCCCGCGCGGTCCCGGCCGCCGAGCGCGTATCCGCAGCCGCACCCGCATTGCGCACCGACGCACCGCCCCGCCGTAACTGCCCCGGAGGAGAACGAGCATGAGCCGCAGTGACGTCCTGGTAGACGCCGACTGGGTCCAGGAACACCTGGACGACCCGAACGTGGCCGTCGTCGAGGTCGACGAGGACACGTCCGCGTACGACAAGAACCACATCAGGAACGCCATCCGGATCGACTGGACCAAGGACCTCCAGGACCCGGTCCGCCGTGACTTCATCGACCAGGAGGGCTTCGAGAAGCTCCTGTCGGAGAAGGGCATCGGCAACGACACCCTGGTCGTGCTCTACGGCGGCAACAACAACTGGTTCGCGTCCTACGCCTACTGGTACTTCAAGCTGTACGGCCACGAGAGCGTCAAGCTCCTCGACGGCGGCCGCAAGAAGTGGGAGCTCGACTCCCGCGACCTGGTCGACGAGGTCCCGACCCGCGCGAGGACCGAGTACAAGGCCAAGCCGCAGAACAAGGCGATCCGCGCCTTCCGTGACGACGTCGTCGCCGCGATCGGTCAGCAGAACATCGTCGACGTCCGCTCGCCCGACGAGTTCTCCGGCAAGCTGCTCGCCCCCGCGCACCTGCCGCAGGAGCAGTCGCAGCGCCCCGGCCACGTGCCGTCCTCGCGCAACATCCCGTGGTCGAAGAACGCCAACGACGACGGCACCTTCAAGTCCGACGACGAGCTCAAGGCGCTCTACGAGGACGAGCAGGTCGACCTGTCGAAGGACACCATCGCGCTGTGCCGCATCGGTGAGCGCTCCGCGCTGACCTGGTTCGTGCTGCACGAGCTGCTCGGCGTCGAGAACGTCAAGAACTACGACGGTTCGTGGACCGAGTACGGCTCCCTCGTCGGCGTGCCGATCGAGCTCGGCGCCAACAAGTAACCCTCACGGCCTCAAGGACTCAAGGACGGAAACGAACATGTGTGGAGCGAAGGCCGGCGGCCCCGATGCCTCGACGATCAAGCCCGGTGAGACCACCATCCAGGGTCAGGTGACCAAGGACGGCGAGCCGGTGGTGGGCTACGTCCGCCTCCTGGACTCGACGGGCGAGTTCACCGCCGAGGTCCCGACCTCGGCGACCGGACAGTTCCGCTTCTACGCGGCCGAAGGCACCTGGACCGTCCGCGCCCTCGTTCCGGGCGCCACGGCGGACCGCACGGTCGTCGCTCAGACCGGCGGCCTGGCCGAGGTGGCCATCGCCGTCTGACCCGTCCGCATGAACCGTCCGTACGGTCTGAACCGTCCGGCGGTTCGCACCGTATGAACGGCCGAAGGGCCGCACCCCCGGGGGTTGGACGCTTTCCGGTACGGGGTGTGGCCCTTCGGCTTGCCCGGTCCGCAGGCAGGCGCTCTACGCTGGACGTATGTATGCGCGAAGGCGGCACGTCTACTTCGCCATGATGGGGACGTGCATCGGACTGTTCGTGCTGGCCTGGTCGGTCGTACGGCTCTGGTCGGTCCCCGTGGCCGTGGGCATGTGCGTCGTGGCGATGGTGATCCCGCCCCTCGCGGCGATGGTCGCCAACCGCCGCGGCCCCGACGACCGCTGGTGGGACGCCCCCTCCGGCGACGACCGCTCCGACGAGTGGTGGGACGAACTGGACGGCAAGAAGCGCCGCCGGCAGTGACAGTCGGCAGTGACAGGGAGAACCGGCAACCCTCAGTACCTCAGTAGACGAGCGCCTGGGTGTCGTCCGCGAGCGCCTCCTGCACGAAGAGCTGCGCGCCGGCGATCCGTACGCCGTCGATGACGTCCTTCTCCGAGATGTCGCGGCGGGCCGCGCACTGCGTACAGAGGGTGAGGCGCCCTCCGGCCAGGATCGATTCGAGCAGGCTGGGCAGCGGGGCCGCGTGCGGCAGTTCGAACTCGGCGGCACGCCCCGGCAGCGCGAACCACGCGGACTCCCCGGTCAGCCAGAGCGAGACCTCCACCCCGCTGGCCACGGCGACCGCCGCCACCGTGAAGGCCTGCGAACAGCGTTCGGGAGCGTCCGCTCCCGCTGTCACCTTGATCACGAGCTTCTTCGCCATGGCCGAATCGTAATCAACTCCGTGGCAACCCAAAGCGTTGGCCATGGGTCTCCTGTGCGCGCGGATACGGAATCCGCGCTTCGCGTTCTGTGGGGGACGACGTTTTGGAAGTACGTGAAGTACCTGAAGTGCTTGCAGTACCTGAAGTAGTTGAAACGCCTGAAACGTCTGAAACACCTGAAACGCCTGGAGCGCCTCCGGCCGCCCCGGCCGGGGAAGCGGTGCCCGCCGTACGGGGGCGCCGGCAGGGGCGTACGGCGCTCCTGATCGCCACGGCCGCCGTGCTCGGACTGGTCGCCGGTACCTGTGCCGGATACCTGGTCCAGGCCGACCGCGGGCCCACCGCGCTGCCGTCGCTCTCGCAGCCGGTTGTCGCGCAGGCCGAGGGCGCGGGGCCCGAGCCCCTGTCGGCCGCGCAGGACCCGAAGGTGCGGGCCGACGGCGACCTGCGCAAGCTGCTGGTCGAGCGGCCGAAGGGGGCCCGGGACAGCGCCTTCGCGACCGACGAGGAGGGCGACTGGATGTCACTCGCCGAGTACTCGTCCAACTTCACCGAGCCCGACGAGGCCTTCGACAGCCTCGTCGGGGACGAGTTCCGGCGGGCGGCCGTCACCGCATGGCGCGAGGGCAGCACCTACGAGGTCGAGATCAGGCTCGTGCAGTACCGCCAGGAAGAGGTCACCGGTGCGGGCAAACGCGCCGAGAGCGCGTACGGGTGGGCCGAGGAGCAGAGCAGCACCCGCAGCCGGCCCGTCCCGGGCACGGGCGACGGCATGGCGTACGTCCGGACCGAGCCCGACCAGGAGCCCGGCTACCTGCCGATGTACTCGGCGGAGGCGCACGCCTGGCGCGGCGACATCGCCATGGAGATCTGGGTCTACGACACGAAGCCGATCCCCGAGAAGAAGATCATGGACTTGGCCGAGCGGCAGATGAGGCGGCTGTGAACGAGAACCCCGACAGACCGGGACCCGACGGACAAGGCGAGCCCGCGCCTGCGGAGGCGCCGGCCGAGGTGACCACGGACGAGACCGCCGAGGTGATCGCCGAGGTCGCCACCGGTGAGACCGCCGGTGAGACAGCCGGTGAGACCGCCGGCGAGGCCGCCGGGACCGAGCCCACGAAGAAACCCGTACGACGCGGCCGCATCGCCGCCGTCGCTGCCTGCGGCGCCCTCCTTGCCGCCGTCGTCGCGGGCGTGGGCTTCACCGCCGTGACCGTCGACGGCGCCGACCGTGACGCGGGAGCCCCCGTCTGGCGTTTCCCGAAAGCGGCGCAGGACGACCGGCCCAAGGCGGAGACGAAGTCGAAGGCGAAGGCGAAGTCGGGAACGGCCTCGGGACTCGCCGCCATGCTGGTGCCCTACGCCCCCGCCGCGGACGGCTACTTCGACGCCGACGGTGCCGGCTACGGACGCGGTCCCGACATCGACGAGCTCGGCGCCGACTCCGAGCTCAGCGGCCGTCAGGCCGCCGAGCTGCGCAAGCAGTCGCTCCGTGACCTGCCCCGCTCCCAGCGCCTGCGCCTGGAGAAGCAGATCGACAAGGAGCGGATCAAGGGCATGGCGATGCGCAGCTACCTCAGCTCCGACACCCTCAACGGCACCGGCAATCTCTTCACGGCCGAGATCGTGCTGTCCCGGACGGACGCGAAGACCGTGCGCGACACCGCCACCTTCCAGAACGAGTTCCTGACCGCTCTGGACGTCTTCCGCGAGGGCCCGGAGATCAAGGGCCACAAGAACGCCCGGTGCTTCCTGCCGCCGAAGGACGCCGACGAGAAGCTCGACATGATGATCTGCTCCGCCTACAAGGGCGACGTGATGGTGAGCGCGACCGCGTACGGGGCCAAGCCACTCAACACCAAGGGCGCCGCGGAACTCCTGCGCGAGCAGCTCGACCGCATCGCCGAGCCGGGGGAGGCGGTATGACCGACCGAGACACCATGACCGACCCGACCGCACCGACCACAGCACCCGTACCGACCGCACCGACCACAGCACCCGTACCGACCGCACCGACCACAGCACCCGTACCGACCGCACCGACCACAGCACCCGTACCGACCGCACCGACCACCGCACCCGCACCGACCGAACCGGTCACCGCACCCGCGCCTCAGGTGAAGCCGGGCGGCCGGGGGGACCGGCGGCTGCTGCGCGCCGCCCTGCGCTGGACCGCCGCCGTCGTGGTCTTCGCGGCGGTCGGCGCGGCGTCCGCGTACGGCGTCACCCGGATGGAGCGCACGGACGTACCCGGTCTGGCGACCGCGTCGGACGGGCGCTGGGACTACCCGGCGATCAGCAGGCCGCCGGTGCCCGCCGGCAGCCCGGCCCCCCTGGCCGACGGGAACAGGACCGGCACCCACTACGCCGACCTGCGCAAGCTCGTACTGCCGGCCCCGCAGGGCGCGAAGGCGGACGCGGAGCTGCGCGGCGAGGACGGCTGGCTGGCGGAGAAGACCTTCCTGGCGGAGTACGCCTCGAAGGACGACCGCGAGACCGTCGGGCAGCTGCTCACCGACCGCGGCCTGCGGCACATCGCGGCGCGCGGCTGGACCATGCCGGACGGTACGCACGCGCGCGTCTACCTGCTGCAGTTCTCCACGGCCGCCGTCGTGGACGCCCTGTTCGCCGGTGAGCTCACCTCGTTCGACGTCCCGAAGTACGACCTGCGCGGAACCGAGGACGTCGTCGACGACGCGCGCTTCCCGGGGGCCTCCCAGGTCGACGGCGTCGTGCGGCTGGCCGCCGACGAGATGAAGCCGTACGGCACCGAGCAGGTCCGGCAGGCGTACCTGGGGGCGGGGGACACCGTCGCGGTGATCGTGCAGTCCCGCAAGGGCACCGCGGAGGCGGTCCCGTTCCAGCAGACGGTGGTCCTGCAGAGCCAGCTGCTGGGCTGATCTCGCACCGCCCGCGCACCGCCCGCGCACCGACCTCGGACCGGCCTTGGACCGATCGCGGACCGACCCTTGCGCTGACCGGCGGACCTCGGAGAGAGCACCGGTCCCCACCCCCACTAGAGTGGGGACCGGCTCTGTACCGCCCATCACCGTGTCACCCGAGGAGCACCCCGTGCTTGAGTACTTCTTCGAAGCTCTGCTGGTCCTGGTCTGTGTCGGCGTCCTCGCCTTCACCGGGCTCGCCGTGAAGAAGCTGTACCAGGGCCAGCGCTGACCCCCACCTAGGAACTGCCGACCTCATGATCGAGATCCCGTCCGACCTGCACAAGGACCTCGTCCCGCTCGTCTTCCTGCTCGGGCAGTGGACCGGCGCGGGCGTCCACGACTTCCCCGGCGACGAGAAGTGCAACTTCGGCCAGGAGGTCAGTTTCACCCACGACGGGCGGGACTTCCTGGAGTACCACTCGCACACCTGGGTCCTCGACGCCGAGGGCAACAAGGTGCGCCCGCTGGAGTCCGAATCGGGCTTCTGGCGCATCGACAAGGACCGCAAGGTCGAGGTCGTGATGGTCCGCGACGACGGCGTGGTCGAG
The DNA here is from genome assembly GCF_030817535.1 of Streptomyces sp. V3I8. Lineage (NCBI taxonomy): Bacteria > Bacillati > Actinomycetota > Actinomycetes > Kitasatosporales > Streptomycetaceae > Streptomyces > Streptomyces sp. V3I8. The sequence goes on along the minus strand of NZ_JAUSZL010000002.1, from coordinate 4,056,689 downwards.
GTCTGGTACGGCGAGCTGGCCGACAAGAAGCCGCAGATCGACCTGGTCACGGACGCGGTCGCCCGGACGGCCGCCTCGGGTCCGTACAGCGGCGGCAAGCGTCTGTACGGCTACGTGAAGAGCGATCTCATGTGGGTCGGCGAGAAGCAGACCCCCGAGGTCACCCTGCGCCCGTACATGTCGGCGCAGCTCAAGAAGGTCGTCAGCCCCGAGGACGTCGAGCGCTGGGCGAAGGCCCTCCCGGACGACATGCCGGACGACGGGATCGCTTTCTTCAAGTAGTCCTAGACTTCCGGGTGTGGTGAGCACTGGAAGCAGCACCGAAGGCACGGGCACCGGCACGGACACCGACTGGAAGAGCGATCTGCGGCAGCGCGGCTACCGGCTGACGCCCCAGCGGCAGCTCGTGCTCGAAGCGGTGGACACCCTGGAGCACGCGACTCCCGACGACATCCTCGTGGAAGTGCGCAGGACGGCGTCGGGGGTCAACATCTCCACGGTGTACCGGACCCTGGAGCTCCTGGAGGAGCTCGGGCTGGTCTCGCACGCGCACCTGGGGCACGGGGCGCCCACGTACCACCTCGCGGACCGGCACCACCACATCCACCTGGTCTGCCGGGACTGCACGAACGTCATCGAGGCGGACATCGAGGTCGCCGCCGACTTCACCGCCAAGCTCCGTGAGACCTTCGGTTTCGTCACCGACATGAAGCACTTCGCGATCTTCGGCCGCTGCGCGGACTGCGCGGCGGAGCCGGACGCCGCGGATGTCACGGGTGCCAAGAAATAAAAACGGCACCGGCGCGGTCGTAGGCTGTGTGGATATGAAGAGCCCTCTGCTGTCCCTGCCCGGTGCCGTTCCCGCCGAGGGAGTGGACGAAGGCGTAGCCGCGCACTACGGCGACCTGTTCCGCGAGCAGCGTGCCCTCGCCGACGGCACCGGTTTCGTGGACCTCTCGCACCGCGGGGTGGTCGCCGTCACCGGTGCGGACCGGCTGAGCTGGCTGCACCTGCTGCTCACCCAGCACGTCAGCGACCTCCCGGCGGGGCAGGCAACCGAGGCGCTGATCCTCTCCGCCAACGGCCACGTCGAGCACGCGCTGTACCTCGTCGACGACGGGACGACGACCTGGGCGCACGTCGAGCCCGGCACGCAGGAGGCGCTGATCGCCTACCTGGAGTCGATGAAGTTCTTCTACCGCGTCGAGGTCACCGACCGGACCGGCGAGTTCGCGGTCGTGCACCTGCCGGCCGGGTCCATCGCCGCGGCCCCCGAGGACGCCGTCGTGCGCGAGACGTCGTACGGGCGGGATCTGTTCCTGCCGCGCGCGGAGCTGGAGTCCTTCGCCCGGGACACCGGCAAGGACGCGGGCGGGCACGGTCCGGCGGTCGGGCTCCTCGCGTACGAGGCGCTGCGCGTCGAGCAGCACCGCCCGCGGCTCGGCTTCGAGACCGACCACCGCACCATCCCGCACGAGCTGGGCTGGATCGGCAGCGCGGTGCATCTGCAGAAGGGCTGCTACCGGGGCCAGGAGACCGTCGCCCGCGTCCAGAACCTCGGCAAGCCGCCGCGCAGGCTCGTCTTCCTGCACCTGGACGGCAGCGAGGTCCTCCTGCCGCCGCACGGCGCGGAGCTGCGCCTCGCGGACGAGGGACCGGAGGGACGCAAGATCGGCTTCGTCACGACCTCCGTACGCCACCACGAGCTCGGCCCGATCGCCCTCGGCCTCGTCAAGCGGAACGTCCCGCTGGACGCCCGGCTGGTCGCCGACACGACGGCCGCCGCCCAGGAGGTCGTGGTCGAGCCCTAGGCGGGCCCCCGCGGCACCCGCTGCTGCCCGGGACTCACATCTCGACGAGCACCGTGAACGGGCCGTCGTTCGTCAGCGAGACGCGCATCTTCGCGCCGAACCTTCCCGTGGCCACCGTCGCGCCCAGTGCACGCAGTTGCGCCACCACCTCGTCCACCAGGGGCTCGGCCACGTCGCCGGGGGCCGCCGCGTTCCAGGTGGGGCGTCGGCCCTTGCGGGCGTCCCCGTAGAGGGTGAACTGGCTGACGACGAGCAGCGGCGCGTCGATGTCGGAGCACGACCTCTCGTCCGTCAGCATCCGCACGGACCAGAGCTTGCGGGCCAGTTGGGCCGCCTTCTCCTTCGTGTCCTCATGGGTCACCCCGACGAGGACGCACAGCCCCTCGCCGTCGATCTCCCCGACCGTCTCGCCGTCCACGACGACGCTCGCGCCGTCCACCCTCTGCACCACCGCACGCATACGGACCATCATGCCGTGCGTCCGGTCGGCGCCCGTACGGCGTCCGTACAGGGTCTTTCGTATTGCTCCTTAACAGTCCATCTGGGGCCGATCGGGGGCACTCGGTCACATAGCGGCCACTTGGGGTGGCACGATGCTCACACACGCCGGTCGAGGGGACGGTCGAGGCACATGAGCACACCGAGTACGGGGCGGTCACCCGGGCCCGTTTCACTGACCCGGGTGGGTCCGCCGGCCCAGCGGACGGACAGCCCGATGCCGGAACCCGCGTCACCGCTGGGCGGCCTGCGGCTGCCGGAGCTGCGCGGTCTGCGCCGGGACGCGCACCGGGACGAGGCCGATCTGAGTTACGTACGACGGCTGCTGCAGGGCCGGATCGACATCCTGCGGGCCGAGCTGGGGCGGCGTACGGGTCCCCGGGGGGGCCGGGCCGGCGGCCCCGGGACCCCTGTCGTCGAGGAGGCGTCGGTCGTCGCGCGGCTGTCGGAGATCCTGACGGACGCGCCCGCCCGGCACCGCTCGTCGGCGCGGCACGTGACCGTCGGGACGCCGTACGGCGAGGAGTACCGGCTGCTGGCCGCCGACATGCTCGCCGAGGTCGAGCTGTCGGACCTGGAGGCGCGTACGGACGCGGAGCTGAACGCCGGGATGGCGCGGCTCGTGGGCTACGAGCAGCAGGTCTCACGACGGCGGCAGGAGCTGCAGCGGACGGCCGACGACTGCAGCGCGGAGATCGCCCGCAGGTACCGGGAGGGCGAGGCCCAGGTGGACGACCTGCTGATGTAGCCGGTTCCCGGGCCCGGCCGCGGAGCCGGTCCCGGGGTCCAGGGTCCGAGGTCCGGTCCCGAGTCCGGTCCCGAGGTCCGGTCCCGAGTCCGGTCCCGGGGTGTGAAATCCGCACGACACCTCCCGCGCCGTATGCCTAGCGTGACCCCATGAGTTCGCGCGACGACATCGACGTACGCCCCATCCGTGCCGACGAGATCCCCGACTGGATCCGCGCCATGAACACCGGGTTCCTGCGGCCGCCCGGCCCGTCGGAGGCGGAGATCGCGGACCGCAGCACCTACATCGTGCCCGAGCGGACGCTGGGGGCCTTCGACGGGCAGCGGTGCGTGGGGACCTTCCGGTCGTTCGCGCAGGAGATCACCGCGGTGGGCGGCACGGCCGTACGGGCCGACGCGATCTCGAACGTCACCGTGACCTCGACCCACCGCCGCCGGGGCATCCTCACGCGGATGATGGCCCAGGACCTGGCGGCCGCGCGGGAACGCGGAGACGTGGTGGCGACGCTGATCGCCGCGGAGTACCCGATCTACGGCCGGTACGGGTTCGGGGCGGCCACCACGACCGCCGAGTGGACGGTCGACGTCCCGCGGACGGGGCTCGACCCCCGGTGGGCCGGACCCGGCGACGGCGGCCGTGTCGACCTCGTGGACGGCGACGACGTACGGAAGAACGGGCCGGAGCTGCACGAGCGGCTCAGGCGTTCGCAGCCGGGCGCGATCGACCGGAGCGAGCGGTGGTGGCAGACGGCCACGGGCGGGCCGGTGCCGGACCGGGCGGCCTGGACCGAGCCGTTCCACGCCGTGTACCGCAACGCGCGGGGCGAGACGGAGGGCCTGCTCACGTACACGGTGGACGACCACTGGGGGGACGCGAAGCAGCCGCTGCAGACCGCGCAGGTCAAGGACCTGATCGCCGTCTCGCCGGCCGCGGAACGCGCCCTGTGGCAGCACGTCTGCTCGATCGACTGGGTCACGGCCGTCCGGACGGGCCGGCGTGCCGCCGACGACCTGCTGCCGCACCTGCTCCCCGACCCGCGCGCGGCGGCGATCACCACGCAGGCCGACTGGCTGTGGGTACGGATCCTGGACGTCGTGGCGGCGCTGGAGGCCCGGACATACGGGGCGACGGGCGCCCTCGTCCTGGAGGTGACGGACGCGGCCGGACTCGCCCGGGGCCGGTACCGGCTGGACGCCTCGCCCGAGGGAGCGAGCTGCGCGCGGACCACCGAGGAGGCCGAACTGGTCCTTCCGGTGGCCGGGTTGGGGTCGCTGTGGCTCGGGGACGAGTCGGCGGTCCGGCTCGCGGCGCTGGGCCGGGTCCAGGAGATACGAGAGGGCGCCGCCCGGCTGGCCGACGCCCTGCTGCGTACATCCAGGCGACCGTGGTGCCCGGACATCTTCTGAACATCCTCCGGTGTGTTTGCCGCGGTCTGCGTGCTGCGTGTGGTGCTCCGTAGCTGTTCAGTTGTTGTCGGTCCTGCTGTGTCGTCGGTCCTGCTTCCGCGGACGGCGGACCGTTCCGCGGTGGTGCGGCCGACCGGGCTCCCGGCTCCCCTCCGGAAGGGAACCCGGTCGGCCGGCTGCCGGACGGTGAGGTCCGATCAGCCGGACTGGGCGAGCAGCACCACGAGGATCACTGCCCCGATGCCGCCGATCATTGAGTTCTTGGCCTTGATTCCGATGGCGAGGGCGACGAAGGCGACGACGCCCATCACTCCGTACTTGACCTGGAGCAGCTGCTCCATGGCGATGGCGAGGACGGCGACGACGATGGCTACGAGCGGCATGCGGTCCCTCCTTCGGGACGGGGCGGCAACCCCCGCCGGGACCGAATCACCTGGTCGCCGTTCGCGACCCCGGTGGCCAACCCCCCGGAAGTTTGACCATGTTGCTGAAGTTGGTCACCAACTTCAATGAAGTTATCTCCGCTTGGATGCGTCTCATAACCACCTTCGCGGTAACTGCCCAAAGATGGCGCGAAGTTGTAGGGTTCGGTCGTGGACCCGGAACATGCCGCCGTCAACGGGCGGAACAGGGCACAGCAGACACAGCGTTCGCAGAGGTCGCACCACGAGGTGGCCGACGAGCTGCGCAGCCGGATCTTGTCGGGTGAGCTGCGGGCGGGAGCGCGCATGCCCACGCAGGCCAGACTGGCCGACGAGTTCGGGGTCGAGCGCGGGACCGTGCGGCAGGCGCTGCGCATCCTGCAGTCGGAGAACCTGCTGTCCAACGTGTCCAAGGGCAGCCCGGCGACGGTCGCGCAGGACGTGGACAAGGCGCTGACCGGGCCGGCGGCCCCGCCGCGGACCACCATGGTGGCGCTGGCCTCGCGCATCACGGACGCCTTCTCGGCGCCGCACGTGGCGATCGACGCGCTGTGCCTGACGGCCGTCTCGCTGACCCTCGCGATGGGCGAACCGCTGCGGCTCATCCACGAGGGGCGAATGAAACCGGCCAGGATCGACGTCCGCGTCCTGCTGCCGTCCCGTGACATCGACCTCGCCTTCCCGGCGGCGGTGGACGCGACGGGGGACGGGGCGCGGGTCCAGCGGCGCTGGCTGGCCCAGCGCAACGCCCAGGGCCAGGTCCTCAAGCACAACCTGCTGGCGTTACGGGCGACGCACGGCATCGACGTGCGCATCACGTTCCGGGCCCTGCCGTTCACCCCGCCGGTGAAGTTGTACCTGCTCAACGAGGCGGAGGCGCTCTTCGCGTACTACACGCTGGAGCGGCGGGGCGAGGAGATCGACCACGAGTACCTGGAGACGTACGACGCGGAGGGGACCCAGTCGATGCTGTTCGCCTTCGAGCCGGGCGAGGGGCTGCGCGCCGCGACGTTCGTGGAACAGTCGCACCTGTGGTTCAACGCGCTGTGGGAGACCATCAGCTCGGAGCTGGTGCTCACGGGCTGAGATCTCCCACGGGTGGTACGGCCTGCTTCGAGCTGGGCTCGCGCGGTGTGAGCTGCGGATGGTTCCCGCAGGTCACAGAGCCGGTCCTGTGAATATCAGGGCCAGGACGACGGCCCCGACGGAGCTGCAGGTGGGGCTTCTGACCTTGAGGCCCACGGTGAGCAGCAGCAGTCCTACGGCGCCGCCCAGGCCGAACCGCCACTCGACGAACTGTTCGAATCCGACGACGAGGAGGGCGGAGAAGAGGGCGATGGCGGGCATGGTGGATCCTCCTTCGGATCGTGCGGTACGGATGCGGAACCTTCCTACGTGCCAACTCCTTGCGAGAGGAGGCGGAACTTCCGCCATCTCTTTGAAGTTGGTTACCAACTATGCTTAAGTTATCCCCAGTTGGTACCTAGTCGCAAACAACTTTCAAACAAGTCCCTTTAGATGGGCCCAGGTTGTAGCGTTTGGTCGTGACCCAGGAGAACGTGGCAGTGAACGACAGCAGAAAGCTTTCGGCGCAGGAGATCGCCGACATCCTGCGCGACCGCATACGCGCGGGCACCCTGCGCGCCGGCGACCGCCTGCCCACCCAGGCCGAGCTCGCCGAGGAGTTCGGCGTGGAACGCGGCACGGTCCGCCAGGCCCTGCGCGCCCTCCAGGACGACGGCCTCCTCAGCAACGTCAGCAAGGGCAGTCCGCCCCGCATCGCGGACGTGCCCCCGACGCGGGACGAGCCCCAGCCGACGATGGTGGGGCTGGCGCCGCGGCTGGTGGAGGCGTTCGGCGCGCAGCGTGTGCGTATCGACGTCGTGTGCCACACGGCCGAGACGCTGATGCTGGCCATCGGGGACCCGGTCCGCCGGATCCACGACGGCACCCTGCGCCCCGAGTCGATCGACGTCCGCATCCTGGTGCCGTCCCGGGAGATCACCCTCGCCTTCCCCGTCTCCGTCGACAGCACCGCCGAGGACGACCCGGTCCACCAGCGCTGGCTGGACATGCGCAACGCGCAGGCCCATGTCCTGCGGCACAACCTCAACGCCCTGCGCTCCTCGCACGGCATCGACGTGAACGTCACGTTCCGCGCCCTGCCGTTCACCCCGCCGGTCAAGCTCTACCTGCTCAACGGAGCCGAGGCGCTGATCGGCTACTACGTCCTCACGCGCCGCGAGGAGCCGTACGAGAGCCGGACCCTGGAGATGTACGACGCGCTCGGCTCCAAGTCCCTCCTCTTCTCCTTCTGGACGCGGTCGGGGCAGCGCGACGCCGCGTTCGTGGAGGAGTCGCAGAAGTGGTTCGACGGCCTCTGGGAAACCATCACGACGGACCTGACACTCTCCTAGTGACTCCTGATACGAAGCAGACTGGTCCGGTGGCTACAGAGACAGAGAACCTGCGCGCGGTGATCGAGCGGGCCCGCTTCGTCCTCTTCGACTTCGACGGGCCGATCTGCCGGCTCTTCGCGGGGCATTCGGCGCAGGACGTGGCGAAGGACCTGGTGGAATGGCTCGAACGCCAGGGCCTGCGCGAACTGCTCACCGCGCAGGAACGCGTCCACCCCGACCCGATGGCGGTCCTGTACGCGGTCAACCGCCGCCATCCGCACAGCGACCTGGTGGTCGAGCTGGAGGACCGCCTCACCCAGCAGGAACTCAAGGCGGCGCCCTCCGCCTGGCCCACCGAGTTCGCGGACCCGCTGATACGGACCTGGAGCGCGGTGGGGGCGAGGCTGGCCGTGGCGACGAACAACTCGCCCCGCACGGCGGCGACCTACCTGGAGAGCCGGGGCCTGTCCGGCTGCTTCGCGCCGAACATCTACGGCCGCACCCAGGACCTGGACCACCTCAAACCGCACCCGCACTGCCTGAACCGGGCCCTGAACGCCCTCGGCGCCGCCCCGCGGTCCGCCCTCATGATCGGCGACGCCCCGTCGGACTACCTGGCCGCCGAATCGGCCGGAGTCCCGTTCCTGGGCTACGCGCGCAACGAGCGCAAGGAGAAACTGCTGCGGGACGCCGGGGCCCGGTACGTGGTGGCCTCGTTGGAGCCGGTGCTGGGGGTTCTCCGGAGCCGGTCGTGAGGTGGCTCAAGCCTGCAACTGGAGTGTCAGCAGGAAGAAGAGCCCGGCCGACCACCAGGCCAATCGCGGGTGGCCGGCCCGCACCCCCACCAGCAGGAGGGCCAGCAGGACCAGCCCGGTGAATCCGAGCCTCGACTGGACCAGCTGCGAGAGGGCGAGCCTGATGCAAGCGCCCAGTAGTTGGAAGAAGACCATGTTCCCCACCCCGTTTACTTCACTGAAGCGATCAACAAGCGGTCCAATTGGACTGGTTGCCTTGAATTTGGTGTCCCCGGGTGAGCAGATCCCTTAACCAACTTTCAAGTTGGACTGCCGATTTGACTGAAATCCGGTTTGTCGACAGGCCGGAAGAGGTACGTTCGCCGTGTGAGTGACGAGCGGAGCGGCGAGGGCGGCAGGGAATTCGTGCGCGTCCTGGAGGAACTGCGCAACCGCATGGTCGGTGGGACGTACGCCGTGGGTGCCCTTCTGCCGCCGCAGCGCGTGCTGGCCACGGAGTTCGGGGTCTCCCGCGACACCGTCCAACGGGTACTGAGGGAGCTCGTCAGCGAGGGCTGGATCGAATCCAGGCAGGGCAGTGGATCACGAGTGGTCAAGGTCCAGCGCATTCAGCCCGTGACGCCGAGGCCCTCGGCGCAAGGTCGGGCAGTCATGCTGGGACCGATCATCGCCGAAGCCTTCGAGGAGCCTGAAGTCTCGCTCGACGTCTACACCCTGACGTCGGAGTCCCTCGACGCCCACATCCGGGTCCAGGCGGAGCGGATCCGCGCCAAGCAGATCGCGCCACAGCGCATCTCACTGCGCATGTTGCTGCCCGCCGAGGAACTGGACCTTCCCTATCCCCGGTCCATGGAGACGCCGGACGATCCGCGGGTGAAGGCACGGTTGCTCTCCCTCACCCGCCGCCATGCGGCCTCGTTGCGGGAGGTGCTTCAAGAGCTGAGGGTCCAGCGTGCTGTCCCGGCCGTCGACCTGCAGATTCGCCACGCACCGCTGACGCCGGCCTTCAAGCTGTACATGCTGAACGGCTCGGCCGCACTGCACGGGCTGTACAAGGTGACCGAGCGGCGCATCGTCCTGGAGGACGGTGAGGAGATCGATGCCCTTGACGTGCTCGGTGTCGGAGCCACTCTCATGCACTACGCCGCGGACGATGATCCGAACTCGACCGGATCGGTTTACGTCGACACCATGCAGTCCTGGTTCGACTCCGTATGGAACTTGCTGGCGACCTGATCTCCGTTGGGCCGATAAGGGGCAATGTGAGGCGTACCGTTCCCTCGGGTCCTACCAGAGGTTTACCTCATTGAGACGAACCCGGCGCGTCAGCCGTATTCAACGGCGTTTAGGGTTTGCGCAACCTCAGTCACAGGAGTTGCCCGTGGGCACATCCACGGTTCCCAGCCATGCCCCATGGGAACCAAGCGTCGCCGATGCTGCCTACGACGAGTTCGTGGAACGGGCGAAACAGGTCGGAGTGGTGAGCAGTGGCCACCACAACCAGAATTATGTGCTGCCTCTGACCGAATCGATGGCGCGTCGGGTGGGGCGTGAACCGGGCACGAGCGTGACCGTCCGGATTCGCCGGCCGGAGGTCGTGCCGGTGGTCATCAGGACATGGGAGCACGAGGCGGAAATCCTCGCCGCCATCGGCGATGCCCTGCCGAACGTGCCGCAGTGTCTGGCCCAGCGGCACGACTCAGCCGTTCACAGCTATGTGGAGGGTGTCCCGCTCTCCATGGTCTGTCCCAACGGCAAGCCGGTCGATGGCATGTTGATCGGTGCCCTGGCCGGTCTCCTGGCGCAGATGTCCCAGGTGCGCAAGGAGGCGCTGCCCCCGTTGCCCGCCGACTGGCCGCCCAACGACAAGGACAGCCGGGCTTTTCTGCGCACGCTGGCGTATCTCGCCGACCGCCAGATCCGTCAGCCCAATTGGGCTGCCTTCGGCGGTCTGTTCGCCGCACTGGGCATCCCCGACGACGCCCTCGTCCGGCTGGCCGAGCGGGTCCCCGCCATGGCCCGGCGCCCGTACAGCCTGCTCCACGCTGACCTCCACCGGGACAACGTGATCGTCACCTACCGGGGCGAGCCGCCGCTGATCTGCGTGGACTGGGAACTCGCGACGTACGGTGACCCCCTTCACGACCTGGCCACGCATCTGGTCCGCATGCAGTACCCGGATTTCCAGTGGGACCAGGTCGTCGAAGCCTGGGTGACAGCCGTGCAGACCACTCGGCCCCTGGCTGCGAACGGCCTCTCCAAGGACCTCCGCCACTATCTGGCATTCGAGCGCGCGCAGTCCGTCTATCCGGACGTGATGCGGGCGGCGCGTTCACTGGAACACTCCCTCGACCAGCAGAATCTGGACCGGGCGACCGCATCGGTCACCAGGGCGCTGAGGGCCGCCGCCGATCCCCTGCGGCTCGTCCGAGTACCGGACGAAGCAGAGGTCGAACGCGTCCTTGTCCGGTGGCAGGCGTCCCGCCTCGGCCGTCGGCCGGGCACCGGCAGAACGGCCACGGTGTACCGGTGGACGCCGGACGAACGGATCCCCGAGCACCCTGATTTCCCTCGCTCGTCCGTGGTCGAGGCCCTGATCGCCGAAGGCGCGGCGCCGGCTCAACGGGTGTTCAAGGGAACGGCCCACCTCAACTCCGTCGTGCGCGTGCCAGGCGTGGAGTTCCCCGTCATGGTGCGGCGCAAAGTGGCATCGGTCTGCCGTCGTGAGCGTGGATTCCTGAGCGAGCATGCCGTCCTCGCGGCCATCGAGCGGTCCGGGATCGCAGCGACGGCCCCGAGGATCCTCGCGCTGGGCGAGAGCCATGTGAGGGACCCCTTCGCCATTCACACCTATGAAGGCGCACGCGACGACGACCAGCCCCCCAGTCACCCGGTGAACGGTCTCCTGCCCCGTGAGGCGGACGGTCTTGTCGACCAGCTCTGTGCGCTCACCCGGGTCGACCTCGTGTCGGTGGACCCGATTGCCACGGAGTGGGCGCAGGACGGGGACTTCTCCACCTGGCTGAACTGCCAACTCGTGCTGCTCGTCGATGGGTTGCCCAAGGAGTCCCAGCAGCTGGCCGGAGTGCTGGGGTTGCCGAACGCGCGGCGGCTGGGCGAGATCCTGTCGCGGCACCGGGTCACCCCGCGGCAGCCGACCCTGCTGCACGGCGACCTGAACCCCTGGAACCTCGTACGCCGCGACGACGCGTACGCGCTGACCATCATCGACTGGGAGATGGCTCTGGTCGGTGATCCCCTGTACGACCTCGTCCGGCACATGCACCTCACGCCAACCCGTCCCGAGATTCGCGACCGCATGTTCCGCCGCTGGGTCAAAGGGTTGCCGAGCACGTACACGAAGGGCTGGGAGAGCGACTGGCAGGTCTACCGGCGCATCGAGACGGTCCGCTCGGCCTACGTGGACCTCGACCGGTTGGTCACGGGCGCGAGTCTCGACGCCCCCAACGTCAGTCGAGCGGTGCAGTCGTACGGGATGACGTTGCGGGCGGCGAAGGGATCGCTCGGACTTCCCTCGCGTGAACTGTCGAACCCCTATCTTGTCCGTGCGCTGCCACATGGGGACGATGGCACCACCAGGCGGGTGAGGCTGTCGGTCGGAATGTGAAGCGGTGCGCCGGACCGGCCGGTTCAAAGGGGGACGCCGATGTCCGGTGCGCGGAATGATCCTGCACTACGTGGTGGCGAACGCCTGAGGCGTTTTCAGGCGCGCTTCGAGCCGGTCGTGACCCGCATCCTGCTTCTCGGGATGTTCGCCGTCGGGCTCGTGGCCCAGTTCTTCGAACCCGTCGGCGATGCGCTTGAGGGCAAGGCGGCCCTGGGCGGCTCCCTGCTCAGTCTGGTCGGCTACGTTCTGTACGACTCGGTACGGGAACTGGCCACGTCCCTCCGGCTGCCGCCACAGTCTCGCGTCCAGTCGCGGGAGCTCGGCGGCTTCGTGACCGCGGCGTTCCGTGCCAGGGAGGTGGAGATCCGGTTCCTCGGCTACACGGGGGAGACGCTTTACAACGAGCTGTATCACCGGCTGGAAGGCCTCCTGGACGATCCCGGGCCGACCAGGCACGTCTCCGTGCGGATCCTGATTCCGGACTTCGAGCAGCGGATGACCGTCCCCTCGCGTGTGGGACCCGACGGCGCACCGGTGGACGATCCGATGTTCCGCCGAGGCCTGGAGTCGAAGTGCGAGGTGTACGACCAGAGGCTGTCGGCGATCGTGGAGCGGCTCACGGTCGCGGGCCGGGTGACGGCGGAGTGCGAATATCGTCTCTACCCCGGTATACCGAGGGACAAGATCTGCATCTTCAACCGGGAACAGGTGTTGCACGGCCTCTACAACGTGGTCGCGCGAACCGTGGAACGGAGCACCGATCCCGAGTTCTACGATCCCAAGGGATACAACACGGAACTCAGTGTGTGGGCCCGGGGCGGCAATGACGACGCACGCGTCGTCGTGGAGACGTGGAACAAGCATCTCGACGACCTGTGGAGTCTGGCGGCAGTCCCGCGCTGGCGGCGAGGCGCCGCAGACTGAGCCGGATCAGCAGGGCGACCCGCCCGTAGCTCCGGTTTCCGGTTCGCTCCAAGGCGACGGCGGGGGTCCGGGAGGTGGCTAGGCTCGGGGCATGGGTGAGACGGGTGTGGCGGACGCCGGTGGTGCGGGTGGTGCCGGCGGTGTGAGTGGTGCCGCCGATGCGAGGGGTGTCTCCGGTGGGAGGGGCGCGGCGGGTGCCATGGGGCTGCGTGAGCGCAAGAGGCTCCGGATGTACCGCGACGTCTCCGACATCGCCATCTCGCTCTTCCTCGAGAAAGGGTTCGAGAAGGTCTCCGTCGCGGAGGTCGCCGCCGCCGCCGAGATCTCCAAGCCGACCCTCTTCCGGTACTTCCCCTCCAAGGAGGACCTCGTCCTGTACCGGTTCGCCGACCACGAGACCGAGGCCGCGCGCGTGGTCGCGGAACGGGCGCCCGGACGGTCCGCGATCGAGGCCCTGCGGCTGCACCACCTCGCCGGGATCGAGCACGGCGACCCGGTGACCGGCGTCAACGGTGACCCGCACGTCCTCGCCTTCCACCGGCTGCTGTACGGGACGCCGTCCCTCGTGGCGCGGCTCTACGAGTACCTGGAGCGGTCCGAGGCCGCCCTCGCCGCCGCGCTCGGCGGAACCCTCCGGGCGCGGCTCGCCGCCGGCCAGATCGTCGCCGTGCGGCGGATCCTGGCCATGGACAGCTGGCGGCGCATCGCGGACGGCGAGGACGTCACCGCGGTACGGCGGGACGCCGTCGCCGCGGCGGAGGGCGCCTTCGCGCGGCTGGCACAGGGGCTCCCGGAGTACGCGACGCCCGGCACATGACCGCTCACTCCGTTACGGAGTAAAAACTTTAACTTGGTTACGTTATTCGCGTACCCTCGGTCGAATGACGTCCACCGACCCCTCCCTCGCGGATGCCCCCACCGCCCGGCTCCGCCATGAGCGCGTTCACCACGACCTCTGCCGCGCCGCCCTCGCCGCGATGGTCGACGGAGCGCAGGAACACGTCGTCACCGGAGAGGACGTGTCCGCGTCCGGCGCCGACGCCGAAGTGCTCGGGTACGTGCTCCGGAGCCGGGCGAAGGAGATGCGGGAACTGCCCGAAGGGCCGCTGTTCTTCGGACGGCTGGACTTCGGGACGGACAGCGGGACCGCCGGCGACCACGCCGGGCAGAGCTATCACGTCGGACGTCGGCGGATCAGCGAGCATCCCGCCGCCCCGCCCCTCGTCGTCGACTGGCGTGCCCCCGTCTCCCGCGCCTTCTACCAGGCGAGCACCCGTGATCCACAGGGCGTGGACGTGCGGCGGCGCTTCGGCTGGGCCCCGGGCAGCCGCGGGGAGTCGGCCGACCTCACCGGGCTGGAGGACGAGCACCTCACGGGCCGCCTCCCCCGGCACCGCAGCCCGGAGAGCCGCATCCTCGCCGACGAGATCGAGCGCCCCCGCGTCGGCCCGATGCGTGACATCGCCGCGACCATCCAGCCCGACCAGGACGACCTCGTACGGGCCGGCCTCGCCGTGTCCGTGTGCGTGCAGGGCGCTCCTGGCACCGGCAAGACGGCCGTCGGGCTGCACCGGGCCGCGTACCTGCTCTACACCCATCCGCAGCGCATCCGGCGCGGCGGACTGCTGATCCTCGGACCGAACCCCACCTTCCTCTCCTACATCTCGGAAGTGCTCCCCGCGCTCGGCGAGACCGGCGTACGGCAGTCGACGATCGGCAACGAGATCAGCAATGAGATCGGCATCGACATCGGCAAGGGCATCGGCAACGACAGCGACATCGGCATCGGGATCGGCCGGCATCCGGTGGGTGGCGAGGACGGCGAGCGCACCGCCGTCGTCAAGCACGACGCCCGTATGGCGGAGGTGCTGCGGCGCGCGCTGTACGCCCGCGTGAACCCGGCCGCCGTGCGCGACGACCTCACCGTGCCCGACGGCACGTACCGCTGGCGGGTGCCCGCCGCCGTGCTCACGCGGATCGTGGCCGACGTACGGGCCGAGGAGCCGCCGTACGCCACCGGGCGTGAGCGCGTACGGACCCGCGTCGTGCGGTACGTGCAGGAGCGGGCCGAACGCCGGGCCGGACCCCGGACCGGCGCCTGGCTGCAGAAGGTCTCGCGGGCGCGGCCCGTCAGCGCGTACGTCGACGCGGTGTGGCCCGGGGTGCGGCCGCAGGAGGTCGTCGCCGGGCTGCTGGCCGAGCCGGCCGCGCTGGCCGCGGCGGCGGACGGGGTGCTGGACGCGGACGAGCGGCAGGCGCTCCTGTGGACGAGGCCGCCCCGGTCGTGGAAGTCCGCCCGCTGGTCGGCGGCCGACCTGGTCCTGCTCGACGAGGTCGCAGGACTGATCGGACACCCGGCCCAGTACGGCCACTTGGTGGTCGACGAGGCACAGGACCTGTCACCCATGGAGTGCCGCGCGATCGGCCGCCGCGCCGTCTTCGGGTCGGTCACGGTCCTCGGTGACCTCGCTCAGGGGACCACGCCGTGGGCCGCCCGGGAGTGGGGCGAGCAGCTCGCGCACCTGGGGAAGCCGGAGGCGTCCGTGGTGCCGCTGACCACCGGGTTCCGGGTGCCGGAGGCGGTCGTCGAGCTGGCGAACCGCGTACTGGCCAAGCTGGACGTGGGGGTGCCCCCGGGCCGGTCGCTGCGCAGGGACGGCGAGTTGCGGATCCGCCGCACGGACGACGTGCCGCACGGGACGGTCGAGGCCGTCCGCCGCGCGCTCACGTACGAAGGGTCCGTGGGGGTCGTCACGGCGGACCCGGACGTCGCACGGGTGCGGGAGGCGCTCGGTGCCGCCGGCATCGAGGCCGGCCGGGTGGAACAGCTCGGCTCACGGGTGACCGTGTTGGCAGCCGGTGCGGCGAAGGGGCTCGAGTACGACCACGTCGTCGCCGTGGAGCCGGCCGCGATCGCGGAGGGGTGCGGGGGAGGGCGGGGCCGGGGGCGCGGGTTGCACCTGTTGTACGTGGTGCTGACGCGGGCGGTGTCCAGGCTGGACGTCGTCCACGCCCGCCCGCTGCCGTTCTAGCGAGGGCCGGCCCGCACGCCCCCCCCAGTCCGGACGGGTCGTGCGGGGCGTGCGGGCCGGGCAGGCGGCGGCGGTCCTAGTGGACGGCTCCGGTCGGCAGGTCGAGCACGGGGATCAACTGCTCCTCCTCGTACGTCAGATGGGCCTCCAGCGCGGTGCTGAGCCGCTCCACCTCGTCGCGCACGTGCCGGGGATCCGCCGACTCCGTACCGATGACCTGCTTCAACTCCGCCGTCAGGGCGGCGATCCGCACGTGTTCCTCGCGCAGGCGGTCCAGGACCGGGGCGAGCTCCGGACGGCGTTCGGCGAGGAACGGGAACATGGCGATGTCCTCGCCGGTGTGGTGGTTGTGCAGGCCCTGGCAGAAGGTCAGGCAGTTGATGCGCAGCTGGGCGCCGAGGGTGGGGCCCGCGTCGCCGATCTCCCGCCGCACGATGGCGAGTTCGCGACGGAAGGCGTCGTGGATCGCCTTGACGTACTCGCCCATGGAGGAGGTGCTGACGTTCGGCGGCCCGCCGGTCGCGATCTCGTGCAGCACGACCACCGGAATCACCCGGCTGGTCTTCGCCTGGTACTCCGCCCAGCCGGAGTCGGCCTCGACCGCGCGGGCGAAGGCCTCGTCACGTGCGGTCCCCTTCAGCACCTCGGCCTCGGCCCCGTACGTGAACACGCCCGTCTCGACGTTGACGTGCGGATGCGCGACGAGGTTGTGGAACCAGTCCGGATGCTTCGGCGCACCGCCGGCGGAGGCGATGACCAGCACGCGGCCGTCCCCGTCGGGGTAGTAGCCGACCGGGGTGGTGTGCCGCTCGGCGGAACGGGCTCCCGTGGTGGTGAGCAGGAGCAGCCGGGCGCCCTCGAAATAGCCGCCGACCTTTCCGGAGTTGGCCCGGAATTCCTCGATGACCTGCTGGTTGAAGTCGGTGGGCATTCTTTTCTTTCTGCTGGATGAATTCTGCAAAAGGGCAGGGGGAATCGCCGCGGGGGGATCGGGCCCGCCCGCGGGAGGGGGTGCGGTCTGCGTGTGCGTATGCGTATGCGTATGCGGTGTGCGCGCTCGGTGTGCAGCGGCGTGGTGCACCGCGACGGTGGTGGTGGTACGCCGTAACGGGGTGGTGCACCGCGACGGGTGCGCGCACACGCGGATACGCCTCGGCGCGCGGCTGCTTCACGCGCGCTCGAGAAGAAGAGCTTGAGAAGAAGGGGGCGGCCCTCTGGCCCGCCCGGGCCTCACTCGGAGGCCGGGAACCCTACTGTTCGTTGGCCAATGGCCGACCCGGCAGTCACGGAGAAAAGGGTAGGGGAATTCGTGCGTACAGGCAATGTATTTGTCTTTCCATTCCGGACCGGAGGGGGACGGTGGACCTCCGGCCCCCGTCCGTGGTCGACTCTCTGACATGAGTCTCGCGGTCGATGTGTACGTGCCCCGTGCTGAGGGCGGCATCGAGGTGCTGGACGTTCCGCCCGGATGCTCCGACGCGGCGGGCCGGGAACGGTGGCGCACCGAGGTGTGGGGGTCCGGGCCGGTCCGTTCGCTGGGCGCGCGCTTCCTTCCCCGGCTGGCCACGGAGGACCTCGCCGTGGCGCCGCACGAGGTGGCCGCCCTCATCGCCGAGTGCGATCTGATCCGTACGGATCTGGCGCGGATCGCGGAGCACATGCGCGCGGAACCGGAAACGGGGACGGAGCCGGGAGCGGGGGCGGAGACGGGGCCTGGGACAGGACCGGGCAAGTCCCTCTCCCCGCACGCCGACGACGTGAGCCGGTGCCTGGACAACATCGTGGACGCGGCGCGGCGTGCGCTGGCCGTCGGCGGCGGGATCATCATCTGGTAGCCGACTCCCGTACGGCGACGGCGCACCATCCTGAGGCCGCCCGGGACTCCGGGAACCTGGGCAGCGGCATCGCCGGATGGAGCATGGCCGACGAGGGCCTCAAGACGTTCGCGCACATGGCGGTGGCCGCGCAGGTGGGCTGCGGTTGGTGCCTGGACGTCAACTACTTCCAGGTGTTGGGCAAGAACCTGGACCTGGCCAAGGCGAGCCAGGTGCCGCGCCGGCGGGAGTCGGAGGCGTTCACACGGTTGGAGCGGGACGTGCTGGAGTACGTCGACGCCATGACGAGCACGCCGCCGACCGTGACCGACGAGCTGTACGCGGGCCTGCTCGACCGCCTGGGTCCGGCGTCACCGTCACCGTCACCGGGATGGCCGGTGAAGCCGATGGCGATCCCTTCGTCGTCCACCGCGCCCTACTGTTCACCGTCGCCTACGAGATGCTCGGATCGGCGGCCGACGCGGAGGACGTACTGCAGGAGCCCTGGCTGCGGTGGTCCGGCGTCGACCGGTCGCAGGTGCGCGATCCGCGGGCGTGCCTCGTCCGGATCGTCACCAGGCAGGGGCTCACCCGGCAAGGGCTCACCCGGCTGCGGACGGTGTCGCGCAGCCGTGAGGAGCACGTGGGGGAGTGGCTGCCGGAACCGCTGCTGACCAGCCCTGATGTCGCCGAGGACGTCGAACTCGCGGAGAGCGTCTCGATCGCGATGCTGACCGTGCTGGAGACGCTCGGCCCGACGGAGCGGGCGGTGTCCGTGCTCCACGAGGTCTTCGAGACGCCGTACGGCGAGATCGGTGAGGTCGTCGGGAAGTCCGTGGCGACGGTACGGCAGGTCGCGCGGCGAGCCCGCGAGCACGTGGCGGCCCGGCGGCCGAGGGCGCGGGTGAGCAGGTCGGAGCAGCAGGCCGTGGCGGAGCGGTTCCTGGCGGCGCTGCGCACCGGGCGGTTGCTGGAGCTGATGGACGTCATGGCGCCGGACGTGGTCCTCGTCGCCGACGGCGGCGGGCGACCGGGACATCACCGGGGGAGTACCGCAGGCGACTACAGCGGTCGTAACCGCTGTAGTGGCTGTGGCTGTGGCTGTGGCGGTCGCAGGGGTGCCGGTGCGTCAGAGGGCTTCGCGTCAGGAATGGGCGAGTACGCAGAACTCGTGGCCCTCGGGGTCGGTCAGGCACGTCCACGGCACGGC
The DNA here is from genome assembly GCF_030817535.1 of Streptomyces sp. V3I8. Classification (NCBI taxonomy): domain Bacteria; kingdom Bacillati; phylum Actinomycetota; class Actinomycetes; order Kitasatosporales; family Streptomycetaceae; genus Streptomyces; species Streptomyces sp. V3I8. The sequence continues at coordinate 4,038,042 of NZ_JAUSZL010000002.1, read as the reverse complement.
GCCCTGGCCGAGGTCGAGGTCGGTGGCGCCGAGGGACCGCAGCCGGGCCACCTCCGCCTCCTTGTCGTCACCGGGGTACGGCAGCAGGTCGAGGTGGACGCGGTCCGGCCCGGTCTTCGCGCCGGGCGTGCGCAGGAACTCGAGATACGGTCCGACACCCTCGGCGGAGCGCAGCACCGCGTGCTCGTCGGACACCTCCTGCAGGGTCCAGTCCAGCGCCGCGTCCCAGAAACGGGCCATGGCCCGCGGATCCGCGCAGTCGACCACCACCACGGCGATCGGCCCGGTGTCCCGGTGGACCTCCCGCGGCTCCAGCACACAGAACTCGTTGCCCTCCGGGTCGGCGAGGACCGTCCACGGCACCTCGCCCTGGCCCACCTGGGCGGGCGTCGCCCCGAGGGCCCGGAGACGCGCGACCAACTCCGCCTGGTGGGCCGCGGAAGAGGTGGCGAGATCGAGGTGCACACGGTTCTTCGTGCCCGTCCCGGGCTCCGGGACGGGCACGACGTCGATGCCGACGACGACGGGGTCCGGCCACACCAGGCCGCCGGCGGGTCCGACGTAGGTGGTCACACCGGGGCTGTAGGCGCTCCAGCCGAGCGCCTCCGCCCAGAACCGGCCGACCGCCGAGTGATCGACAGCCTTGATGTTCACCTGAACGGGTCGTAGCGCCATGCCGCCGATCCTATGCAACCGCTCCCCGCACGGAGTGGCGTGGCGCACTTTTGCAAGCACGTGCTTGCAAAAGTTAGCGGGGATGGTGCACCGTAGGGGCATGGCATCGCTCAACGTCGGCAATCTCGGTGAGTACCTGCGGGACCAGCGGCGCAACGCGCAGCTGAGTCTGCGGCAGCTCGCCGAGGCCGCCGGGGTGTCCAATCCGTATCTGAGCCAGATCGAGCGCGGGCTGCGCAAGCCGAGCGCGGAGGTGTTGCAGCAGGTCGCCAAGGCCCTGCGGATCTCCGCCGAGACGCTGTACGTCCGTGCCGGGATCCTCGACGCCGAGCGAGACCGGGACGAGGTGGAGACGCGTGCCGTCATCCTCGCCGACCCGACGCTCACCGAGCGGCAGAAGCAGGTGCTGCTTCAGATCTACGAGTCCTTTCGCAAGGAGAACGGGTTCGAGATCAATGCTGCCGAGGATGCTCCGGACGACGTCCCGGAGACGGAGACGGAAACCGGGACGGAGACCGAGAGCGAGGCGGAGGCCGGCGCGGACGCGGGAGGCCTCGTGGAGGACAGACCCCGCACGGCCGACGGCAGCGGTGCCGCGCAGAGCGACTAGCACGACCCGCACGACCCGCACGACCCGCACGACCCGCACGACCCGCACGACCCGCACGAAAACCCTCACGTACCACGTCACAGCGATTCCGGGAGGACCATCACCATGGCCATCACCGACGACCTGCGCAAGACCTTCAGCGACCCGACCCCGCTCTACTTCGCCGCCGGTACCGCCGATCTGGCCATCCAGCAGGCCAAGAAGGTGCCGGGTCTCGTCGAGCAGCTGCGCGCCGAGGCGCCGGCCCGCATCGACGCCGTACGGGGCATCGACCCGAACGCCGTCCAGGAGAAGGCCACCGCCCGCGCCAAGGGCGCGCAGGAGACCCTCCAGACCAAGGTGAACGGCTTCATCAGCAACCTGGACACCGACCTGAAGAAGATCGGTGAGACCGCCCAGGACCTCGCCCTGCGCAGCGTCGGCGTCGCCGCCGAGTACGCCGTGAAGGCGCGCGAGACGTACGAGAAGGTCGCCGAGCACGGCGAGCAGACCGTGAAGACCTGGCGCGGCGAGGCGGCCGAGGAGATCGAGGAGCTGGCCATCGCGGTCGAGCCGAGCCCCGAGCCGGGCGAGGGCACGATCGAGAAGCCCGTCGCGGCCGAGGCCGAGGCCGCCGCGCCGAAGAAGGCCCCGGTCAAGAAGGCCCCGGCTGCCCGCAAGACCACCACGACGGCCAAGAAGAGCACGCCGCCCGCGAAGTAGGGCGGGCGAGCGGCGGACGCGCGATGCGTACGCCGCCGCGCGGATCCGTGCCGGCGAACGGGCCGGGCACTCCGGGCACTATCGGAGTTCCCGGCCCGTTCTGCGGGTACGGTGACCGCGTAGCGACGACAACCAGACTCGGGTGGTGGGCACAGTGCTCCTGACGGCATTCGGCGGCCTCATGTGGCTGATCTTCACCGCCATGCTGGTGCTTGCGGTGGCGGCGCTGGTCCTCGCCGTGCTGGCCCGTGAGGACGCCTACCGCGCCGCGAACAAGCAGAACAAGATGTTCTGGCTGATCATCCTGGGTGTCACGGTGGCCGTGAACCTGCTGGTGCCGATCGTCTTCCTGCAGATCGCGGGCCTCGTCGCCACGATCGTCTTCTTCGTGGACGTCCGGCCCGCCCTCAGGCAGGTGTCGGGCGGCGGCCGGGGCGGCCGTCGGGGCGGAGGAAGCAGCAGCGACGGTCCGTACGGGCCCTACAACGGCGGGCGCTGACGCTCCCCTCCTCCTCTCCCCCCCCCCCCCGCGGCCGCCTGCACCTTGCGTCCGCACCCCGCACCCCGCGTCCGCACCTCCGTGCCTGCATCTCCGCGTACGCACCTCCGTGCCTGCATCTCCGCGTACGCACCTCCGTGCCTGCATCTCCGCGTCCGCATCTCCGCGTCCGCACCCCGCGAATAACGGGCTCTAGGCCACGCGGTCCAGCAGCAGTACCGCCACGTCGTCCGTCAGCTCGCCGCCGTTGAGGTCCCGTACCTCGTTCACGGCGGCCCGCAGCAGTTCCTCGCCGCGCAGGCCCTCCGCCAGCTGGCGGCGGACCATGTCCACCATCCCGTCCTGGCCGAGCCGTTCCCTGCCCTCACCGGTCCGGCCCTCGATCAGGCCGTCCGTGTACAGCATCAGGCTCCACTCGCCGCCCAGTTCCACCTGCTGGCGCGGCCACCGCGCGTTCGGCAGCAGACCGAGTGCCGGGCCGCCGTTCTCGTACGGCAGCAGTTCGGCGACGGGAGGCGCGCCGGCGACCTCGGTCCCGCCGGTCCGGGCGCCGCCGGCCGGGGTCCGGGACCTGGCCGGGCGCGAGATCAGCGGAGCGGGGTGGCCCGCCAGGCACAGGCCCGCGCGGCGGCCGTCCGGTGCGATGTCCACCGTGCAGAGCGTCGCGAAGATCTCGTCGCTGTCGCGCTCGTGCTCCAGGACCTGCTGGAGTGTCGACAGCAGCCGGTCGCCGCACAGGCCCGCCAGGGTCAGCGCGCGCCAGGCGATCCGCAACTCCACACCGAGGGCGGCCTCGTCGGGACCGTGCCCGCAGACGTCGCCGATCATGGCGTGCACGGTGCCGTCGGGTGTGCGGACCGTGTCGTAGAAGTCGCCGCCGAGCAGCGCGCGCGAACGGCCGGGCCGGTAGCGCGCGGCGAACCGCAGCGACGAGCCCTCCAGGAGCGGCGTGGGCAGCAGGCCGCGCTCCAGCCGCGCGTTCTCCTGCGCCCGCAGTCTGGACTCGGTCAGCCGTCGCTCGGCCCGGTCGGAACGCTTGCGCTCCACCGCGTAGCGGACGGCGCGGCTCAGCAGCCGGCTGTCCAGCTCGTCGCGGAAGAGGTAGTCCTGGGCGCCGGCGCGTACGGCCGCCATGCCGAGGTCGGTGTCCTCGGCCGGGGTGAGCGCGAGGACGGCGTGCCGGGGAGAGAGCCGCAGCACGTGCCGGAGCGTGGCCAGCTCGTCGTCCGTGGCCGCGTCCGTGGCCGCGTCCCCGTTCGCCTTCGCCGCCTGTTCCGGCCGCTCCGCCATGGCCGCGGTCGTGATCGCAGCGGCGGTCGCGGCCGTGAAGCCTGTCGGCGGGCCGGGCGTCCGCAGCGCGAGGTCGAGCAGGACGCACTGGACGTCGTCGGTGAGCAGCCGCTCGGCCTCGGTGAGGTTGCGGGCGGTACGCACACGGATCTGTCGGCCGGTCGCGTCCCGCAGCTCGGGCACGGTCAGCGCGCCGGCCGGGTCGTCCTCGATCACGAGCAGCGTCAGCGGGGCGGTGTCGGCGTCGGTGCCGCGCCTCGCCGAGGACAAGGAGGACGACTCCGGGCCGGGCGGGGTGCCAAGGGCGCCGGGTGTGCCGGGTACGCCGGGTGTGCCGGATACGGGCGCGGCCTGCGCCGGTCCGCCGGGTGAAGACGCGGCGTGAGCCTGACCACCTTCCACGGCGGGGATCGCTCTCTGCCGCGGTACGGGTACGGGCATCGTCTTGGGTTCCTTCCCTCCCCCCGAGGGCATGGCGGGTCGAGGGATCTCGATCCACCGACGGGGACCATAGCGTCAGGCGCCGTCACAAAGGAATGACGGCGGACCGGACGCGTGCGGAACAGCCGCTGTCATATGCCGCATCCTGTACCGCAATTGGGCAGGATGCGCGCTTGCACGGGATGACGTACATCACGCCCCAGGGGTTGAGCCCCGTACCGGAAAGTGCCACGGATCACGTGCTGCAGGTCACGCCGACGAGGTCGGCGAGGGGTTGGCAGGGGTCGGCGCCGGGACAACCCCGGTCGGGCAGACCAGGCCGGGCGGGCCGGGCCACGCGTACGGGGGTGACGTACGGCGCTCCCCGCAGTCGCCCGGCGCGTGCACAGGCGGGACGGCGCACCCACCGGACGCGCGCCCCGGCACCGGCAAGCCCTGCTAACCGGGCCGTACGACCCCGAGTATCGGCATCGAGCCAGCCCCTGCGATCGTCACCGTGCGGCCGGGGCGGGGGGCGTGCACCATCGCGCCGTCGCCCAGGTACATCGCCACATGGCTCGCGTCGGAGTTGTAGATGATGAGGTCGCCGGGGCGCATGGCCTCGACGGCGACGCGGTCGAGCTGCTTCCACTGCTCCTGCGAGGTGCGGGGGATGCCCTGCCCGGCGGCCGCCCACGCCTGTGAGGTGAGCCCGGAGCAGTCGAACGTCTTCGGCCCCTCGGCGCCCCACTCGTACGGTTTGCCGATCTGCGCCGTCGCGTACTCCACGGCCTTCTTGCCCCGGGCGGAGGCCTTCCGGCTGATGTCGTCCAGGACCCCCGAGTCCAGCCAGGTCGTCTGCGCCCGCCGCGCGGCCTGCTGCTCCAGCTTCGCCAGCCGCTTCCTCTCCTCCTTCTGCAGCGCCGACTCGAGCTTCTCGGCGGCGGCGATCTGTTCCTTGACCTTCTTCTTGGCCTTGGCCCTGGCCTCGCGGTTGGCCTCGAGCTTCTTCCACTGGGCCGCCGCGTCGCGCGCGTACTGCTCCAGGTCCTGCTGGGTGCGCCGCATCTCGGCGAGGAGGCCCTTGGTCGCCTGCGCACCCTGGCGGGCCCGGCCCGCGCCCTCCAGGAAGTCCTGCGGATCGTCGCTGAGCACCAGCCTGGCCTCGTCCGGCAGGCCGCCGCCGCGGTACTGCGCGCGGGCGGCGGCGCCCGTGCGCTCCTTCAGCTTGTCCAGCCGGGCCTTGCCCTCGACGATCTCGCGGGCGAGCCCGACGATCTGGGTGGACTGCTGCTCGGTCCGCTCCTCGGCGAGGTTGTACGCGTCCGTGGCGACCGCCGCGTCGTGGTAAAGCGTGTCCAGGTCCTCGCGGACCGCTTCGAGCTGCTCGTTGCTCACCGGTGTCGCGCCGGGAGCCGGAGTCAGGTCCGGGTCCGTGGTGGGGGCCGTGGAAGGGGCCGGGGCGGGTGTCGGCGTCGGGGCCGCGTACGCCACGCCCGGCGCGGACAGGATGACTGCCGCGCAGGCCAGCGCCATGGCCGCAGTGGTCGCGCTCCGCACGCCGGATCCCATGGACCGACCCCCTAACTGATACACCGTCAGTAACTTACGAACGCTCCGGGGATCGTGCCATACCGGCGCACAGCAGGACAGAGATGGGCGGGAACTTCCACCCGTCCACCACCTGTTCGCCGCCCGCCCGCTCCCCCTCACTGCCCAGCCGGTCGCGATCTCCCTCGCGTTCCCCGCCAGTGTGACGAACGACTCAGCGAGATCGTTCCCTTTTCCCGACAGCCCGACAGCCCGACAGCCCGACAGCCCGGCGCCTCCGTCCTCGTCGAGTACCTTCGCTTTCCGGCGAGCGTCCCCGGCCGGCGCCCCCGTCAGGCGATCCCGTCAGCGATCCCGGCCCTACGCGACCGGCGCCAACGCCTGCCACCGCACGGTCACTTCGCCCTGCCGCCAGCGCGGCAGGGCGTCCGCGACCGGCCAGTCGGCCGCCAGATCGCGGACCGCCCTGATCCAGCGCTGCCGGGCGCCGTACGAGGCGTACGGCGCGGCGGCCGCCCACGCGCGGTCGAAGTCGCGCAGGAACGCGTGCACGGGCTCGCCCGGGACATTGCGGTGGATGAGGGCCTTGGGGAGGCGTTCGGCCAGGTCGGACGGGTGCTCCAGGGAACCGAGGCGGGTGGCGAACGTGACGGTCCGCGGACCTTCGGGGCCGAGCGCGACCCACACGTGCCGGCGGCCGATCTCGTCGCACGTCCCCTCGACGAGGAGTCCGCCGCGCGAGGTGGCGTCCGCCGGTGCCAGCCGCCCGCACAGCCGTGCCCACACCGCGGCGACCTCGGCCTCGTCGTACTGCCGCAGGACGTTCGCCGCGCGGATCAGCGACGGGCGGCCGGGCAGCGGGACCTCGAAGCCGCCGTGCCGGAACTCGAGGCCGTCGCGCTCGTACGGCTTCGCCGCCGCGACCCGGGCGGGGTCGATCTCGACGCCCACCACGCGCGCGCGTGGGTCGGCCCCGCGCAGGCGCTGGAGCAGTTCGACCGCGGTCCAGGGGGCCGCCCCGTATCCGAGGTCGACCGCCACGGGGTGGTCGGCGCGGCGCAGCTCGGCGCCGTGGGTGGCCGCGATCCAGCGGTCCATGCGGCGCAGCCGGTTGGGGTTGGTGGTCCCGCGCGTGACCGTCCCCACGGGTTTCGCTGCGCGGGCGTTCATGAGGTCAAGGGTATGCGGCGCCCTTGCGCTCACCCGGACCGGTGGGTACCCGGTGCTGACGGGTACCCGGCGCTGACGGGCACTTGGTGCCGATGGGTGCCGATGGGTGCCGGTGGGCGCCGACGGGTGCCGGTGGGGACCGAGGGGACGGCACGCAGAAGCGCATCGAACGGTTGAGCGACTTGCGGTAATGATTCGGCAAAGAGGAAATGGAGCAGGATCCTCCGATGTTCAGGACTTGAAGGGTGCTCCACGCCCCGCCGCCGGTATGCCCGCAGCACGGTCCGTAGAAGGAGGAAGGCCACGTGAGCCAGTACGTGAGCAGGCTCGGGCGCCGCTCCCCGGCGGCAGCGACGAGGCTCCGCCCGTACCGCAGGCCCCGCCGGGTGGCGATGCTCTCCGTGCACACCTCGCCGCTGCACCAGCCCGGCACGGGCGACGCGGGCGGCATGAACGTCTACATCGTGGAGCTGGCCCAGCGCCTCGCCGCGATCAACATCGAGGTGGAGATCTTCACGCGCGCGACCACCGGGGCCCTGCCGCCCAAGGTGGAACTGGCGCCCGGCGTCCTCGTCCGGCACGTCGACGCGGGACCCTACGAAGGACTCGCCAAGGAGGAGCTGCCCGCCCAGCTGTGCGCCTTCACGCACGGGGTGATGCAGGCCTGGGCCGGCCACCGCCCCGGCTACTACGACCTGGTGCACTCGCACTACTGGCTCTCCGGCCACGTCGGCTGGCTGGCCGCCGAACGCTGGGGCGCCCCCCTGGTGCACGCGATGCACACCATGGCGAAGGTCAAGAACGCGGCGCTGGCCGAGGGCGACACCCCCGAGCCGGCGGCCCGCGTCATCGGCGAGACCCAGATCGTGCGCGCCGCCGACCGCCTCATCGCCAACACCTCGGAAGAGGCCGACCAGCTCGTACGGCACTACGAGGCCGAGCAGGGCAAGGTCGCGGTCGTCCATCCGGGCGTGAACCTCGACCGGTTCCGCCCGGCCGACGGACGCGCCGCCGCCCGCGCCCGCCTCGGCCTCCCGCAGGACGCCCTGATACCGCTCTTCGCGGGCCGCATCCAGCCCCTGAAGGCGCCCGACGTGCTGCTGCGCGCGGTCGCCGTTCTCCTGGAGGAGCGGCCCGAACTCCGTTCGAACATCGTCGTCCCCGTGGTGGGCGGCCCGAGCGGCAGCGGCCTCGCCAAGCCCGAGGGCCTGCAGAAGCTCGCCGCGCGGCTGGGCATCGCCGACGTGGTGTGCTTCCGGCCGCCGGTCGGCCAGGAGCAGCTCGCGGACTGGTTCCGGGCCGCGTCCGTCCTGGTGATGCCCTCCTACAGCGAGTCCTTCGGGCTCGTCGCCATAGAGGCGCAGGCCGCCGGCACACCGGTGCTCGCGGCCGCGGTGGGCGGCCTGCCGGTCGCCGTGCGCCACAAGGAGACGGGTTTCCTGGTGCCCGGCCACGATCCCGTCGACTACGCGCGCGTGCTGCGCGACTTCGCCGACAACCCGGCGCTCGCGGACCGGATGGGCGCGGCCGCCGCCTGGCACGCCCAGTCCTTCGGCTGGGACACCGCCGCCGCGGCCACGGCCGACGTCTACACGGCCGCGATGCTCGAACACCGCCGTCACGTACGCTCCCACCATGGCTGAGACGACGGACGTGGAGCGGGCGGCGGGGACCGTCGAGGAGTTCTTGAAGGACGCCGAACTGGAGTGGGAGAGCCCGCGGGCCGGCCACTACGTGGTGAAGCTCCCCGGCACCCGGAAGCTGTCGACGACCGTCTCGCTCATCGTCGGCAGGCACTCCCTGTCGCTCAACGCCTTCGTCGTCCGGCACCCGGACGAGAACGAGGCCGGGGTGCACCGCTGGCTCCTGGAGCGCAACCTCAAGCTCTACGGCGTGAGTTACGCCGTCGACCCGCTCGGCGACGTCTACGTGGCGGGCAAGCTGTCGCTGGCCGCCGTGACCGCCGACGAGATCGACCGGCTGCTCGGCTCGGTCCTGGAAGCCGCGGACGGCAGTTTCAACACGCTCCTGGAGCTCGGTTTCGCGTCCGCGATCCGCAAGGAGTACGCGTGGCGGGTGTCGCGCGGCGAGTCCACGCGCAACCTGGACGCGTTCAGCCACCTGTTCGAGCGCCCGACCGACTGACCCCATGGTCCATACCAACTGACCCCTGCACGACCCTTCTCCGCCGTGAGGTTGTCGTGTCATGCTCACCGCCGACGCACATCTGAACTTCGTTCACATCCATGGAATTTCCCCTCCCTGGAAGGCGGTTCGGGCATGAGTGACCGTGGCAGTGACCGTGGCAGCAATGGTGGCAGTGACCGTGCCAGCAATGGTGGCGGCGACCGTGGCAGCAACGGTGGCGGCGACCGTGACAGGGACCATGACGCGGACATCACCAGACGAGCCCTGCTCGCCGGCGCGACAGCCGTCGCGGCGCTCGCCGTGACCGGCGCACCCGCGGCGGCCGGGGCCCCCGGGCCGGGCGCGTCCCCCACGAGGGGCGCCGGCCCCCGGGCCGGTACCGGCCCGGGGGCGAGCCCCGGCCAGGTGCCCGAACTGTGGCGGCAGTACGCCCGCGCCCCCTTCGCTCACCCGCAGATCCCCTACGTCGGCCGCGCCGGGCAGCGCGCCGGAGCGGCCCGCCCGCCCCGCCGTCCCGTCGTGGCCGACGTCCGCGCGTACGGCGCCACGGCGGACGGCTCGGCCGACTCCGCACCCGCGATCAACCGTGCCGTCGCCGCCGCCGGAAGGGCCGGCGGCGGCACGGTACTCGTCCCGCCCGGCACCTACCGCCTCGACGGCCTGATCCACGTCGGGCACTCGAACGTCGTCCTGCGCGGCGCCGGCAGCGCCCGTACGAAGCTCCGTGCGACCCGCAGTCTCACCGAGCTGATCGGGGCCTACGGCTCGCGCTACGGCGGCGACAAGTCGTCCTGGTCCTGGGCGGGCGGCCTCATCTGGTTCTGCCCCGCGGACCGTTTCACGAGCCTGACGGACGCGATCCGCGCCGGGCGGTGGCCCTTCGAGGGCTGGACGGGCAACGAGCGGGACGAGTGGCGGACGCTGACCACGGTCGAACCGGCCCGCCGGGGCTCCTGGTCGGTAGCCGTGGCGGACCCAGGCCGCCTCGCGCCCGGCGACCTCGTCCTGCTGCGCCTCGCCGACGACGCGGACCACACCCTCCTGGAGCACATGGCGGGCGGCGGTCCGGGCCCGGAGGCGTACCACTGGGACGACAAGACGAAGCTGACCAGCTACGTCCCGTACGAGTGGCCGGTACGCGTCACGCGCGTGCGGGGCCGGCACATCACCCTGGAGCGGCCGCTCCCGCTCGACGTGCGCCCGCAGTGGGACCCGCGCCTGACCACGCACGTGAAGGCGCTGACGGGATCCGGCGTCGAAGGGCTCACCCTGGAGGCCGTCGAGACCCCGCAGGGCCCGCACCTCCTGGACCGGGGGTACAACGGCGTCACCTTCCAGTGCGCGTACGACTGCTGGGCCGACGACGTCGTCGTACGGCACATGGACAACGGCTTCGGCCTGGTCGCCGCCTCGGCCTGCACCCTGCGGGACACCCGGGTCGCGGGGCGCGGCTCCCACCACCCGTACTTCTGCCGCGAGGGCTCGCACGACAACCTCGTCGACCGCTTCACGATCGAGGAGCGCACGACACCGGCGCCCGCGGGGACCCAGCTGCACGGCATCAACGTGGAGGGGCTGTCCTCGTACAACGTCTGGTCGCGCGGTGACATGCGCATGGGCACGTTCGACTCGCACCGCGGCATGCCCTTCGCGAACGTCCGCACCGACATCACGGTCACCAACGACGGCCGCCACGGCGGCGACGCGAGCGCCGGACCGCTCTTCGGCGCGCGCTTCACCCACTGGAACATCCGCGTCACCAACGGCCGCGCCGGCCTGATGAAGATCGACGCACTGGCCCCGTACAGCGCCACCGTCGGCATCAACGAGGTGACGGAGTCCGGCCAGACCGACGTACCCGACTTCACCGGGCCGCTGCACTCCCGCCTTGAGCTGTACGGGACGGCGCACGCGGTACGCCCCCGGAACCTGTACGACGCTCAGCGCGAGCTGTCGCGGTAGCGGCCCGGCGCCACCCCGACCAGCCGTTTGAAGTGGCGGGTCAGATGCGATTGGTCGTAGAAGCCGGTCTCCGCGGCCACCTCGCCCGGCGTGCGGCCCTCCAGCAGCATCCGGCGGGCGCGTTCCACCCGGCGCGACATCAGGTACTGGTGCGGCGGTATGCCGTACGCGCCGCTGAACGCCCGCACCAGATGCGCGGGATGCGCGTGCACGAGACCGGCCGCCTCCTGGAGGGTGACGCCCCGCAGGAGGCGTTCGTCGAGGAGTTCGCGCAGCCGGTGGGCGAGCGGGTGGTCGGCGCCGCGACCGTTCGCGACGGGGCCGGGCGCGGGGCGCAGGTGGCCGCGCAGCCGCTCGCCGATCAGGGTCAGCCTGCTCTCCGCCTCCAGCTCGTCGCCGGGGCGGGCCAGGACGGTGTGCAGTTGCCCGACCCGCCGCCGCAGCACGGGGTCGACGAGGTCGGGGGTGTCCACGGCCGGGCCGATGTACGTCTCGTCGAGCCGGCTGAGGTCCAGGTACAGGACCCGCTTGCGGAAGCCGTCCGCGGTGATCGGCGAGCCGTTGTGCGGGACGTGCGGCGGGAGCAGCGAGACCGTGCCGTCCGGGGTGCCGCGCTCGTGCCGGTCGAGGTCGTAGCGCACCGCGCCGGCGTCGACGATCAGCAGGGTCCACGCGTCATGGACGTGCATCGGGTACGCGTACTCCGTGAAGTGGGCGTGGAACACCTCCACGACACCCGGCACGCTCGGGCGCCACGCGGAGACCTCACGCTGGGCGACCATGCAAAGAACGTACAAGACGGACGCGTACGGGGCTCGGCAGTCTCAGTGCATGAACGCTGAACCTCTTCCCACCGGCCCCGGCCCCGGCCACGCCGAACCCCCCGGCCACGCCGAACCCCCCGTCCGTTTCGACACCAAGATCGCTGTCCTGCTGCGGGACGACCTCGAGCCGTGGCAGCGGCTGAACGTGACCGCGTTCCTCGTGAGCGGGCTCGGCCCGTCGGTCCCCGAGGTGGTCGGGGAGCCGTACGCGGACGCCGACGGGGTCGGGTACCTGCCGATGTTCCGCCAGCCGGTGCTGGTCTTCGAGGGGACGAAGGAGACGCTGAAGGCGGCCCACGGCAAGGCCCTCGCGCGCGCCCTGCCCCGCGCGCTGTTCACGTCCGACCTGTTCACCACCGGCAACGACCGGGACAACCGGGCGGCGGTACGGGCCGTACCGACCGCGGAGCTGGATTTGGTGGGCCTCGCGGTGTACGGCGCGCGGGGCGCGGTGGACAAGGTGGTGAAGGGGGCGCGGATGCACCACTGAGGCGTACGCGCTCAGCTTGCGGGGGTGATGTCCCGCGCGGTGCCGATCTCGGACTTGGCGGTGGTCGGCAGGGGCACCTCGGTGACGGGCACGAGGGGTTCCTCGTCGGGGAGCGACCGCATGAGCGCCCCGTACCCGACGCCGGCCACCGTGCCGACGACCGCGCACAGGCCCCACAGCCACGCGGCCCCGTACCGGTCGATGACGACGCCGGACATCAGGGGCGCGACGAGGGCGGCGACGGACCAGGACATCGTGTACATGCCCTGGTACCGGCCGCGGCCCTGCACGGGGGAGAGGCGGACGACGAGACCGGTCTGGGTGGGCGCGTTGACGATCTCGGCGAGGGTCCAGACGCAGATGGTGAGCATGAAGACGCCGACCGAGCCGGCGAAGGCGGTGAGCCCGAACCCGTACCCGGCGAGGAGCGACGAGACGACGAGGAGACGCCGCGGGTCCCGGTCCTGGATGAACCGGGTGACCGGGATCTGCAGTACGACGATCAGCACGCCGTTGACCGCGATCACCAGGCCGTAGTCGGCGGGCGTGAACCCGGCCGCGCCCATCGCCACCGGCAGGCCCACGAACCCCTGCTGGAAGATCACCGCGACCAGGAAGGACAGCCCGACGACGCTCATGAAGCGCCCGTCGCGCAGGACCGTCCGCAGACCCACCTCGGGTTCACCGGCCACCCTCTCCACCGGCTGGGGCCGTGACTCGGGAAGCTTGGCGAAGACGACGACCGCGCAGGCCATCGTCATCCCGGCTTCCAGGAGGAAGCCGGCGAGGTAGCTGTACTGCGCGATGAACCCGGCGGCGGCGGAGGAGACGGCGAACCCGAGGTTGATCGCCCAGTAGTTGAGTGAGAAGGCCCGGACCCGGTCCTCGGGCCGCACGATGTCGGCGATCATCGCCTGCACGGCGGGGCGGGAGGCGTTGCTGGCCATGCCGACGAGGAAGGCGACGGCCGCGATGGCCACCGGGTGGTGCATGAAGCCGAGCAGCGCGACGGAGACGGCGGTGGACGACTGGGCGACGAGGAGGGTGGGCCGCCGCCCGAGCCGGTCCGTCAGCACGCCCGCGCCGAGGGAGGAGATCACGCCGCCGAGCCCGTGCAGCGAGGCGACGAGCCCGGCGTACGAGGCGGAGTAGCCGCGGTCGAGGGTGAGGTACAGCGCCATGAAGGTGGCGACGAAGGCGCCGAGCCGGTTGACGAGCGTGCTGGTCCACAGCCACCAGAACTCGCGGGGGAGCCCGGAGACGGTCTCGCGGGCGGCACGCCTCACGCTCAGGGACGTGAACGGCATCGGGACCCCCAGGTTCCAGTTTTTCGCGCGCCTCGTGTGCGCCTCGTGCGCGCCTTGTGTGCGCCTCGGGTAAGCGGTGCTTACGGCGAGCACAACTTACGAGGACGGCTTCGGCGGAGGCCACTCAATTAACAGAAGTCGTCAAGTGTCGAGCCGGGGCGGACGGCACTCCCCTGATCGCCCGCCCGACGGGTGTCCGCCTTCCGGGCGGGCGAGCGAACGCCACAGGGCGTCGATTACGCTCGGGACCATGGCCGACGCACCGTACAAGCTGATCCTCCTCCGCCACGGCGAGAGCGAATGGAACGCGAAGAACCTGTTCACCGGCTGGGTGGACGTCAACCTCACCGAGAAGGGCGAGAAGGAGGCAGTCCGCGGCGGTGAGCTGCTCAAGGACGCCGGCCTGCTGCCCGACGTGCTCCACACCTCCCTCCAGAAGCGCGCGATCCGCACGGCGCAGCTCTCCCTCGAATCGGCGGACCGCCACTGGATCCCGGTCCACCGCAGCTGGCGCCTGAACGAGCGCCACTACGGTGCGCTGCAGGGCAAGGACAAGGCGCAGACCCTCGCGGAGTTCGGCGAGGAGCAGTTCATGCTGTGGCGCCGCTCGTACGACACGCCGCCCCCGCCCCTCGAGGACGGCACGGAGTTCTCGCAGTCGGACGACCCGCGCTACGCGACGATCCCGCCGGAGCTGCGCCCCCGCACGGAGTGCCTGAAGGACGTCGTCGTCCGCATGCTCCCGTACTGGTACGACGGCATCGTCCCGGACCTCCTGGCGGGCCGCACGGTCCTGGTCGCGGCCCACGGCAACTCCCTCCGAGCCCTGGTCAAGCACCTGGACGGCGTCTCGGACGAGGACATCGCGGGCCTGAACATCCCGACGGGCATCCCGCTCTCGTACGAACTGGACGCAGAGTTCAAGCCGCTGAACCCGGGCGGCACATACCTGGACCCGGCGGCGGCCGCGGCGGCGATCGAAGCGGTAAAGAACCAGGGCAAGAAGAAGTAACGCGACGCTGACGAGCCCCCGACCTGCGAGTTTTCCGCGGGTCGGGGGCTTTTTGTTGAGGCCGGGCCGTCTGTGGGCCGTCAGGAGGATTGACAAGCGGGTTCTGAGGGCGACTCGCTTGAGTACACTTGCAACTGGCTACTGAACGAAGGCGGGCCGTTAAAAAAAAGCCCCCTGAGGATCACTCTCCGTCGCGTGATATGAGACCGGCGATGACTACTACACGTAGTGATTTCTTCAGGGTGCTACCGGCATAGACCCGCTACGTGAGCAGGGTCTTCCTTCGAGGTAAGGGCCCGCAGTGACCTTGCATGTTCCTCTGGTCAATGGCTTCGTTGTGATGGTTAGCATCGTCGTCGCATGCATCGTGTTCCACCGGAGTCGTAGTACGCATGACGGTCGAGCGACCAAGGGCGACCTTGCAATGGCGATCACCGCTGCGGGTGCCTGCGTGCTGATTCTGGGATTTCTGTTTGGTCTAGGGGATGGGGCGGCAGCGACGTCAGACCCGCCAACTGCACCTACGGCACCGGTTCTCGACCCGCTGAGCCCGTCGTCACACCCATCGAGCGATGCGCCGCATGAATGAGTCCAGTCCACTGCAGTGCATTCCGCAGACTGCATAGTCGTGGGTGGCCCCTGCAGTTGGGGGCCACCCACGTGCTCACTTGCTTGGATGGGAGGGCGAGGCTGCGCTGAAGAGCCTGGCAACAGCTTTGCGCGTGCGTTCCTGGCTGGACGGCATCAGATGCGCGTACACCCGCAGCGTCAGCCCTGGGTCCGAGTGGCCCAGGTACTCGGCGAGGGCCTTGACGTTCTCTCCCGCGTCCAGGAGCACCGAGGCGTAGAAGTGCCGCAGCGCGTGCATGCCGTTCTCGCGCGACTCGACGTAAGGCCGGCCACGCTCAGGCACCGGGATCACTCCGGCACCAGCCAACGCCCGCTTCCACGCCTCCTCGTTCAGCGAGGTACGCCAGACATGACCGCCCCGGGGCCCGGTGAAGATCAGCCGCTTTGTCACAGGCGGCCCGTCCGCGACCTTCCAAGGCAACGTGATCTCGACAGGCGGGAACCGCTGCAGGTGGGCACGGAGCGCGTCTGCGACCGGACCGGGAAGCGGTACGTCCCGGAGCTTGCCGCCCTTGGGTGGAGCGAACACGGCCTTGCTGCGGCTCAGCTTGAGTTGCTGGACCACGTGCAGCGTGTCCGACTCGAAGTCGATCGCGTCGACGGCGACACCGAGGATCTCCCCGCAGATGGTCGCCCTGTCGGTCACGGACGACGGAGGCACCGGCCGGGCCCCGAAGGTCGAGCACCAGGACTAAGACGCCGAACACGGCCAGGGATTGGGCATGGTCAACGCGCTCGCGCACCGGGTGGTGGTCCACAACAGCAACGGCGGCCACACGGTCACCGCGGAACTCTTCACAGGCGTCCGCCCAAAAGGCCATCCATGCTGACGACCAAGCCTCAGCGGGGCTACTGGTGCGAGTGCTGGACAGAAGACCTCGCCGTGGGAACGGCGCCGGAGCTCCGAGGATCCTTCGACGCGTACTCAGCGCCGCAGGCCGACAGGTAGGTAGCGGTTGCTCTGCACACAATCTCACCGGCACTCGACGCCGACGCATCCGACGAGGCATGAGGATGGCTGTATGAGCGCCGCATCCAGACTCGACGAGCCCTCTTAGAGATGCAGCCCTGCACAGTCTCGGTAACTCACGTGAGTACCCGCATCACCTGGACGATCCGCCCAGCCCTTTTTCTGCCGCTTGCACACCGACAGGGCACCGAAATCCCAGCCTGCGCACACGACTTCAAGCCTCAGTAGACCGACTGAGTTACAACTTTCTCTACTGGTTCAAGGCGGCTCGCTCCGCTCCCCGCGCGCGGCCCGGCCCCCGGCCGGCGCCCGTACCGCACCAGAGCAACCAGCCGTCTGATGCCAGAGCGGGGTTACGTCGTGGCTGAGGCGGTCAGTTCCGCTACTTTACGGAGCCGCATTGACGCGAGCCTCGAAGAGCGCGGCCCTAAACACGATCAGAAGTTGCGAGAGATATGTGAAAGGAACTCGTCAGTTTTCATTTCGTTTGTTGATGCACCGACTCTCACGAAGAACCTATTTTTGTACGAGATGGGCTTGCCAAGCGATCGAGGCTTCATAATCCAAAGCACTCTTCCGTCGCAGACGAGCGGACTAAAGCTGTGCACGAGGTCAGCCGAAAAAGCAGGGTCCACTGGGGAGGCCTTGATCTTTGCCTGCCATTTTAGCCACCAGGAGTCGATGTCGTGGCCCAAGTGAGCGATCTGCTCCTCAGTCCCCATTACATGCTGCCCGTGAATTTCTACTGGAGTCACGCCGAAGATTTCAGCTGAGCGTTTTGCCGCCGATGGTTTGTCTGCGACTCCGATCAGAATGAGACCGGTTGCGTCGCGGCTCCAGTTCGCCATGCCGACTGCGGTCTGCATTACTTCGTCAAATAGATCCACATTTTCGGTGGGCGGGTTCGAGAGTACGCAAAACCCCTGCTTAAGCTCGACGAGGGGGTCCTCGTTAACTGGGCCCTGCAGGTAACTTTCGATCAGCAAGCGCGCATTAAGCTGCTTGGTGATACTTTTAGGCTCGGGCTTGAAGAAAGCCTTCTTGATGCGACGCTTCACTTGCGGGTAGAGTTTGGCCTTTTCATCTTTACCCCATGCGCTTCCGCCGGTTGGAATGGCGAGGTCGCGCCCCCAGAAGTTATCCAAGATATTTCGAACGGCCTCCAATGAGAGAGGCTGCATCCCATCGATAAAGATGAGTTCGTAGAGGATGGAAAATACTGCTTGAAACTGCCGTCTTGTGCCCTTCTCGTAGGTCTCCAGGTGGACCATATGGCGACCGAGAGGACCGTGGTCACGCATGGCTTCATCTAACATCTCGATCACTGCCACGATGCGTTGTTGCAGATTTTCAATGCCAACTGCCGTAATAGCCAAGCTGACTTCTTCCGCGGAGGCCGACCTGATTTTCCGCGGCAATCCGTATGCCACATCTCGATTCTGCCAACCGCTCGTAGGCCAGGGAGTAAGAATGGCATCAAGGACCAAGTCCAAAACCATTTCCTCGTCACCAGACGAGCGAATATCGTCTGCGCCAATAATATTGTGTCGCGTCCAGAAAATGCGCTCGAGGTCTAGGCCGTATTCGAGATCCTTCCGCGAGATAGAGAGCTTTTCCATCTCGCTCAGAGTCAAAGTCTCAGCGAAGGTTCCGTCGCCCCGGATGGTGGCACTAGTGCGTCGCACTACATCTGACAGCGGTCCCATTACGCCTGCCTGACGAATCTCGTGCAGGCTCAAACGCCTTCCGCCGCTATTAATTCGACGAAACACCTCATCGATCGACGAGGTTGCCGCATCACGATAAATCGAGACGGGGATTTGATAGTTGGCAATTTCCAAGGAAATGTCACGCGACAGCATAGGCTCTTTTTGCGTGAGCTCTCCCGAGTGGAGCTTAGCCAAAGTGTCGCCCGTCGTAGCCAAATCGAAGTATTCACCTTTATATGGATACTTGTTTTCCATGAATGAGAAGAATGCTTCGAGTCGCTGAAGTCCATCGATTAGCTCATAGATTTCCATCCCTCCCTTTCTCCTCTGAGCGAGGAGGATTAGCGGGATCGGTAGCTTGTTGACGGCGGAGTCAATGAGCTTTTCCTTTTCGTCACGCGTCCAGACGAGCTTTCGTTGGTAGCGACGGTCAACGAGAAGTTTATTCCTGTAGTACTGATTGTAGAGCTGGTGGAGGTTCTGTCCTTGGACGGATAGCTCTGAACTCTGCATACGTATCACCGTAGTCGACGTGATTGGGGTTGGTCCCAAATATCAAACAACTGGGCTGCCTGTAGGTGAGATCGCGGTAGTGCGTTCCTGGTACTGCCAGCTGACCTCGATCAAGCATGCACTGCATGCAGAGGTCATCGCCGAAAGTCAGCCACGCACCCGCCGTCGAAGCTTGCACTCACGGACGTTGTCGAGCAGCGTGGCTGAGGCCGGTGGGGGTGCAGCGAGGCATACGCGCGCGTGCGTGGTCGGCCGCCTCGCCGTCGTGACTGGCTGTCGTCGGCTGAGGTAAGAATCAACCCGTATCTAGATCCGGGCGGTTCATCGGCCACCCACCTGCGGCCGACGCGTCGGGGTTCTGCATCCTGAGCACCATGACGAACCCCGAGGGCCCGTACGTGAAGGTGCACTTCCGGATGGAGATCGAGGACGACTGGCCCCCGGCCTCCGTGGAGAGCCTGTGGGCAGTCGACCAGGGCGACGGCACCGCACGGCTCGACAACACCCCCTGGTTCGTTCGAGGCGTTGCCTGCGGGGACATTGTGGCCACCGAGCCCGACGAGGAGGGCGTGCGATGGGCCGGCGAGGTAATTCGTCACTCGGAGAATTGCACCATACGCCTCATTGTGCTCCGTGACGGCGGTTCAGGAGCCGCACGGCAGAGCGTGCTCAACGCGTTTCACGAACTCGGAGTCTGCGGCGAGGGCATAGAACGGTTCCGGATGGTCGCTCTGGACGTCCCGCCCACCGTCGATCTCGCCAAGGTGCAGAAGCTGCTCAACCATGGTGTGGCCAAGGAGTGGTGGCATATGGAAGAGGGGTGCATCACCGAGCAGTGGCGGGCTGCATCCGCCGGTTGAGGCCGCTTACGTGATCCATTGCTGGGCCGTCCCTGGGCCGTCCGAGGCCGCTCTGCAGTGGCCAATGACCACCAACGACGACCTCCAGGCGCACAAGCCGACCGTCTCTGAGCAGCAAAAACCCAACTCACCAAGATTCCCGGCAAGACCCAGGGCAAGAAGAAGTAACGCGACACTGACAAGCCCCCTGTCTGCGGGTTCTCCGCGGGTAGGGGGTTTTGCGGATGTCCACAGCGACACCTGCGCGCCTTGGTGTCGACACGGGCCTGGAGTGCGACTTGTGCGACCGTCACCGGGCCTGTCCATCCAGGGTTACGGATCAGAAGGCACGCCGTTCCTTCCGGCAACGCTGTTCGTGGCGTTCGCCGTTCCCTTTTCAGGACAGGGAGAACTCCTGCGTCGGCCTGGCGCTCTTCGCGTTGCTGACGGTCGGTGGAATGTGGCTCATCATCCGAGCCGGCCGTGGAATTTCTCGATTGCGGGCGGGGTGACAGGGGTGAAGAAGTTGATGAGGTTGCCGTCCGGGTCGCGGAACAGGAGGGCGCGGTTTCCCCAGGGCATCGTGGTGGGCTCGTTGACGAAGTCGTCCACGAAGGCGCTCAGGTTCTCGTACGCGGTGTCCACGTCGTCGACGAGGAACTCGAGGACGACGCTGTGGTTGTCGGCCGGGCGGGCGGCGCCGGGTGCGAAGAGGGGGACGGTGCGGGTGCTGCCGATCGCGAGGGTGGCCGAGCGGGTCCTCAGTTCGGCGAAGTCCTCGTTCGCCCAGGTGGCGGATGCCCCGGTGGCGCGCTCGTAGAAGGCGACCAGGCGGGTGATGTCGCTCGTGATGATGCGGGCGGAGACGAAGTCCATGGGGTTTCTCCTCGGGGCGAGTGCCGTTCGCAGGTGCTGTGGGCGCACGCTACGACCTATACCGGGCGGAATCCGTCCGGTATGTGCGAGAGACTTCTTCCCATGCCTCGCCCTCTTGGCCGCGTCCTCACCCTGCTGGAGCTTCTGCAGTCGGGCGGCCTGCGGACCGTGCCCGAACTCGCCGACCGGCTGGACGTCGACGAACGCACCGTGCGGCGCTACGTACAGCAGCTCGTCGATCTCGACGTGCCCGTCGAGTCGGTGCGCGGCCGCTACGGGGGCTACCGGCTCGGCCCCGGCTACCGCATGCCTCCGCTCATGCTGAGCGACGACGAGGCGCTCGCCGTGCTGCTCGGCCTGGTCGCGGGCCGGCGATCGGGCCTGACGGCGGCCACCGGCGCGGCGGGGGAGACGGCGGCGGCCAAGATCCGGCGTGTGCTGCCCGAGCGGCTGCGGAGCGGACTCGACGCCGTGCTCGGCTCCCTCGCCTTCACGGATCCGTCCGGCGGCGCGGCCCCGTCCGAGGCGACCGGCCCGGGACCGGGAGTCCTCCTGCCGGTCGCCGACGCGGTGCGGCACCACCGGCCGCTCTCGGTCCGGTACACCGCGGGCGACGGCGGGCGCAGCGAGCGCGTCCTCCACCCGTACGGGATCGTCGCCCACTCGGGCAGGTGGTACCTGACGGCCGCGGACGTCTCGGCAGGTGAGGACCGGACCTTCAGACTGGACCGCATCACCGGTGTGCGGGTCCTGGCCGGCTCGTTCGAGCCGCCCGTCGGCATCGATCCGGCGCGGCGCGTCCTGACCGGGCTCGCCACGGTCCCGTACCGGCATGAGGTGGTCCTGCGCGTCCAGGGGACGGCCGAGCACATCCACAAGCGGCTGCCCGCCGGTCTCGCGGTCGTGACGGAACTGCCGGCCCCGGGCGGCGGACAGGCGGAGCAGGCGGACACCGGGCCCCGCTGCCAGGTCGAACTGCGGGTGGAACGGCTCGACTGGCTGCCCGCCGTACTCGCCTCGCTGGACCGGCCCTTCGTCGTCGAACGCCCCGGCGAACTGCGCGATCTCGTCGTGGCCTTCGCCGAACGGCTCGCGAGTTCCGCCCGGAAAACTGTTTCTTCCTGATCATCCGTGCCGTTACAGTGACCCAGCTGTCGTAGAGGAACGTGAGGTTGCCGTTCCGCGTCGGGGAGACGAACGACAGCTCTTTCGACTCTTTTGTGGGGGCACATGAAGATTCACAGACGCCGCGTGCTCGCGGCGCTGGGCACCGTCGTGGCCGTGGCCGCGGGCATGGTCACCGCCGCGCCCGGCGCGGTGGCCGCGGAACCGGTCACGTGGCAGGCCGCGGACGGCAAGCTGACGTTCGTCAACGGCGCACGCAACGTCATACAGACGCAGGAACCCGGCGGCAGCACCTACAGCGACTTCCTCGCCGACGCGCGCCAGCCGTCCTGGTCGCCCGACGGCAGCCGGGTCGCGTACGTGAAGGGCGGCAGGGTCGAGACCCGCCGCTACACCGGCTCCACCCTGGTGAAGATCCAGGAACAGGGCTCCATGAGCAGCGTCGGCGACCCGACGTTCCTGCGCTCCGGCAACACAGTGGTGTACTCCGGCGGCGGCCGGCTGCGGTACGCGTCCTCGGACGGCTCCCGCTACGCGCAGCCGCTGTTCTCCACCGCGGAGGACGGCTGCGACCGCCAGCCCAGCGCGTCCGTCAACGGCCTGGTCGCCTTCGTCCGTACCGGTGACACCTGCGGATCGCCGACCGGGTCGGCGATCTGGCTCTGGGAGGACACCACCGGCGGCTTCACGAAGCTGACCGACGAAGGCACCAACCCGGCGATCTCGCCCGACGGCACCCAGGTCGCCTTCGTGCGCGAGGCGGACGGCCTCAGCCGGCTCTTCGTCATCAACGTCGACGGCACCGGTGAGCGCCAGCTGACCTTCACCGACGCCGCGTACGCCCCGGCCTGGTCGCCCACCGGCACCCGGATCGCCGTCACCAACGGCACCGACGAGGACGTGGCCGTCCCGCGCATCGTCGACGTCGCCACCGGTGACGTCACCAAGATGCCGCTGCCCGCGGGCACCTCCTCGGTCCTCGACCTGGCGTGGCAGCCGCTGCGCAGCCAGAGCACCGGCCGGGTCTGGGGCGCCGACGCGTACGGCACGAACGTGGCCGCGTCCCGCTGGACCTGGAACACCACCGGCCAGAGCGAGCCCGGCCTGATCAACGCCAAGACCGCCGTCCTCATCAGCAAGGACAGCCCGTCCTACGCCCTGACCGGGCAGACCCTCGCCGGTCAGAAGCAGGGCCCCCTGCTGATGACCGCGAAGACCTCGGTGTCGAGCGCCGTGCAGAGCGAACTGAAGCGCACGCTCAAGCCCGGCGCCACGGTCTACCTGGTGGGCGGTACGGACATCCTGTCCAGCGCGGTCGCGACCAAGGTCGGCTCGCTCGGTTTCACCCCGAAGCGGCTGGCGGGCACCTCGCGCTACTCCACGTCCGTGGCGGTCGCCAAGGCCGTCACGAGCGCTCCGGAGTACGTGTTCGTCGCCACCGGCACCGACTACCACTCGGCGCTCGCGGCCTCCGCGGCGGCCGGTGCCCTCGGTGTCGGTGGCAAGGGCACGGTCGTCCTCAACGAGGGCAACAAGCTGTCGTCGTCGGTGAAGTCGTACCTCAACTCGGTCGACCCCGACCGGACCGTGGTCGTGCCGGTCGGCGCCTCGGCGACGTACGCGCTCACGCACACCGCCTTCTCCAACTGGCCCAGCACCTGGTCGTACTACCCGATCAGCGGCAGCGGCCACGACGGTACGTCCGCCGAGCTGGCCCGGTTCTGGTGGAGCTCCCCGTTCCAGGTGGGTCTGGCCTGGACGGACAGCTGGCGCGGTGGCGTCTCCGCGAGCACCGGCATGCTCTCCTACGGCCCGGTGCTGTGGACCGACGAGACGACCCTGTCGGAGACGACCGCCACCTACCTGCGTCAGCAGGCGGCCGGCGTCAACTCCGTCATCGCCTACGGCGGAACCGGGTCGGTCTCCGCGGCCGAACTGACCGCGGCGGGTTCCGCCATCAGCGCGGGCAGCTCACTGGTCGAATACCGGCCGTACTACAACGGCACCGCCCCGGCCGCCCGCCAGTCGGCGCGCTCGGCCGCGGGTGACACCGGTACGGGCGCGGCCAGGACCGGGTCCCCGGCCCCGCGGCCCGACCTGGACGCGGTGCGGACCACGAACCGCTGATCGGACGAAGCTGAACGAACGAAGGGGCCCCGCACCTGAAGCGGGGCCCTTTCGCGTTCGTGCGTCAGCCGCACTGACTCAGCCGCACTGACAGGGATTGCCGGACTGGCACCCGCAACCGCAGCCCGAGCCGCAGCCGCAGGCGCCGAAGAGCGGCAGGCTCTTGATCTCGACGGGCTGCTGCGTCTCGCGCTCCTGGGTCGGGTCGGGCGTGGTGGGGGAATCTGCCATGGGTCCCTCCTCGAAGGCCTGTGCCTGCTCCCATTGCATTCCCACGGAGGCGGGCGCATCAACGGCGCACTGAGGCTTTCGCGCCCCTGCGAACGCCCGATGCGCCCCCTCGCGGACAACCGCCCGGCTGCCGGAGGCGGAGGCCTACACCCCTTCGACCGGCGACGACGCCTGCAGCTCGTCGGCGTGCTCACCCGTCACCAGGTACACGACCCGCTTCGCGACCGACACCGCGTGATCCGCGAAGCGCTCGTAGTAGCGGCCCAGCAGCGTCACGTCCACCGCCGTCTCGATGCCGTGCTTCCAGCGGTCGTCCAGGAGGTGCTGGAAGAGCGTGCGGTGCAGGAGGTCCATCGCGTCGTCGTCCTGCTCCAGCTGGAGCGCGAGGTCGACGTCCTTCGTGACGATGACCTCGGCCGCCTTGGCCATCAGGCGCTGCGCGAGCTGCCCCATCTCCAGGATCGTGGCGTGCAGGTCCTGCGGGATCGCCCGCGCGGGGAAGCGCAGCCGCGCCAGCTTCGCCACGTGCTGGGCGAGGTCGCCGGAGCGTTCGAGGTCGGCGGACATACGGAGCGAGGTGACGACGATCCGCAGGTCCGTGGCGACCGGCTGCTGCCGGGCCAGCAGGGCTATCGCCTTCGCCTCCAGGTCGTGCTGGAGATCGTCGACCTTCTGGTCGGCCGCGATCACGCTCTCGGCCAGCTTGAGGTCGGAGTCGAGGATCGAGGTCGTGGCGCGACCGATCGCCGACCCGACGAGGCGAGCCATCTCGACCAGGCCCTCGCCGATCGAGTCAAGTTCCTCGTGGTACGCGTCCCGCATCAGGATGTCCCTTTCCTACGTCTTCTTCGGGGGGTCACAGGGGCTCGTGAACCCCACGTTCCCACGCTCCGGCCTGAACGCGACGGTTTCCGCCACCTAGAGTGAACCGTCACAAACGCCCAGGTGAATTCTGGGCGACCTCGCCTCTTACCGCCGGTGGAGAGGCCGCCCCGTCCGGTCGCACGAAGTGAACCGGTACGGTCCCCAGGGTGAACTCTGGGCGACGAGTGTTCGAGTCCACCCTCGGACGGCTGTGACCGGGGCGTACGGCATGCCTAACCTGGAGCCATGGACGTGAACGCGGCGGTCGCCGCAGCGGCAGCGATCGCCGGTGTACTCACCGGCGTCATCGCCGTGCTGGCGTTCCGCTGGAGTGAGCGGGATCAGAAACGCCCCACCCGCACCTCTCTGCACACCGACCCGGTCCTTCCGCCGGGCGTCGACACGGTCCTGTCCGTGCTCCGCTCCTCCGCGGTCGTGCTCGACGAGTCCGACGCCGTGGTCAAGGCCAGCTCGGCCGCGTACGCCCTCGGGCTCGTGCGCGGCGGGAAACTGGCCGTCGAGCCGATGATCGTGATGGCCCGCGACACCCGCAGGGACGGTGAGATACGCCAGGCCGAACTGGATCTGCCCCGGCGCGGAACCGGCCGGGGCGAGGCGCTCGCCGTGTCCGCCCGCGTGGCACCGCTCGGCTCCCGGCTCGTACTGCTCCTGGTCGAGGACCTCACCGAGGCCCGCCGGATCGAGGCCGTACGGCGCGACTTCGTCGCCAACGTCAGCCATGAGCTCAAGACCCCGGTCGGCGCCCTCTCCCTGCTCTCCGAGGCCGTCATGGGCGCCTCGGAGGACCCCGAGGCCGTCGAGCGCTTCGCGGGGCGCATGCAGATCGAGGCGACCCGCCTCACCAACCTCGTACAGGAACTCATCGACCTCTCCCGGGTCCAGAACGACGACCCGCTCGAGGACGCCGAGCCCGTACGCGTCGACGAACTGGTCGCCGAGGCGATCGACCGCTGCCGCCACCAGGCCGGCACCAAACAGATCACCATGGCCGCCGGCGGCACCGCCGACCTGCGGCTGTGGGGCAACCGGGGTCAGCTGGCCGCCGCGCTGGGCAACCTCGTGGAGAACGCCGTCAACTACTCGCCCGCCCGCACCAGGGTCGGCATAGCCGCGCGCCGGGTGACCGCACCCGGCGGGGACCTCGTCGAGATCGCCGTGACCGACCAGGGCATAGGGATCTCCGAAAAGGACAAGGAGCGCGTCTTCGAGCGCTTCTACCGCGTCGATCCGGCCCGTTCCCGTGCCACAGGCGGTACGGGGCTCGGGCTCGCGATCGTCAAGCACGTGGCCGCCTCGCACAGCGGGGAGGTCACGGTGTGGAGTTCCGAGGGTCAGGGCTCCACCTTCACCCTGCGGCTGCCGGAGGCGGGCGCGGTCCGCGACCGCTCGGCCGGCACCCGGACACCCGGACTCGACGATGACGACGAGACCGGACAGACCGACGGGACGACCACCGTCTCATCCCCGTACGAACCCTTTTCTGCCCCGGAGGTCCATCCGTGACCCGAGTGCTCGTCGTCGAGGACGAGGAGTCCTTCAGCGACGCCCTGTCCTACATGCTCCGCAAAGAGGGCTTCGAGGTCGCCATCGCGGCCACCGGGCCCGACGGACTCGACGAGTTCGAGCGCAATGGCGCCGACCTCGTCCTCCTCGACCTGATGCTGCCCGGCCTGCCGGGCACCGAGGTGTGCCGTCAGCTGCGCAGCCGTTCGAACGTCCCGGTGATCATGGTCACCGCCAAGGACAGCGAGATCGACAAGGTCGTGGGGCTCGAAATAGGAGCCGACGACTACGTCACCAAGCCCTTCTCGTCGCGTGAGCTGGTGGCCCGTATCCGGGCCGTCCTGCGCCGCCGCGGCGAGCCCGAGGAGGTCAGCCCGGCCGCTCTGGAGGCGGGTCCGGTCCGTATGGACGTAGACCGTCACGTGGTCACCGTCTCCGGCTCCAAGGTCGACCTCCCGCTCAAGGAGTTCGACCTCCTGGAGATGCTGCTGCGCAACGCGGGGCGCGTCCTGACGCGTATGCAGCTCATCGACCGGGTGTGGGGCGCCGACTACGTCGGTGACACCAAGACGCTGGACGTCCACGTGAAGCGCCTGCGGGCGAAGATCGAGCCGGACCCGGGGGCGCCCCGCTACCTGGTCACGGTCCGCGGTCTCGGCTACAAGTTCGAGCCGTAGACCGCACATGACGAAGGGCGGGACCCCGCAGGAGGGGTCCCGCCCTTCGTCATGCGTACGCCGGCAGCGGTGGCCCGCTGCGAACTACGAGGCGCTGGCGGAGGCGGCGTCCGTGGCCCGGTTGCCCGCCTCGCCCGTCTCCTCGCCCGTCTCCTCGCCCGTCCCCCCGGTCTCACCCGAAGCGGACTCGGAGGAGGAGGCCGACGGCGACCCGGAGGCCTCACCGGACTTCGAGGCCGACGCGGAGGGCTCGGTGCTCGGCGTCGGGACCTCGCTCGGACCCCAGCTGGAGAAGTAGCGCTCGGCCGGGACGACGAACGCGTCCAGTTTCACGTCACCGGTCCTGCTGAGGGTGAAGGTGACCGGCTGGGCGTCGCCGTCCTTGAAGGCCTCGCGGCTGTTCTGCAGTACGGCGGAGGCGTTGTCCTTGCCGCCGAGGATCAGCGAACCGCCGGCCGGGACCGTCAGCTTCCCCGAACCCTTGGCGGGCTTGAGCTCAACGGCCCCGCTGACGCCCTCGACCTTGACGGACTCCAGGGTCTGGTCGGTCGGACCCATGTTGAACAGGGTCGCGGCGACCGCGGCCGGGCCGGTCGACTTCACATCGGGCTGGGTGATGACCACGGCGTTCTGAACCTTGATCTTGCCTACGGTGACGGCGGCGTTGTCCGGCTTGATCTCCAGGGACTGGGCCTTGTTGCCGGCGCCGCACGCGGCGAGCGAGGCGATCGAGAACGCGATGGCGGCGGCGGCGAGGGCGCCGCGTCGAAGGCTGCTGCTCACGGCGGCGGCAACTCCTAGAACGTGGGCGAAACAGAGCGGCTCCTCGTGAGAGCCGCTCCAGAGGTCGGTCAGCGGCCTCAGGTTACCGAGCCGTTGCCGAGCCGCCGCACCCGACCCGCCCCTATGGCTCGCCGACTGGCTCGCCGACCGCGGCCGGACACCTGCTTCCCCGTCTCCCGCCGGCTCGCCCGTCACGCACTCGTCCGTCTTTCACATAAGAACCCCCGGTAAGCCTCCGGCGCCGTCCCGTGGCTTTTCCGTAAGGAATACATGGCGGTCCGGAGAATTGATCTTCTGACGATCTCCGGTCGATCTCCGGTCGATCTCCGGCACATCTTCCGCGGATCTTCCGTGGATCTCCGGCCCTCGTGATCAATTCCGGATTCGGCTCGTACGTGGCTGCGATCACCGAACGGAGTAGCGGAAGATGGGCTCCCCGAACCCGACAAATCCGGACGTTCGGGTACGTGAGCGAGCTTGCGGAGTGTTGTAACGTGCGCGTTTCTCCCTGCCGGGGAAGCCGCTCCGACCTGCGAATACCGTCGTCCGCGCCCCCTCCGCAGCACGTTCCTGTTGCGATTGTCAAGCCCCGAGATATGCCCTGACCTGCGAAAACGCCATTCAGAACACGCGGTTTCCGTGTTACCCTGGATAGCCACGGAAGGGGTACCTGTCACATGACGTTCAAGGTTGGCGACACCGTGGTCTATCCCCATCACGGGGCCGCGCTGATCGAGGCTATCGAAACTCGCCAGATCAAAGGCGTGGACAAGACCTACTTGGTGCTGAAGGTCGCTCAGGGCGACCTGACAGTGCGTGTGCCAGCGGACAATGCGGAGTTCGTCGGCGTGCGTGATGTGGTCGGTCAGGACGGGCTGGACCGGGTCTTCGAGGTACTGCGCGCGCCGTACGCCGAGGAGCCCACGAACTGGTCCCGTCGTTACAAGGCAAATCTTGAGAAGCTCGCCTCCGGCGATGTCATCAAGGTGGCGGAGGTAGTCCGTGACCTGTGGCGTCGTGAGCGCGAGCGTGGACTCTCCGCCGGCGAGAAGCGCATGCTCGCCAAGGCCCGCCAGATCCTGGTGAGCGAGCTCGCCCTCGCGGAGAACACGAACGAGGACAAGGCCGAGGCCCTGCTCGACGAGGTCCTCGCGTCCTGACGCCCAGCACGCTCTGATCGCGCCCTCTGCATCACCTCGCGTGACCAGAAACGAAACGAGCGGTCCGGCGCCATGAAATGCCGCGGTGCCCGATGACATATCCACTGTCGCCGGGCGCTGCGGCATGTCCGCACCCGAGCGCGGCACATTCCGATTCCGAAGGAACGAACCTCCGAAGGAACGAACCTCCGGGAGAACGGCTGTCCCGCACTCCGGTACGGGGAATGCCGGGCCCGGACAACTGGCTCGACCATCTTCACGGAAGGGTCCGGTCGAGGCGTCGCGCCCGGCACTGCCCCAGCCCTTCGGCCGGGGTACGCCCAGGCCATACCCACGTCGGCCGAGCATACAAACCTGACAGGAACCGATGTCTGACGATTCGCGCCCCACGTCTGCCGGGGCCCGTACGGCGGCCGTGATTCCGGCCGCCGGCCGGGGCGTACGCCTCGGCCCGGGCGCTCCCAAAGCGCTCCGCGCGCTGAACGGAACCCCCATGCTCATCCACGCGGTGCGCGCCATGGCCGCGTCGCGTGCCGTCTCCCTGGTGGTCGTCGTGGCTCCGCCCGACGGAGCCGCGGAGGTCAGGACACTGCTCGACGCGCACGCGCTGCCCGAGCGGACCGAGTTCCTCGTCGTGCCCGGCGGCGACAGCCGGCAGGAGTCCGTACGGATCGGACTCGACGCGCTGCCCGCCGGTATCGACATCGTGCTCGTGCACGACGCGGCCCGTCCGCTCGTCCCCGTCGACACCGTCGACGGCGTCATCGAGGCGGTACGGGGCGGGGCTCCCGCCGTCGTGCCCGCGCTGCCGCTCACCGACACCGTCAAGCAGGTCGAGCCCGCGGGGGCCCCCGGCGAGCCCGAGCCGGTGGTCGCCACGCCGGAGCGGTCGCGGCTGCGTGCCGTACAGACCCCCCAGGGCTTCGAACGCGACACCCTCGTACGGGCCCACGCGACGGTCACGGAGAACGTCACCGACGACGCGAGCATGGTCGAGCAGCTCGGACTGCGGGTCGTGGTCGTGCCCGGGCACGAGGAGGCGTTCAAGGTGACCCGTCCGCTGGATCTGATCCTGGCGGAGGCGGTCCTGGCGCGGCGGAGGCTGACCGATGGGTTCTGAGAACTCCGCGGCGCCCCTGTTGCCGCAGGTCGGCATCGGTACCGACATCCACGCCTTCGAGGAGGGCCGTGAGCTGTGGTGCGCCGGGCTGAGGTGGGAGGACGAGGGGCCGGGGCTCGCCGGACACTCCGACGCGGACGTCGTCGCGCACGCGGCGTGCAACGCGCTGTTCTCCGCGGCGGGACTCGGTGACCTGGGCCAGCACTTCGGTACGGGGCGGGCCGAGTGGTCCGGGGCGTCCGGGGTGACGCTCCTGACGGAGGCGGCGCGCATCGTGCGGGCGGCCGGGTTCACGATCGGCAACGTGGCCGTGCAGGTCGTGGGACCGCGGCCGAAGATCGGGAAGCGGCGGGACGAGGCACAGAAGGTGCTGTCGGAGGCGGTGGGGGCGCCGGTCTCGGTGTCCGGCGCGACGACCGACGGGCTCGGGTTTCCCGGGCGGGACGAGGGGCTGATGGCGGTGGCGACGGCGTTGGTCGCGCGGGTGGGCTGAGCGGACCTCTTCCCGCCCCCGCTCCTCGAACGCCGCAGGGACCGGGGATTCGGCCTCTGCGGCGTTCGGGGAGCGGGGATTCGAGGGTGGGAAACACCGTCGGGGGCTTCGCCGGGGCACGGACGTCACGAATACGTGTCCCATGCGGCAGAAGGGTCGCGGGGCACTGGTCGTCGCCCACTACCCTGGTGTGGTGACTATTCGCCTGTACGACACCAGCGCCCGGCAGATTCGCGATTTCACCCCGATCACGCCGGGTTGTGTCTCGATCTACCTGTGCGGCGCCACGGTGCAGGCGGCCCCGCACATCGGGCACATCCGGTCCGGGCTCAATTTCGACATCATGCGCCGCTGGTTCGAGTACCGCGGCTACGACGTCACGTTCATCCGCAACGTGACGGACATCGACGACAAGATCATCCGGAAGGCCGCGGAGCAGGACAGGCCGTGGTGGTCGATCGGCTACGAGAACGAGCGCGCGTTCAACGACGGCTACACCGCGCTGGGATGCCTCCCGCCCACGTACGAACCGCGGGCCACCGGTCACATCACCGAGATGGTCGAGATGATGCGCACGCTCATCGAGCGCGGCCACGCGTACGAGGCCGACGGCAACGTCTACTTCGACGTACGGTCCCTGCCCGGCTACCTCTCCCTGTCCAACCAGGACCTGGACGAGCTGCGGCAGCCCGCCGAGGACGGCGAGACCGGCAAGCGGGACCCGCGCGACTTCGCCATGTGGAAGGCCGTCAAGCCCGGCGAGCCGTCCTGGGAGACGCCCTGGGGGCGGGGCAGGCCCGGCTGGCACCTGGAGTGCAGCGCGATGGCGCACAAGTACCTGGGCTCCGCCTTCGACATCCACGGCGGCGGCATCGACCTGATCTTCCCGCACCACGAGAACGAGATCGCCCAGGCCGTGGGCTTCGGCGACGAGTTCGCGCACTACTGGGTGCACAACTCGTGGGTGACCATGAGCGGCGAGAAGATGTCGAAGTCGCTCGGCAACAGCGTGCTCGTCAGCGAGATGGTCAAGGCGTGGCGGCCCATCGTGCTCCGCTACTACCTGGGCACTCCGCACTACCGCTCCACCATCGAGTACAGCGAAGAGGCGCTGCGCGAGGCCGAGTCGGCGTTCGCGCGGATCGAGGGCTTCGTGCAGCGCGTGGTGGAGAAGGCCGGGGGGCCGGTCGAGCCCGCGGCCGAGGTGCCGCCGGCGTTCGCCGAGGCGATGGACGACGACCTGGGCGTCCCGCAGGCCCTCGCCATCGTGCACACCACGGTCCGGCAGGGGAACTCCGCGCTGGCGGCCGACGACAAGGAGGCGGCCGTCGCCCGGCTCGCCGAGGTCAGGGCCATGCTCGCCGTGCTCGGCCTCGACCCGCTCGACCCGCACTGGGCCGGCGAGAGCGACCGCGGCGAAGACCTCCACGGGGTCGTCGACACGCTGGTACGGCTGGTGCTGCAGCAGCGCGAGTCGGCCCGTACGCGCAAGGACTGGGCCACCGCCGACGCCATCCGCGACCAGCTCAACCAGTCCGGGCTCGTCATCGAGGACGGCCCCCAGGGGCCGCGCTGGACCCTGGGCCCGCGCTGAGCTTTCCTTGATCGATTGTGCCGTCCGGGTGTCCGGGCGGCACACTGCACAGAGGTACATCCGTACGCGTCATCCGTACGCGTCCACACAGACAGGTAGGTCATGGCCGCTCACAACCGCCGCATGTCCGGCAAGAAGGGCGCGCAGGTCGGCAGTGGCGGCCAGCGGCGCAGGGGTCTCGAAGGCAAGGGCCCCACCCCGCCCGCCGAAGCGCGCAAGGGACACAAGAAGAACCGCATCGCCGGCGCCAAGGCCAAGCAGATCGTGCGCAAGCCCTCGCCGCGCGGCGGCCGGGGCGGCAAGGGCACGTCCGAGATGGTCGTCGGGCGCAACTCCGTCGTCGAGGCGCTGCGCGAGGGCGTGCCCGCGACGATGCTGTACGTCCAGCAGTTCATCGACAACGACGAGCGGGTGCGCGAGGCGCTCAAGCTCGCCGCGGACCGCGGTGGCATCCACCTCATGGAGGCGCCCCGCCCCGAGCTGGACCGCATGACCAACGGCCTCAACCACCAGGGGCTCGTCCTGCAGGTCCCGCCGTACGAGTACGCGCATCCGGAGGACCTCACGGCCGCCGCGTACGACGAGGGTGCGCAGCCGCTGATCGTCGCGCTCGACGGGGTGACGGACCCGCGCAACCTCGGGGCCGTCGTGCGGTCCGTCTCCGCGTTCGGCGGACACGGGGTGGTCGTGCCGGAGCGGCGCGCCGCCGGCATGAGCGCCGGTGCCTGGAAGACGTCGGCCGGCGCCGCGGCCCGTACGCCCGTCGCCCGCGCCTCCAACCTGACGCGGGCCCTGGAGGCCTACAAGAAGGCCGGGCTCGTCGTGGTCGGTCTGGCCGCGGACGGGGAGGCCGAGGTCGGTGACCTGGAGGCGCTCGGCGGTCCCGTCGTCATCGTGATCGGCAGTGAGGGCAAGGGACTGTCCCGGCTGGTGGGGGAGACCTGCGACTTCCGGGTGCGGATCCCCATGCCGGGCGGGACGGAGTCGCTCAACGCGGGCGTGGCCGCGGGCGTCGTGCTGTACGAGGCGGCTCGGCGCCGGGCCTGAACGGGTGCGGCCGCGGCCCTGACGAGGCGTCCTCCGGGCCCTGTTTGATCTTGACGGGGTCCGGACAGATCGGGGCGGTCAAAGCAGTGTCCTAAGTACATGTCACTCGGTTAGATGAGTGTGGACACCAGAACACCCCGCACACCCACGGGGGACCACTCGTCGGGGTTCGACGACGTTCCCGCGCTGAACATGGTGAAGGTGCCGAGCGATCCGGCGCAGGTCATCGTCAACCATGCGAGCTTCCGCGTGCAGTTGGGCGCCGCGCCCCGGGCCCGGGCGGCGCACGCCGGGCGGCACCTGGGTGCCGGCGACGGCACCACGCGCGTGCCCGTCGCCGCAACCGCCGCCGGGGCCGCCGCGGGCGCCCGCCGCCGCGCGCCCGTCGTCTGGAGCGGGAAGTCCGCCCCCGACGACACGGGCGCCACCCGGCTGTTGCAGGCCGCGCGCAGCACGAGCCTGCGGCACGGCGACGGGGAACCGGCGGGCGAAGGCGGCTCGACCCAGGTCATCCCGCGCGTCGGCGGCGACGGCTCCGCCGGGTTCGACGTCGACGCCACCGTCGAGACCCCGGCCGTCCCCGGCCCCGGGACCCGCATCCTGCCGCAGCAGCTGCGCAGCACGGGCAGCGCCTACGAAGAGCTCGACGAACGCCCGTACGCGGACGGCGGGTTCGAGGACAGCCCCTACGACGACGAGTACGACGACGCGTACCAGGACGAGGACGGCGGCGCGTCCAAGCGGCACGGCGCCGCCCCCGTCCGGCACGGGTACTACCCCGGCCGCCGGATGAACCTCGGCGTCGTCCTGCTCCCGATGCGCGTCTTCCTCGGCTTCATCTCCATCTACGCCGGCATGGGCAAACTCTGCGACCCCGTCTACTTCGACGGCGGCAAGCGCGGCTCCATGGTCAAGTGGCTCAACTCGCTGCACCCCTGGGAACTGGCCGAGCCGCTGCGCGAGTTCGCGCTCCAGCACCCCGTCGGCGCCGGACTCCTCATCGCCTTCTTCCAGGTGATCGTCGGCGTCCTCACCGTCCTCGGCCTGTGGCAGCGGGTCGCGGCCGTGGTCGGCGCCCTGCTGTCGGCCGCGCTGCTGCTCACCGTCAGCTGGAAGTCCGTCCCCGCCTACGACGCGCCCGACATCATCTACCTGGCCGCCTGGTCGCCGCTGATCATCGCGGGCGCCCCCGTCTACTCCGTCGACGGGCGCCTCGCGGGCGAGGCCTGGCGCACGCTCGGGCCGCGTACCGAGATCTGGGAGCTGCGCCGGCGCGTACTGCGCCGTGGCGCGCTCGTCGCGGCCGTCGTCGTCGGACTCACACTGCTCATCGGTTCGTTGCTCGGCGGCGCCGTCCGCGACTCCGACCGCGTGGTCGTCCCCGGCCCGGGCGAGGCCCCGCGCAACGAACTGCCCGGCTCGCCGCTCCCGGAGGAGCCCGGCGCACGCCGCGACAGGCAGAGCCCGTCGGCGTCGTCCGACGCGCCCACCAAGGGCGCGACCCCGGCGAGCCCGTCGGAGGCCGCGACCTCGCCCGGTGCGGCGGCCCGCGAAACGGCCGGCGCGGGTGCCGGCCGGCCCAGCCAGACGCAGGGCTCCGGTCAGGCACCGCCCCAGCAGCAACAGCAGCCGGCACCGCCGCCGCAGGCGCCCAGCACCACCGCGGGGCCGTCCTCCACGGGCGGCAGCGGTGCGGGCGGCAGCACCGGTACCGGCGGTGGCACGGGCACCGGTGGCGGCACGGGCGGCTCCGGCGGCTCCGGGGGCTCCGGAGGTTCCGGCGGCGGCTCCGGGCTCGTGGGCGGCCTGCTGCACTGAGCCCCGTACGCAGCCGTCGGGCGCTGTCACGCCGATGGGGCCCCGCACCACTCAGGTGCGGGGCCCCATCGGCGTACGGACGGATGCGAGGTCTGCGGGCGGGTGCGGGACATCCGGGCGGGTGCGTAGTACGCGGGTGGCGGCGGGTCCCAACGGCCCGGGGACCTCAACGGCCCAGGAACCTCAACGGCCCGGGGACCTCAACGCTCCAGGAACCTGAACGGCCCAGGAACCTCAACGGCCCAGGGCCGCCAGCTCCTTGGCCGCCTCCGTGAGGTCCTTCGCGGTGTCGATGGCGCGCCAGTAGGCGCCCTGCGGGATCGGGTAGCCGGCCAGGCGGCGCTCGCGGGCCAGGCGCGGGAACGTCGAGCGCTCGTGGTCACCGAGGGCCGGCAGCAGGTCGGCGAACCCGGGGGAGAACACGTACACGCCGGCGTTGATGCCGTGGGTGGTGGGCGGGGCCTCGATGAAGTCCGTGATGCGCCCGAAGTCGTCGGTCTGGACGGCGCCCCACGGGAGACGGGGGCGGGCCAGCGCGAGGGTCGCCACCGCGTCGCGCTCGGTGTGGAAGTCCGCCATCTCGCGCAGCGAGAAACGGGTCCAGATGTCACCGTTGGTCGCGTACCAGGGGCGGTCGGGGTGGGGCAGGTGTTTGGCGGCGTACTTGAGACCGCCGCCACGGCCCAGGGGCTCCGACTCGACCACGGTGGTCACGGAGACGGGCAGGTCCGCCGACTCCAGCCATTCCTGGAGGACTTCGGCGAGATGACCGCAGGAGACGACGACATCGGTGACGCCCTCCTCGGCGAGCCAGGCCAGCTGGTGGCCGATGATCGGGGTCCCGGTGCCGGGGATCTCGACCATCGGCTTGGGTCGGTCGTCGGTGTAGGGACGCAGCCTTGAGCCCTGGCCGCCGGCCAGGACGACGGCTTGGACGGGACGCGACGCTGCGTTCGGATCGGTCATGCCCGAACTTTACGTCGCGCTCCGCGGGATCGGCCGTCGGGGTTTGTGCGGGGCACGGCCGGTGCGTGTCCGCGGGCCGGTGGGAGCCGGCCGCGCCGTTCCCCGCGCCCCCACACGGGCTCAGGTGAGCTGGGCTGCCACGCCCGTGGCGAAGGACGTGTCGCAGACCGGGCGGGCGAACGACTGGGCCCGGACCGGACCGTAGGCGCGGACCGCCGCGCGGCCCAGGGCACGGGCGATGGACGCGCAGTGCCTGCCGAGGGACGGACGGTCGTTCACCGCTTCCTGGAGATGGGTCAGGGCGACCCCCGGACTCTTCTCCTTGAGCTCCACCAGGAGCCGGTCGCGGAGCACGTCCTGCGGGGTGCGGGACGTGGCGCGCCGGGAGACCTCCTCGGAGGAGGCGGCGAGTGCCGATGTCGAGGAGTCGTTCCCCGACCAGCTGACCCGGGTGACCGCGAGCGTCCCGGACAGCACCAGGACGACGGGCAGAACGAAGGCGAGGGTACGGCCGATCCGGCGGGCCGGACCGCGGCCGTGTCGTGTCGGTCGGTCGGCGGAGCCGCGGCCGTGTCGCGTCGAGTGGTTAGTGGAGTGCTTCACGCGAGTGAGGGTAGCGCGGGGTGATGATTTGGCGACATTTAGTAATCAGTTCGGGGGACGGGGCGTTGCCCTTTTTTGAGTTTGATGTTGA
Organism: Streptomyces sp. V3I8; assembly: GCF_030817535.1. Lineage (NCBI taxonomy): Bacteria > Bacillati > Actinomycetota > Actinomycetes > Kitasatosporales > Streptomycetaceae > Streptomyces > Streptomyces sp. V3I8. The sequence continues at coordinate 4,001,622 of NZ_JAUSZL010000002.1, read as the reverse complement.
CGAACAGCAGTCGAAACGACCGGTATGCCGGGGTATTTGTCGACAACGAAGAGGGCCCCGCAGGTGTCTGCGGGGCCCTCTTCGTCAACTCGGGTGAATTCTCCGGGATTCTCCCGGCCGGGCGGGAGAGTTGCGGATCAGTCGGTGAGGCGCTCGCCGGTGGAGGTCGAGAACACGTGGGTCTCGCCCGCGCGCGGCACGACGTGCAGCGTGGCGCCCTTGTCCGGGACCGCGCGGCCGCTGACGCGGACGACCAGGTCCTTGGTCTCGTCGCCGAGCTTGGCGCTGCCGTAGACGTAGCCGTCGGCGCCGAGTTCCTCCACGACGTTCACGGTGACGGCGAGGCCGGCCGGGGCGTCCGCGGTCTCCTTCGACAGGGACGCCGCGGCGCCGCCGTTGTGCTCGACGATGTCGAAGTGCTCGGGGCGGACGCCGACCGTGACCGTGCGGTCACCCTTGTCGGAGGCGGCCTTGAGGGCCTCGCGGTTGACGGGCACCACGCTGTTGCCGAACTTCACGCCGCCGTCGGTGATCGGGACCTCGACGAGGTTCATCGCGGGGGAGCCGATGAAGCCGGCGACGAAGAGGTTCTTCGGACGGTCGTACATGTTGCGCGGCGAGTCGACCTGCTGGAGCAGACCGTCCTTGAGGACCGCCACGCGGTCACCCATCGTCATGGCCTCGACCTGGTCGTGGGTGACGTACACGGTGGTGATGCCGAGGCGGCGCTGCAGCGACGCGATCTGCGTACGGGTCGAGACGCGGAGCTTGGCGTCGAGGTTCGACAGCGGCTCGTCCATGAGGAACACCTGGGGCTCACGCACGATGGCGCGGCCCATGGCGACACGCTGGCGCTGACCGCCGGAGAGCGCCTTCGGCTTGCGGGCCAGGTAGTCGGTGAGGTCGAGGATCTTCGCCGCGTCCTCGACCTTCTGGCGGATCTCGGCCTTGTTGACGCCGGCGATCTTGAGCGCGAAGCCCATGTTGTCCGCGACCGTCATGTGCGGGTACAGCGCGTAGTTCTGGAACACCATGGCGATGTCCCGGTCCTTGGGCGGCAGGTGCGTGACGTCGCGGTCACCGATGTGGATCGATCCGCCGTTGACGTCCTCGAGACCCGCGAGCATGCGCAGGGAGGTGGACTTTCCGCAGCCGGAGGGACCGACGAGGACGAGGAACTCGCCGTCCGCGACGTCGAGCTCGAGCTGGTCGACGGCGGGCTTGTCGCCACCCGGGTAGATGCGGGTCGCCTTGTTGAACGAGACAGTGGCCATGGTGAGGGCCCCCTTCACCGGCAGGAACGTGCCGGACGATCCGTTGTAAAGGTGGTGTACCGCCACGGAATGATCCGTAGTGGTGTAGTCCACATGAGCGGACAGGATCGAGACGCTACCCCGCGTTCATACGTTCTGTCAGTACTCGGTGGGGAATGAAGTCCGGGGAAATTCTCGCCGGAGCACCACGGTGACGTGGGTACACTGCTTCGGGCGTGCCCGCGGGTACGCGCGGCACACCCGTGTGCAGGCCTCCTTAGCTCAGTCCGGCCAGAGCAACGCACTTGTAATGCGTAGGTCGTCGGTTCGAATCCGACAGGGGGCTCTCTCAAGTGGTTTCTCAGGCCCAGGTCACTCGGTGGCCTGGGTTTTCTGTGCCGGGATGCCGGCCGCCCGGGCGATCACCCCGGCCGTGCGCAGGCCCTCCCGGTGGGCCCGGCCGGAGTGGGCGGGGCGGCAGCGGCCCCATTCCGGGGAGTACTCGGCCATGACCGCGCCCGGGTGGTCCGTGGCGAGCTCCGTGAGGGGGGCCGTGCGGCCGCAGGAGGCCAGGACGCGCTGGAACTCGCCCGCGTTGGCGAAGTCGCACACCGTGTCCTGCGTGCCGTGCACCAGGTGGATCGGCAGCGGCGGGGCGGTGGCGCAGACGTCCATCGGGGAGGGCAGGCCGAGCAGCGGCTCGGGCTGGTTGTAGCGGGCGGAGACGCCGACCACGGCGGCCGGGCGCCAGCCCTCCGGCGGGTCGGGGCGCAGGGCGGTGGCCATGGCGGCGCGCCCGCCCAGGGACCAGCCGACGAGGACGACCTCCGCCGGGTCCCGTACGAAGTCCCAGGTGAAGCGGAGGGACGCGGCGAGCTGGGGGCGGCCGCCGTCGGGGGCGTCGGGGTGCCAGTCGGGGACTATGACGGTGGCGCCGAGGCGGGCGACCTCCGCGGCGAGGGCACCGAGGACGTCGCGTTCGGCGGGGCCGCGGCCGTGCCACAGCAGGACCGTCGGGGCGTCCGGGGCGGCGGCGCGATGGATGTCGAGGAGCTGGCCGTCGGACGAGTAGCGGACGGTGTCCATGACTGCGGTGCTCATGGGGTTCCCCTGTCTCTCAGCGGCCCGCGACCCGGTCGGCGATGCGCGCGATCCGGGACGACTGTGCGGCGTGGGTGGTGAGTTCGCGGCGGTCGGCGGCTCGATACGTCGCGTACATGCCGTGTACCCCGAGCCAGCGGAAAGGCTCGGGTTCCCACTTGCGGACCTTGTGTTCGACCCACGGGAGGGAGGTGAGGCCGGTTTCGCCCGACTGGCCCGAGTCCCGCTGGACCAGGTCCCGCAGGGTGCGGGCGGCGAGGTTGGCCGTGGCGACCCCGGAGCCGACGTAGCCGCCGGCCCAGCCGAGGCCGGTGGAGCGGTCCAGGGTGACCGAGGCGCACCAGTCGCGCGGTACGCCGAGGACGCCGGACCAGGCGTGTGCCACGGCGACGTCCGGGAGCTGGGGGAAGAGGCGGACGAGGAGTTCGCGCAGCGCCCGGACCGTCGACGGCTGCGTACGGCCGTCGTTGTCCGTGCGGGAGCCGTAGCGGTAGGGGACGCCGCGGCCGCCGAGCGCGATGCGGCCGTCGGCGGTGCGCTGGGCGTACATGTAGGCGTGCGCCATGTCGCCGAGGGTCTCGCGGCCCTCCCAGCCGACGGACTCCCACTGGGCGGGGGTCAGCGGCTCGGTGGCGATCATCGAGGAGTTCATGGGGAGCCAGGTGCGCCGGTGGCCCTTCAGGGAGGCGGTGAAGCCCTCCGTGCAGCGCAGTACGTACGGTGCGCGGACCGTTCCGTACGGGGTGACGGCGTGCTTGGGCCTGATCTCGGTGACGGGTGTCGACTCGTGGATGGTGACGCCGAGCGCCTCGACGGCCGCCGCGAGGCCCTTGAGCAGTTTGACCGGGTGCAGGCGGGCGCCGTGCGGGGTCCAGGTGGAGCCGGCGGCGTCCGCGACGCGGACGCGCTCGGCGGTCTCGCGGGCCCCGTACAGCTCACGGTCCTTCTCGCCGTACGAGAGTTCCGTCTCGTGGAAGGCCTTGAGGCGGGCCAGCTGGGCGGGTGTGTACGCGACTTCGAGGACGCCGCCGCGGTGGATGTCGGCCTCGATGCCCTCCTCCTCGGTGACCCTGACGACCTCGGCGACGGTGGCGTTCATGGCCTGCTGGAGGTGTACGGCGGCCTCGTGGCCGTGCAGGCGCGCGTAGCGGTCGCGGCCCGCGATGCCGTTGTAGAGCCAGCCGCCGTTGCGGCCGGAGGCGCCGTAGCCGCAGAACTTCTGCTCCAGGACGGTGATGCGCAGGAAGGGGGCGGCCTTTTTGAGGTAGTACGCGGTCCACAGGCCGGTGTAGCCGCCGCCGACGATCACCACGTCGGCGCTCGCGTCACCCGCGAGGGGCTCGCGGGGGGAGGGGAGACCCTCCTGGACGTACCAGAACGATATGCCGCCGTTGACGACGGCGCGGGGTGCGTCCGCTGCGGCCGGTGCCTGTGATGCGTGGGGCGCGGGGGGTGTGCGGTCGTCCGTACCGGACGCGCTGTCCGCGGTGCCCGCGTTGCCCGCGTTCTCCGTGCTGCTCATGCGCGGGACGTTAGCTTCTCGGGGTGGTGGGTGTCTCCTTCGGATTCCGTGGTGACGGGCAGGACGGGGTGGCGATGACGGGGTACGGGCGGCTGCTGGAGCGGGGCGGGCGGTTCCTCGGGCGGTGGGGGCTGCGGCAGGAGGGCGCGCCGATGCGCGGGCAGGTCTCGGTCGTGCTGCCGGTGGTGTGCCGTGACGGGACGCGGGCCGCGCTGAAACTGCAGGACATCGACGGGGAGACGGCCGGCGAGGGGCTCGCGTTGCGGACCTGGGACGGCGACGGGGTCGTACGGCTGCTGGACGAGGACGCGGAGACCGGCACGTTGCTGCTGGAACGGCTCGACGAGGACCGGCCGTTGTCCGGTGTACCGGATGTGATGAAGGCGACGGAGGTACTGGCCGGGCTGCTGGCACGGATCACGGCCGCGCCGGCGCCGGCGGGGCTGCGGCGGCTGGACGGCATCGTGGCGGGCATGTTCGAGCGGCTGCCGGCGGCGTCGGCGTCCCTGGCGTCGGACGAGGACCGGCGGCTGCTGGCGGACTGCGCGGCGGCCCTGCGGGAGGTTGCGGGGGAGCCCGGGGACCGGTTGCTGCACTGGGACCTCCATTTCGGCAACGTCCTGGCGGGCGGGCGTGAGCCGTGGCTCGTCATCGACCCGAAGCCGCTCGCCGGGGACCCCTGCTTCGAGCTGCTGCCGGCGCTCTGGGACCGGTTCGACGAGGGTGCGTCGGCGCGCCGCTTCGACCTGCTGACGGAGGCGTTGGGCGTGGACCGGGACCGGGCGCGCGCCTGGACGCTGGGGCGGGTGCTGCAGAACTCGCTGTGGCACGCGGCGCAGGGGGAGGAACTGGACGCCGGGCAGGTGGCCGTCGCGCAGGTGATGCTGGGGCGCTGAACGACAGAGCCTAGGGTTCCAGGACCACTTTTCCTGTGGTCGCCCTTGTTTCCAGGGCCCGGTGGGCGGTGGCCGCCGCGTGGAGGGGGAAGCGGTGGAGCGCGGGGGTGAGGCTGCCCTCCGCCGCCGCCGCGAGGGCGCGCAGTTCCAGGGTGCGGATCGGGTTCGGGCCGCCCGCCCGCTGCATCATCACGGGGCCCAGGACCTGCCGGGACAGGCCTTCGACGAGGTACGGGGCGCCCGGGCCGTCGTGCGGGCCCGCGCTCGACCAGCCGAAGACGAGGTGGCTGCCGCCGGGGCGGGCGAGCAGGGCGACCGCCTCGCGGGCCGTGTCGCCGCCCACGCCGTCGAGGACGACCGTGGCCCGGCGGTCGCCGAGGAACCGCCGCACCCGGTCCGGCCAGCCCGGGTCCGTGCGGTCGACGGCCAGGTCGGCGCCGTTCTCCTCGACCAGCGCCGTCTTCGCGGGGCCGCCCGCCAGGCCGATCACGGTGGCGCCCGCGTTCTTCGCGTACTGCACGAGGAGCGTGCCGATGCCGCCCGCCGCGGCCGGTACGACGGCCACGGAGTGAGGGGTGAGGTCGGCGAACTGGACGATCCCCATCGCGGTGCGGCCCGTCCCGATCATCGCGACCGCCTGGGCGGGGTCGAGGTTCGCGGGGATCTCGTGGAGGCGGTCCACGTCCGTGACGGCGAGTTCGGCGTAGCCGCCCGGTCGCAGGCCCAGGTGGGCCACCACGCGCTTGCCGAGCCATCGGGCGGCGACGCCCTCGCCGAGGGACTCGACGGTGCCGGCGACCTCCCTGCCGGGGATCGTGGGGAGGGCGGGGAGCGCCGGGAGCGGGCCCTTGGCGCCGGACCGGATCGCGGTGTCCAGGAGGTGCACGCCGGCCGCGGCGACCGTTATGCGGACCTGGCCGGGGGCGGGGCGGGGGGCGTCCGTCCGCTCGTGGACGAGGGTTTCGGGCGGGCCGAAGGTGTGGTGGCGGACGGCGTGCATGGTGGGCGTGGCCGGCACGGGGGCTCCCTGGGGGTCGTGGCGCGTGGTGGTGGCGCGGTGTGGTGGTTCCCAGGGTTCGACCTCGAGCTTGCTTGAGGTCAAGTGCTGCGGGGCGTTGTCAGTGGGTGGGTGCAGGATGAGGGGATGGTGAGCAGAGCGGCGAGGACGGGCGCGGGCGCGGCGGCGGGGGTCAAGGGGGCGCGGCGGCCCGAGGTGCGGTTGCCGGAGCTCGAGCCGTTCGGAGGCGGCGAGCTGGAGCCGGACGGGGACTACGACGGGCTGCGGTTCACCGAGGTGGACTTCGTGGGGCAGGACGGCGGGGGTGCGCGGTTCATGGACTGCGCGCTGACGGGGTGCGCGGTCGACGAGGCGCGGCTGCACCATGTGCGGGTGCTGGACTCCGTGCTGACCGGGCTGCGGGGGGTGGGGACGGACTTCGGGTCGGCGACCTTCCGGGACGTGGAGGTCGTCGACGCCCGGCTGGGCGGGGTGCAGTTGCACGGGGCCGTGCTGGAGCGGGTGGTCTTTCGCGGGGGGAAGATCGACTATCTGAATCTTCGGGAGGCCCGGATCCGGGACGTGGTGTTCGAGGGGTGCGTGCTCGTCGAGCCGGACTTCGGGGGCGCGCGGTTGGAGCGGGTGGAGTTCGTCGACTGTGTGCTGAAGGGGGCGGACTTCAGCGGGGTGACGCTGACGGACGTGGATCTGCGGCGGGCGGCCGAGGTGGGGTTCGCGCGGGGCGTCGACCGGTTGGCGGGGGCCGTGATCAGTCCCGCGCAGTTGCTGGACCTGGCGGGGGTGTTCGCCGCGGAGGTGGGGGTCCGGGTGGTGGGGACGGACGTGTGATGTCCCCTCGCGCCGGTCCGGCCGGTCAGGGCAGCCTGGGGAAGCGGGCCTGGAGGTTCCAGATCGCCGGGTTGTCGCCGAGCGCCTCGTGGAGGTCGGTCAGGTCCGCCAGGACGTCGTGGAGGAAGTCCCGGGCCTCGCGGCGCAGTTCGGTGTGGGAGAAGGTGAGCGGGGGCTCGTCCGGGTGCATCCAGTCGGACTCGATGTCGACCCAGCCGAAGCGGCGCTCGAAGAGCATACGGTCGGTGGACTCGGTGAAGTCCAGTTCGGCCCGCTGCGGGCGGGACGCCCTGCTGCCCAGCGGATCCTGGTCGAGTTGCTCGACGATGTCGCACAGGGCCCAGGCGAAGTCGAGCACCGGCACCCATCCCCAGGCCGTGGACAGTTCCCGGTCCGCCTTCGTGTCGGCGAGGTAGACGTCCCCGCAGAACAGGTCGTGGCGCAGGGCGTGGACGTCCGCACGGCGGTAGTCGGTCTGCGGGGGGTCCGGGAAGCCGGAGGAGAGGGCGTAGCCGATGTCGAGCACGTGGGTGATGGTGTCACGCCGCTCTAGGATCGCCGTCATGCCCCGGTCTGTCGCCCTCGGTCCTGTCGCCGTTCTGCTCGCGTGTGTGCTGATCGGCTGCGACGGGGGTGTGAAGGGGGCCGCGGGGGCCTCCGGGGTGCGTGATCCGTACTTTCCGAAGCTGGGGAACGGGGGGTACGACGTCACCCACTACGGGCTCACCCTCGACTACCGGCCCGCGGGGCGGAAGCTGGTGGGGAAGGCGGTCGTCGCGGCGCGGGCCGGGAGCGACCTCAGCGCGTTCGACCTCGATCTGAAGGGGATGGAGGTCGAGTCCGTCGAGGTGGACGGGAAGCCCGCCCGGTTCAACCGCAGTGGTGACCACGAGCTGGTCGTGCGTCCGCGGGACGACCTGGACGAGGGGGCCTCCTTCACCACCGTGGTCCGCTACGCGGGGTCGCCCGCGACCATCACCGACCCCGACGGGTCCGAGGAGGGCTGGCTGCCGACCGCGGACGGAGCCCTCGCGCTGGGCGAGCCCACCGGGGCCATGGCCTGGTTCCCCGGGAACCATCACCCGGGCGACAAGGCCACGTACGACATCACCGTCTCGGTGCCCGAGGGACTGCGAGTCGTTTCCAACGGGGAGTTGGCGCGGGAGACGGTGAAGGAGGGGCGGGCCGTCTTCGCCTGGCACGTGGGGGAGCCGATGGCCTCGTACGTGGCGACGGTCGCGGTGGGGAAGTTCGCCGTCCGTCGCTCGGAGGGGAAGGGCGGGGTGCCCGTGTACGCGGCCGTCGATCCGACGCAGGTGGCGGACAGCGAGGAGGTGCTCGACCGCATTCCCGAGATCGTGGAGTGGGGCTCGCGCACCTTCGGGGCGTACCCCTTCTCGTCGGTGGGGGCGATCGTGGAGCGGGAGGACGATGCGGGGTACGCCCTCGAGACCCAGAACCGGCCGGTGTTTCCCGGTGCGCCCGGCGTCGGACTCCTCCTTCACGAACTGGTCCACCAGTGGTACGGGAACTCCGTCACCCCCGAGTCGTGGCGTGACATGTGGCTGAACGAGGGCTTCGCCACGTATGCCGAGTGGTTGTGGGCCGAGGAGCACGGCGGGGACTCGGCCCAGGAGGTCTTCGATCTGCTGTACGCGGGCGACTACTTCGACAAGAAGAGCGACAACGACGCCGTCTGGGCCTTTCCGCCCGCCCGGCCGCCGAGCGCCGCGCGCATTTCCGACAGTCCCGTGTACGAGCGGGGCGCGATGGTGCTGCACAGGATCCGGCAGACGGTCGGCGACGAGGTGTTCCGGGGGATCCTGCGGGGGTGGGCCGCCGCCCACCGGCACGGCAACGCGGACACCGGTGACTTCACCGCCTTCGTGGAGGCGAAGGCGCCGGGCGCGGACTTCTCGGAGATCTGGGACGAGTGGCTGTACGGGGAGGGGAAGCCGGACAGGTCCTAGGACGTTTCTTCCGGATCGGCCCGGCCTTGGGGCAGGCTCTTGCTCCGAGCCCGGCCGCAGGACCTTGCTCCAGCCCGGCGCGGGCCCTAGCGATCCTTGCGCAGGACCTTGCGCAGCACCGCGCAGGGGCGGCCCAGCCGGCGGTCCTCGCGGTGGCCGATCGTCTCGTAGCCGAGCGTCGTCCAGAAGGCGAAGGCGCCGGGGTTGTCGTCCAGGGCGGCCAGGCGTACGGCGTCCCGGCCCGCCGCGCGGAAGCGGTCCTCGATGCGTGCCGCCAGCGCGCGTCCGTGGCCCTTGCCCTGCTGGGCCGCGTCCACCAGCAGCAGGCCGATCCAGGGGTCCGGGTCGGCCGGGTCGGGATGGTGCGCGAGGGTGATCGCGACCGCGACGAGCACTCCGGCGCTGCGGGCCCCCAGGACCTCCACGTCCGGGTTGGCCAGCTCGTCCGCCAGCGCCTTCGCCACCTGCTCCGGACGGATGTCGTGCGGGTCGGGGAAGTCGCCGCTCAGGGAGTAGAACGCGTGGTTCGACGCGTAGAGCGCGGTGAGTTCCGTGAGGAGGGGGCCCGGCAGATCGTGGTCGGGGGTGAGGGCGAGCGGTTCGAGGATCACGCGGGCAGGTTAGGGCACCTCGGCGTGACGAGGGGCCAGGGCGTGACGAGGGGCCAGGGCGTGACGAGGGGCCCGGGCATGACGAGGGGCCCCGGTCGGCCGTGGCCGGGCCGGGGCCCCTCGGGTGTCGTGCGCTTCGGGATCAGACGTTGACGCCGAAGTCCTTCGCGATGCCCGTGAGACCGGACGCGTAGCCCTGGCCGACCGCGCGGAACTTCCACTCCGCGCCGTTGCGGTACAGCTCGCCGAAGACCATGGCCGTCTCCGTGGCCGCGTCCTCCGAGAGGTCGTAGCGGGCGAGCTCGGCGCCGCCGGCCTGGTTCACGATGCGGATGTACGCGTTGCGGACCTGGCCGAAGTTCTGCGAGCGGGTCTCCGCGTCGTAGATGGAGACCGGGAAGACGATCTTGTCGATGTCGGCCGGGAGACCGGCCAGGTTGACGTTGATCGCCTCGTCGTCGCCCGCGCCCTCGCCCGTCCGGTTGTCGCCCGTGTGGACGATCGTCTGGTCCGGGGTCTGCTTGTTGTTGAAGAAGATGAAGTGGGCGTCCGAGTAGACCTTGCCCTCGGGGTTGACCGCGATGGCCGAGGCGTCCAGGTCGAAGTCGGTTCCCGTGGTGGAGCGGACGTCCCAGCCGAGGCCCACGGTGACGGCGGTCAGGCCCGGAGCCTCCTTGGTGAGCGAGACGTTGCCACCCTTGGACAGGCTTACAGCCATTGTTGGGAGTCCTTCCCTCGTTTATGTACGTACGGGTCGTGCGGTGCTGCGCGTCGGGCTTCGTACGGGACGAAGCTACCGCCAACCCTAAGAACGCCTGTGGGGGTCCCCAGGGTTCCGCTCCTCTTTACTTTCTTTACCTGCCGGGCGGGAGAGCGGGCCCGCGCCCGGCCCCGCCCCTTGCCCCTGCCTCGACCCCGCCTTGAAAAGCGGGTGACGTGGGCCGGACGGACAGGGGACCATGGGCGCATGTCCGGTCCCTACGTCATCCGCGGCTCCGTCTCACTGCCCGAGGCCGAGCTCATGTGGCGTTTCTCGCGCTCCTCCGGGCCGGGTGGCCAGCACGTCAACACGACGGATTCACAGGTCGAGCTGCGTTTCGACCTCGCGAAGACGGAGTCGCTGCCGCCGGTGTGGAAGGAGCGGGCGCTCGCCCGGCTCGCCGACCGGCTGGTCGACGGGGTGGTGTCCGTGCGCGCCTCCGAGCACCGGTCCCAGTGGCGCAACCGGGAGACGGCCGCCGTGCGGCTCGCCTCCCTGCTCGCCGAGGCCAGCGCGCCGCCGCCGCGGCCCCGCCGGGCCACCCGCATTCCGCGCGGGATCAATGAGCGCCGGCTGCGTGAGAAGAAGCAGCGGGGCGATACGAAGCGTGGCCGTTCCGGCCGCGATTGGGGATGAGCGCCGGGGAATGAGGCCGAGAGGGCGGCTCTGCCCGGCCCCGGCTTCTCCGCTTTCGGCCGCACGGGACGCGGCTCCCTCGGCACGTACGGATTTCTGACGCCGGAAGAAAAGGCCGGCAGGAAGACCGGCGGGAAGGCTGGCGGGAAGGCCGAAGAAAGCAGAGCCGGCCCCGGCGGTAGTTTTTGTGACTTCCCCGGTTTCCTTCGGTGAACCGGAAGTGCGGGAGCGCCCGTGCCGTGCCGCCCCGCCGGGCGGGCCCGCGCCCCCTCGGGCGCCGCGCCGGTCAGGGCGCGCCCCGCTTCACAGTCGTACACGCTCGGGACCGGCGCGCGGACCCGGCGCCGCGGCTAGCCCAGCCGCCGGTAACGGCCCCGGAAGTACGTGAGCGGGCCGCCGTCCGCGCCCGGCAGGGAGGACGTCAGGACCCGGCCGATCACCAGGGTGTGGTCGCCCGCCGTCACCCGCTGCTCGGTGCGGCATTCCAGGGTCGCGAGGGCGCCGTCCAGCAGCGGGGCGCCGGACGCCTTCCCGGTGACGTACGGCACGTCGGCGAAGAGGAGGCGGTCCGAGATGCGGTTCTTCATGGCGAAGCGGCTCGCGACGGAGCTCTGGTCCTCGGAGAGGAAGGAGACCGCCCACAGCGGCTGCTCGTCGAGCAGGTCGTCCATCCGGGAGCCCTCGCGCAGGCCGACGAGTACCAGCGGCGGGTCCAGGGACACGGACATGAACGAGGTCGCCGTCATGCCGACGTCGTCGCCGCGCGGGCCGTCCGGGTCGGTCTGCGGGTCGTGCGCGGTCACCAGGACCACTCCGGCCGCCAGCCGGGACAGGGCGGCGCGGAACTCGTCGTTGCTCACCCCCTCAGCATGCACGGACGGGGCGGGAGGAGCGGCATGGGAAGTGTTCGGCACGGGAAGACGCTATTCTCCGCCAACGTCCGCCACATCCGACCAACGCCCGAAACGGGTCCTAGGACTGGAGAAGGAGTGTGACTCAGATCTCCTACCAGGCGCGCGCACATGTTCCACAAATTTGCGTTCAGTAAACGCACCGCGAAAGTGCCGAAACTGCACTCAATTGTTCATCTTCCTCTGTGACTTGAGTCACAGGCGCCATAATTTGTTGACCCTGTGTACCGAGTGGGCAGCGCGCTGTGATTCAGTAACGGGGAAGTAAGCCGGGAGAGAACTCTGGAGTTGCTGTCGAGGTCTCGAGGGGAGGGCGAGTGGAGACCGACGAGTCGGAGCCGTATGTCCAACTTGCGAGCCTGCGGCAGCTGCACCGGGTGATGGCCGACATGAACAAGGCGCGCAGCCTCGCCCTCACGCTGCAGACCGTCGCCGACGGCGTCGTGAACGGCCTCGGTTACGAACTGGCCTGCGTCAACCTCGTCCAGCCCGACGGCGACCTCGTCGTCGCCGCCCTCGCCGGGAACTCCGCCGCCGAGGCGCTCATCGCCGGCCGGGTGGGCTCCCGCGCCTCCTGGGAGCGCCGGCTCACCATGGGGGAGGCGTGGGGCGACCTGCGCTTCATACCGCACACCGAGGGCTGGGTCCTCGACGAGGACGACGTCCCGCAGTGGTACACCGACGGGCCCGAACCGCGCTTCGAGGACGAGTGGCACCCCGCCGACCGTCTCTTCGCCCCGATGTACACCCCGGGCGTGCCAGGTGTGTCCTACGGCGAGCTGATAGGTGTCCTGTCCGTGGACCGTCCGCGCAACGGACGGCACCCCGGCGCGTGGGGCCGCGAGGCCCTGCAGATGTACGCGTTCCAGGCCGCCATAGCCATCAGCAACGCGCGCCTGCGGGCCAACATGCAGCGCGCGCTGGTCCGCCTGGAGCGCGAGCAGCAGGCGCTGCGCGCCAGTGAGGAAAGCTTCCGCCAGGCCTTCGAGTACGCGCCGTCCGGCATGGCCGTCGCCGAGATGGGCGGCGACCAGCACGGCCGGATCCTGCGGACGAACGACGCGCTGTGCCGGCTCCTGGGCCGCCCCGCCTCCTCGATGCGCCGCTACGCCTTCTCCGACCTCGTGCACCCCGAGGACATCGGGACCCTGCTCAGGACCTCCGCCGAGGGCGGCCGCACCGAGCTGCGGCTCTGTCGCCGCGACGGTACGTACGTGTGGGTGTCGCTGCGCAACAGCGTGGTCGCGGACGCCGCCGACGGGCCGCGCTTCCTGCTCACGCACGTCGAGGACATCGAGGAGCGCAAGCGCCGCGAGCTGCAGCTCGCCCACCGCGCCTCGCACGACTCGCTCACCGGGCTGCCGAACTCCGCGGAGCTGCGCTCCCGGCTCGCCGCCCGGCTGTGCGCGCGCCCCACGGCGACGGAACCCGGCGTGGTCGACATGATCGACGCGGCGTACGGGGAGGTGGTCGCCGCGCGCAACGCGGGCAGGCAGTACGACGCGAACGGCCGGTACGACGTGAACGGGCACGGCTTCGACTACCGGTCGGCCCCGGACGCGTTCGACGCGTACGACCACCATGTGCACACCGTCACACCCGAGGGCAAGCGCGACGACGGCACGAAGGGACTCGCGGTCCTCTTCTGCGACCTGGACGGCTTCAAGTCGATCAACGACCGCTTCGGGCACAACGCCGGCGACTCCGTGCTGATCGAGGTGGCCCGCCGGCTCAGCGGCGCCGTGCGGGACGGGGACACGGTCGCCCGGCTCGGCGGCGACGAGTTCGTGGTGCTCGCCGACGGCCTCGGACGGGCCGACGCGGAGGACCTCGCGGTGCGGCTGCGCAACGAGATAATCCAGCCCATCAGGGTCGACGGCCGGGCCATGCGCGTGGGCGCCAGCTTCGGGATCGGGTGGGCGCACTGCGGCATGACGGCGGACGAGGTCCTGCAGTCGGCCGACGAGCGGATGTACGTAGAGAAACGGTCTCGTCCCAAAGCGCACAGGCGTGCGGGCTGATCCGCAGGTCAGCGGGTTCGTGCGAGCTGAGTCACCCGTTCGGGGCAGCGGGACCGGGTAGGCTCGCCTTTCGATCCCCCGTACCGCATCTGTACCGCACCCGCTAGGAGACCAAGGGATGACGCCCGGCAGCAACGGCGCGAGCACGCCCGAGGACGACGACCCGTTCGGCTATCTGTACGAGGACGGGAAGGCCGCAGGAGCCCAGCCGCCGAGCGGCGGTGGCGGCTACGGCTACCCCGGCTCGGTCAACCGGGTGCGTCCGGTCGGTGAGCGCAAGTACGGCCAGGCCGCCGCCGCGCCCACCGCGCAGTACGGGCAGGCGCCGCAGCAGCAGAGCACGTACGGGCAGCCGACCGCGAGCTACTCCGCGGCGCCGGAGAGCTTCTCCGGCGGCGCCACCGCGACCCACCAGTCGGACGCCGGCAGCCGGCACGGCGGTGGCGGCCGGGGCCGCGGGCCCAACACCAGGGGACTGCTGATCGGCGCCGTCGCCGTGGTCGCGGCCGTGGTGATCGGCATCGGGATCGTGATGCTCGGCGGTGACTCGGACGACGACAAGAGCGGCGACGACACCGCGGGGCCGACCGCGTCGGCCGGCCGGAGCGCCGAGCCGAGCAAGTCCTCCACCAAGGAGGCCGCGGAGCCGGACGAGCTCCCCGAGATCGACGCGAAGTCCCTGAAACTGGGCGCCGGTGTGAGCACCGCCTCGGACGTCGAGGGCGCGAGCGCGGACGGCGGCCTCTACGTGACCGGCCTGAACCAGGTGGGCGCCGAGGTCACCTGGACCGTCAACGGCATCCCGGAGTCCGGCACGTACACCGTCTTCACGCGGTACAGCGTCGCCGGCAAGGACGCCAAGATGACGCTCACCGTGAACGGCAAGGAGTTCGGCACGAAGCTGAATCTCGGCAACTTCACGGGCGCCAAGGAGAACGAGTGGGAGAAGGGCTGGACGGAGACCTACTCCTGGCCCACCCTCACCAAGGGCACGAACACGATCTCCATCTCCTGCCAACAGGGCGACGACTGCGACGTCCTCCTGGACCAGCTGAGGCTGAAGGCGGGCCAGGTCAAGGACTGACGCCGTCCCGCGGGCGCCCCGCGAGGGGCGCGGGGAACAGCGCGCGGAGCGCGATCCCCGGGCCGATCCAAAAGAAACGCCCTAGGCCGCGGCGGTCTCCCGTGTCACGCGGACCCGCCCCAGCAGTTCCTCGTACACGTCCCGGTCGAACTCCCCGGCGACCGGTGCCGACACCGTCGCCGCGGACAGCGCGACGGCCCGCTCCAGCCGCTCGGGCCACGGCAGCCGCTCCACCAGCCCCGACAGCAGCCCCGCCACCGCGGAGTCGCCGGCCCCCGTCGGATTGCCCCGCACCGGACGGGGCGGGGCGGCCCGCCAGTCCCCGTCGGGCGTCCGCGCGAGCAGCCCCTCGGCGCCGAGCGAGGCCACCACCGCGTGGGCGCCCCGGCGGCGGGCGTCACGGGTGGCCTGCGCCGGATCGCGCGCCCCGGTCAGCTCGGCCAGTTCGTCCGCGTTCGGCTTCACGACGTCGGGCCGCGCCGCGATCCCCCGCCGCAACGGCTCCCCGCTCGTGTCGAGCAGCACCGGCACCGCCAGCGCCCGTGCGGTGCGCACCAGCTGGGCGTACGCCCCGACCGGTACCCCGGGCGGCAGGCTGCCGCACAGGGCCACCGCCGAGGAGGACCGCAGCAGCACCTCGTACGCCTCCTGGAAGGCGGCCCACTCGCGGGGCGTGATCTGCGGGCCGGGCTCGTTGAGCTGGGTCGTGTCACCGGTCGCCGTGTCGACGACCGCGATCGTGCGGCGGCTGGCACCGCTCACCGGGACCAGCGCGTCGACGACCCCCGGCGCGTGTGCGAGCCGCTCCCGCAGGGCGCGCCCGGTGGCGCCGCCCACGAATCCCGTCACCGACACCTCGTGGCCGAGGGCCGCCAGTACCCGGGCCACGTTCAGCCCCTTGCCGCCGGGCCGTTCGGTCACCTCGGTGACCCGGTGGGACGTGTGCGGGCGCAGCCCCCGTACGCGGTACGTGATGTCGAGAGCGGTGTTGAGCGTGACCGTCAGGATCACCTGGGCCGGCCTCCCCCGATGTGAACGCGCCCACCGGGCGCGCCTGTCTGGTTGAAGGCTCGATCATGCCAGGCACGGCACCGGTCGGCCCAGTCCCCCTCGCCGGTCAGCGCGGCCGGACGGGCGGTCCGACCAGCCATTCGCCCCGCCGCATCACGCCCTTGACCTCGAAGCCGGAGTCCAGGACCACCAGGTCGGCGTCCTTGCCCGGTTCCAGGGAGCCCACCCGGTCGTACAGGCCCAACTGCCGTGCGGGGTTGGCGGAGATGGCCGACACGACGTCCTCGACGGGCAGCCGGTCCACGGTCACCGCCCGCTTGAAGGCCCGGTCCAGCGTGAGCGTCGAGCCGGCGATCGAACCGCCCTCCACCAGGCGTGCCACGCCGTCCGCGACCTCCACCTCCAGCGGGCCGAGCATGTACCGGCCGTCGCCGAAACCGGCCGCGTCCATGGCGTCCGTGATGAACGCCACCCGTCCGCCGCCCGCGTGGTGGAAGGCCAACTGGAGGGAGGCCGGGTGGAGATGGACGCCGTCGTTGATCAGCTCGACGGTGATCCGCTCGTCCTCCAGCAGGGCCGCGATCGGTCCCGGTGTGCGGTGGCCGAGCACGGGCATCGCGTTGAACAGGTGCGTCGCCACGGTCGCGCCCGCGTCGACGGCCTCCACCGTCTGCTCGTACGTGGCGTCCGTGTGCCCGATCGCCGCGATGACGCCGTGCTCGACGAGGAGGCGTACGGAGTCGATGCCGCCCGGGAGTTCGGTGGCGAGGGTGACCATGCGGGCCTGGCCGCGCGCGGCGTCGACCAGCTTGCGGACCTCCGCCGGGTCGGGGTCGCGCAGCAGTTCCTCGGAGTGCGCGCCCTTGCGGCACGGGGAGATGAACGGACCTTCGAAGTGGATGCCCGCGAGGTCGCCCTGCTCGGCCAGCTCCGAGAGCAGCCCGGCGCGCTGGGCGAGGCCGTCCATGTCGCCGGTGACGGTGGAGGCGACGAGGGTGGTCGTGCCGTGCAGGCGGTGGGTGCGCACGCCCTGGAGGATCTCCTCGACCGTGCCCGAGGTGAAGGAGGCCCCGCCGCCGCCGTGGTTGTGCATGTCCACGAAGCCGGGCACCACCCAGTGGCCGGACAGGTCCACCGCGGGGATGCCCTCGGGAGCGCTGCCGGCGATACGGGTGCCGTCGACGATGACCCGTCCGCCGTGCACCGTGCCGGTGGGCAGGACGACGTTCGCTCCGGTGAGGATCGTCGGCCGCGGGGCGGTGGGGGCCGGTCGCGCGGTTCCCCGCGCCCCTGACGGGGCGCTCTCGTGCGGGCCGGCCGGAGGGATGCGCTCAGTGGTCATCGGGCGGATACCTCCGAAGTGGTGGCCAGCAGGTCCCAGGCGAGGAGGCCCGCGCCGAGGCAGCCGGCCGTGTCCCCCAGCGCCGCGGGGACGATGGACGGCAGTTTCTGGAAGGTGACGCGCCGCTCGACCGCGGCCCGCAGGGGGGTGAACAGGGTGTCCCCCGCCTCGGCGAGACCGCCGCCGATGATCAGGGTGCGCGGGTCCAGCAGGGTGAGCGCGGTGACGAGCCCGTCGGCCAGCGCGTCCACGGCCGCCTGCCAGACCGTCCGCGCGCGGGGGTCCCCGGACTCGACGGCCTTCGCACAGTCGGCCGCGTCGGCGGCCGGGTCGCCGGTGGCCGCGGCCCACGCCTCGCTGACGGCGGCGGCCGACGCGAACCGTTCGAGGCAGCCGCGCTGTCCGCACGGACAGGGGGCGCCCCCGGGGCGTACGACGATGTGGCCGATCTCGCCGGCGAAGCCGTGCGCGCCCGCCTCCACCCGGCCGTCGATGCCGATCGCGCCGGCGATGCCCGTGCCCAGCGGTACGAAGAGGAAGCGGTCGGTGCCCCGGCCCGCGCCGATCCGGCCCTCGGCGAGACCACCGGTGCGTACGTCGTGGCCGAGGGCGACCGGCACCCCGGACAGCCGCTCGCTGAGCAGGTCCCGCAGGGGCACGTCGCGCCAGCCGAGGTTGGCCGCGTAGGCGGCGATGCCGCGGTCGGCGTCCACGATGCCGGGGACGGCGACGCCGGCCGCCGCCGCGGGCTCGCCGAAGTGGCGTTCGCCGTGCGCCCGCAGGTCGGCGGCGAAGGCGAGGATCGACTCGACGACGGCGTGCGGACCGCGCTCCCGGCCCGTCGTGCGGCGGGCCTGGTGCAGCAGCCCGCCGTCCGCCCCCACGAGGGCGGCCTTCATCCCGGTGCCGCCCACATCAAGGGCGATGACGTGTCTCACACCCACAGTGTCGCCCCTTACCCCATGAGAGGTCTAGTCCACTCGCGTGGTGTAGACCTTAGAGCGAAAATTGCTCATCAGAAGATGCGATCGCACGAGCGAATCCCCGCGTACGCGGAGGAGCGGGTGCGACGGCAGGGTTGAGGACGGCAGCAGTGCAGCGGCGAGTGACAGGTCTGATCGCGGTGGTGTCCGCACTGAGTGCGACGGTGGCCCTCGGGGGCTGCGGAAGCTCCGCCGGGGACGGGCCCGTCACCCTGAGACTGGTGGCGGCCGACTACGGCGACTCCCGGGCGAACAGCTCGCAGAAGTACTGGGACGAACTGGCGAAGGCGTACGAGGCGGAGCACCCGGACGTCGACGTCCAGGTGAGCGTCTACTCGTGGAACGACGTGGACGCCAAGGTCAGGAGCATGGTCGCCGACGGCGACCCGCCCGACCTGGCCCAGATCGGCGCGTACGCCGACTACGCCGCCGAGGGCCGGCTCTACCGCGTCGACGACCTGCTCTCCATAGACACCCAGTCCGACTTCGTGACGCAGCTGTCCGACGCCGGGAGGGTCGACCGGACGCAGTACGGCATGCCGTTCGCCTCCTCCACGCGGCTGCTCTTCTACAACAAGAAGCTCTTCTCCGACGCCGGGCTCACCCCGCCGCGGAGCTGGAGCCGGCTCGCGTCCGACGCCGCGGTCCTCAAGGCGCGGGGCGTGAAGTACCCGTACGCGCTGCCGCTCGGGCCCGAGGAGGCGCAGGCCGAGACGATGATGTGGCTGCTCAGCGGCGGCGGCGGGTACACCGACGAGGTCGGCTCCTACAGCATCGACTCGCAGCAGAACGTCGAGACCTTCACCTGGCTGAAGGACAAGCTGGTCGACAAGGGCCTCACCGGGCCGGTCGCGCCCGCGCAGCTCAACCGGGCGCAGGCCTTCGCGGCGTTCACGCGCGGTGAGGTCGGCATGCTGAACGGTCATCCCACCCTCATGAAGGCCGCCGCCGACAAGGGCGTGAAGTTCGGCATGGTGCCGATGCCGGGCGTCGACGGGCGGTCCGAGACCACCATGGGCGTCGCCGACTGGATGATGGCGTTCAAGAAGGGCGGGCACCGGGAGCAGGTCGGGGACTTCCTCGACTACGTGTACAGCGAGAAGAACGTGCTGGAGTTCTCGCACGAGTACGACCTGCTGCCGGTGACCACGTCCGCGTCCGAGGCGATGGCCGCCGACGCGGGCGACGCGGATCTGCTGGACTTCCTCCAGGAACTGCCCAACGCGGAGCTGCCCCCGGTGGGCCAGACGTCGTGGGCGGAGGTCAGCGCGGACATCAAGCAGCAGATCGGTACGGCGGTGGCGTCGCAGGGGAGCCCGACGGCGGTGCTGGGACGGCTGCAGCGCAGCGCCGTCGCGAGGCAGAACGCGGAGTAGTTCCGGCGGTCGGCTGTCGGCGGTCGGGTGCGGGTGGGCGGGGCGTTGTCGGTGGGGGTCGTTACCGTTGGTGGGTATGGACGATCGAGGGCTGACCGCGCTGGAGCGGGCCGTGCTCGCCCTGGAGGGGCGCGGGTGGGGGTCGCCGGGGGCCAAGGAGCGGGCCGTCCGGGAGGAGCTGGGGCTCGTCCCGGTCCGTTACTACCAGTTGCTGAACGCCCTGCTGGACACGGAGCGGGCCCTGGCCCACGACCCGGTGACCGTCAACCGGCTGCGCCGCATCCGCGAGATACGCAGGACCGGGCGCGAGGAATAAGACCCCACCTCGGCGGATAGGGTCGCAGCATGGCCAGTCACCCCGGCGCAGCGTCGCTCCCGAGCCCCGTGACCACGGCGGGCCGGGACGGTCTCCACGCCATCCTCGCGCGGCCCCACGAGGCCGTCCTCGCCTTCGACTTCGACGGCACCCTCGCGCCGATCGTGCCGGACCCCGAGCAGGCCCGCGCCCACCCGGCCGCCGTACCCGCACTCGCGGCGCTGGCGCCGAAGGTGGCCTCGGTGGCCGTCGTCACCGGCCGGCCCGCGGGGGTCGCCGTGCGGTACGGCGGCTTCGCCGGAGTCGCGGGGCTCGACCACCTCGTCGTGCTCGGCCACTACGGGGCCGAGCGCTGGGACGCCGTCACCGGTACGGTCCGGGCGCCCGCCCCGCACCCCGGCGTGGCCGCCGCCCGCGCCGAACTCCCCGGTTTCCTCGACGGCATCGGCGCCTGGCAGGGCAGCTGGATCGAGGAGAAGGGCCGGGCCGTCGCGGTCCACACCCGCCGCGCCCAGGACCCGCAGGCCGCCTTCGAGGCACTGCGCGAACCGCTCGCGCGGCTCGCCCGCGAGCACGGCCTGATCGTCGAACCGGGGCGGATGGTCCTGGAGCTGCGTCCGCCGGGCATGGACAAGGGCGTCGCCCTCGGCGAGTACGTACGCGAGACCGGCGCCGGGTCGGTCATGTACTGCGGCGACGACCTGGGCGACCTGCCGGCCTTCGCCGCGGTCGAGAAACTCCGCTCCGACGGCGTCCCGGGCCTCCTGGTCTGCAGCGGCAGCACGGAGGTCACCGAACTGGCCGACCGCGCCGACCTGGTGGTGGACGGTCCGGAGGGAGTGGCCGGCCTGCTCACGGCCCTGGCCGGCCGACTGACGTCCCGCTAGGGCCTGTCCGACAATTCCCGTCGTCGCCCGGAGGGCGGCCTCGCGGCGTCAGGTGCGTGCTCTGGGGGTCCCCCCGGCCGAAGGCTGGGGGAGTGCCGGGCGCAGAGCCTCGTACTGGACGTACTTGGCTCTGTGCCCGGTGCGGCGAGTGGGGGTCCCCCGGCCGGAGGCTGGGGGAGCGTGCATGGCGTCGCGAGGCAGACGGGAATTGTCAGACAGGCCCTAGGGGCGCGGGGAACTGCGCGGTCGGCCCCCACCGGACCCGCGGCTCGGAACGAACCCGCGGCAGCGCCACCGCACAACCGCGGACGCTACCTCCGCAGCGCGTGCAACTGGTCCAGGAACCACTGCGCCGGAGGCAGCGCGGTGGCCGCCGCGGCCAGCCGCTTGGTCCTCTCGGCCCGCTCGTCCAGGGGCAGCGTCAACGCCTCGTGCAGCGCCGCCGCCGTACCCACCACGTCGTACGGGTTCACGACGACGGCGTCCTCGCCCAGCTCCTCGTACGCCCCCGCCTCCCGCGACAGCACCAGCACGCACCCGTCGTCGGACACGACCGGGACCTCCTTCGCGACGAGGTTCATGCCGTCGCGGATGGGGTTGACCAGGGCCACGTCGGCCAGCCGGTACGCCGCGAGCGAGCGCGCGAAGTCGTCCTTCACGTGCAGCACGACCGGGGTCCAGCCGGCCGTCCCGTACCGGGAGTTGATCTCGTCGGCGACCCGCTGCACCTCGGCCGTGTAGTCGCGGTAGACCGCGAGGTCCTGGCGCGACGGGTAGGCGAACGCCACGTGCACCACCCGCTCGCGCCACTCGGGCCGGTCCTCCAGCAGCTGCCGGTACGCCAGCAGGCCGCGCACGATGTTCTTCGACAGCTCGGTCCGGTCCACCCGCACGACGGTCCTGCGGGCGCCCCCGTCGGGGGCGGTGCCGATCTGCTCCCGCAGCGCGGCCATCCGCTCGTCGACGTCCGCGCGGTGCGAGCGTTCGCGCAGGAAGTCCGCGTCGGCGCCCAGGCCGTGCACGCCGATCTTCGTGTCCGGAGCGGCGTCCGGCCCCAGCACGGCCCGGCAGCACGCGGTGAACGCGTCCGCCCACCGCCGGGTGAGGAACGCGGCGCGGTCGGCGCCGAGGATCCCGTCGAGGACCTTCGCCGCGATGTCGTCCGGCAGCAGGCGGAAGTAGTCCGCCGGTGCCCACGGCGTGTGCGAGAAGTGCCCGATCCGCAGGTCGGGACGGAGCTCGCGGAGCATCCGCGGCACCAGCGTCAGGTGGTAGTCCTGCACGAGGACCGCGGCGCCGTCCGCCGCCTCCTCGGCCAGTGCCTCGGCGAAGGCCCGGTTGTACATCTCGTAGGCCGCCCACTGACGCCGGAACTCCGCGTCGAAGACGGGCTCCAGGGGCGTCTGGTACAGCATGTGGTGGACGAACCAGAGCGCGGAGTTCGCGATGCCGTTGTAGGCGGCGGCATGGGTGTCGGCGTCGATGTCGAGCATCCGGACGCCCTCCTCGCCGACTCCGCGCCGGACGGCCTCGCGGTCGCCGTCGGTGAGGGCCGAGCAGACCCACAGGGCGCCGGCGTCCGGGCCGATGGCGGAGAGGCCCGACACGAGTCCGCCTCCACCGCGTTTGGCGGTGAGCTCACCGGACTCGTCCTTCGTGTACGAGACCGGGCCGCGGTTGGACGCGACGAGGACGGGGTGGGTGCCGTGGGTAGGAGCCATGACTCGAAATCTAGCCGCAGCCCTGTCCGCTCAAACGTTCCACTCGTCGTGCGGCGGGAGTCGTGCGTCACCCGCCCGCCGGCGGGGGCCGACCGCGCGGTTCCCCGCGCCCCTGGGAAGCCGGGGGCGCGGGGCGCCGCCGCTAGGCCGCGCGGCGCGACACGTACTCCGTGACGTCGATCATCGGGGGGCGTTCCTCCAGGTCCACCGAGTACGTGCGCGGCTCGAAGCCGTGTTCCCCCCGCTCGAACTGGGTCAGCACGGGCCGGATCATGTGCCCGCGGGCGAGCCGCAGCTGAGCCGTCCGGTAGATCGCCGCGGACATCCGCCCGAGCGCCTGCCCGTCCTGGTGCCGGTGCCTGCGCACCCCCACGTCCACCTGTGCGAGCGCGTCGAGCCCGACGAGGTGCAGCGCGTCGACGAGCATGCCCAGCTCCACCCCGTACCCGACGGGGAACGGAAGCTGTTCGAGGAGCGAGCGGCGCGCCGCGTACTCCCCGCCCAGCGGCTGGACGAAGCCCGCCAGGTGCGGCCAGTGCATGTTGAGCAGCGGGCGGGCCATCAGCTCGGTGACCCGGCCGCCCTGGCCGGCGGCGGCGCCCAGCGGGCGGTCGTACATCGCCTTGACGAGGTCCACGCCCGGCTCGGTGAGCAGCGGACCGACGATCCCGGTGACGAAGTCCGCCGAGAACTCCCTCAGGTCCGCGTCGACGAAGGCGACGATGTCCCCGCGGGTGACGAGCAGCGAGCGCCACAGCACCTCGCCCTTGCCGGGCACGGCCGGGAGGCGCGGGAGTATCTCGTCCCGGTGCACCACCCGGGCCCCCGCGGCGGCGGCGACCTCGGAGGTGCGGTCCGTCGACCCCGAGTCGATCACCACCACCTCGTCGACGAGCGGCACCTTCGCGGTCATCAGCTCACGGCGGATCACGGCGACGATCTCGCCGACGGTCGCCTCCTCGTTGAGCGCGGGCAGTACGACGCTCACCGTGGAACCGGTGGAGCGCTTCGCGGCGATCAGCTTCTTGAGCGGGCGGTCCTTCACGGACCAGGAGCGCGTGCTCAGCCAGCGCTCGACGTCTTCCAGCACGTGCGGCTCTCCCTTGCGTTCATCGGGATGCGTGTGCCCGCCGCGACCGATGCCGGTGTGACGGTCATCTCGCGGTTCGGACGGCTCTCTCCACCATCCAGGCCTTCGGTTACAGTCTTGAGCAACGTTGATGACCATCGCATGTCGAGGGTCGTTGCGTGTAAAACTAAAAGCACGACGAACACCGCAGACGAACACCACAATCGAATACCGCTCATCCAGAGGGGCAGAGGGATACGGCCCGTTGAAGCCCCGGCAACCCTCCAGCCGGTCTCGTCCTGGTCATCGCCGATCAGCGCAGCGAGGCTCCCGGCTCGGGAAGGTGCCAAATCCGTCTCACGGCGAAGTGCGCCGTGAGGAAGATGAGGAGAAAGGGCCTCGCCTCCATGGCTGCGCAGACTGTTGCAAGCACCACGAATGCAACCACCACGAACCCCACCGCCCCCGCCGCGGACTCCGTCGACCTCGGCCCGGCCGCCGCGCTGTCCTGCCGCGAGTGCGGCCACCGCGTCCCGCTCGGTCCGGTCTTCGCCTGCGAGGAGTGTTTCGGCCCGCTGGAGATCGCGTACGACTTCTCGGGCTACGACACCGAAGAGCTCCGCAAGCGCATCGAGGCGGGCCCCGCGAACATCTGGCGCTACGCGCCGCTGCTGCCCGTCCCCGCGGACGTCGCCGACAAGCCGAACATCAACCCCGGCTGGACCAAGCTCGTCCAGGCCGACAACCTGGCGCGCGAGCTGGGCGTCGACGCCGGCAAGCTCTTCGTGAAGGACGACTCCGGCAATCCGACGCACTCCTTCAAGGACCGGGTCGTCGCCCAGGCGCTGGAGGCCGCGCGCGCGTTCGGCTTCACCACGCTCTCCTGCTCCTCCACCGGCAACCTCGCGGGCGCGGTGGGCGCCGCCGCCGCGCGGGCGGGCCTGCGCTCGTGCGTGTTCATCCCGCACGACCTGGAGCAGGGCAAGGTCGTCATGGCCGCGGTCTACGGCGGCGAGCTCGTCGGCATCGAGGGCAACTACGACGACGTGAACCGCTTCTGCTCCGAGCTGATCGGCGACCCGGCCGGCGAGGGCTGGGGCTTCGTCAACGTCAACCTGCGGCCGTACTACGCGGAGGGGTCCAAGACCCTGGCGTACGAGATCTGCGAGCAGCTCGGCTGGCGGCTGCCGGACCAGCTGGTCGTGCCGATCGCCTCCGGCTCGCAGCTCACGAAGATCGACAAGGGCCTGAAGGAACTGATCGCGCTGGGCCTCGTCGAGGACCGGCCGTACAAGATCTTCGGCGCCCAGGCCGAGGGCTGCTCGCCGGTGTCCGTCGCGTACAAGGCCGGGCACGACGTCGTACGGCCGCAGAAGCCGGACACGATCGCCAAGTCGCTGGCGATCGGCAACCCGGCCGACGGCCCGTACGTGCTCGACATCGCCCGCCGAACCGGGGGCGCGGTGGAGGACGTGGACGACGTCCAGATCGTCGACGCGATCAAGCTGCTGGCGCGGACCGAGGGCATCTTCGCGGAGACCGCCGGCGGGGTGACGGTGGGCGTGGCGAAGAAGCTGATCGAGAGCGGTCTGCTGGACCCGGCCCTGACGACCGTCGTCCTCAACACCGGGGACGGTCTGAAGACCCTGGACGCGGTCGCGTCCGACACCGGGCTCACCGCGACCATCCGCCCGAACCTCGACTCCTTCCACGAGGCCGGGCTCGGTTCCTAGCCGCTGTCCGCACGCCGCGGGCCGGTGAGGGCCGGCCGCGCGGTTCCCCGCGCCCCCCGACGGGGCGCCCTGCACCCAGCCACACCCGACGGAGGTCCCCGTGAGCGTCAACGTCCGTATCCCCACCATCCTGCGTACCTACACGGGTGGGCAGGCCGAGGTGGCCGCCGAAGGGGCGACCCTCGGTGATGTCATCGCCGACCTGGAGAAGAACCACACCGGGATCGCGGCCCGGGTCCTGGACGACCAGGGGAAGCTGCGGCGGTTCGTCAACGTGTACGTGAACGACGACGACGTCCGGTTCGAGCAGGGCCTGGAGACGGCCACGCCGGACGGCGCCGGCGTCTCGATCATCCCGGCGGTCGCCGGAGGCTGAGGGTCCGCCGCGGTGGCCGGAGGCCGGAACCGGCGCGCCGACCGGAATTACCCCACGTGACGCCGAACACGCAGAGTTCATCGAATTGCCCCCTCCGTGAGAGAAGCGGAGGGGGCAATTCTGTATGGTTGAGCGAGGTACAGTTGGGGAAGCTGCTTCGTTCCGCCCGCCCGACCTCTGTGAGTCCGCGCCCGGAGCCCGACAAGAAGCGGCCAAAGTACCCGGTCCTTTCAAGCCGTATATGGCAATTCCCGGGCCCGACTTGCCCTGAATCTTCTTGAATCCTTCACATATTTCCGATCAGCCGCGCCCGGAATTCTCGTCGGATTGACCTGTTGCAGAGGGCAGTTGGACGGATACATTCGGCCGCGGTCGACGCGTTCCGGCGCACACCCCCAACCGTTGGGGGGTGAGGTCTGACCCGGATCCGCGAAGTGCGGGTCTGTGCAAGGGCCAGTAATAGGGGAGTTAGGCATGGCTCAGGGCACCGTCAAATGGTTCAACGCGGAGAAGGGGTACGGCTTCATCGCGGTCGACGGTGGTGCGGATGTTTTCGTCCACTACAGCGCGATTCAGATGGACGGCTACCGCACCCTGGAAGAGGGTCAGCGGGTCGATTTCGAGATCTCGCAAGGCCAGAAGGGGCCGCAGGCGGACATGGTCCGTCTGGCGACCGGCTGAAGCACGCGCCGACTTACTGCAGCGACGTTCTTCTCCGAAGGGCCCGCACCTCCCGGGTGCGGGCCCTTCGGCATGCCCGGGGCGGTCCTCCGGTGCCCCCGGCGCGGGTGCCGGCGGGCCGGAACGCCGACAGCATGATCATCGACTCCCCGTCGCCGCACCCGCTCCCACCTGCGGATCATCGAGAGGCGCTTGCACTCTCATGGGTCGAGTGCTAATCATTGCGTTAGCACTCTGAAGGTGAGAGTGACAACGAGGACCGGGTCGGTGAGGCCCGCAGGCCAGGTGGGGCAAGGAACCACCGAGGTCGGCAGGCCGTCCGTCGCGGGCGCAGGCGCGGTCCTGGAGATTCCACCCCAGTCCGGGAGGACCACTTCACATGGCCAAGATCATCGCGTTCGACGAGGAGGCACGGCGCGGTCTCGAGCGCGGGATGAACCAGCTCGCCGACGCCGTCAAGGTCACCCTTGGTCCCAAGGGTCGCAACGTCGTCCTCGAGAAGAAGTGGGGCGCCCCCACGATCACCAACGATGGTGTTTCCATCGCCAAGGAGATCGAGCTCGAGGACCCGTACGAGAAGATCGGCGCCGAGCTGGTCAAGGAAGTCGCCAAGAAGACGGACGACGTCGCCGGTGACGGAACGACCACCGCGACCGTTCTCGCCCAGGCGCTGGTCCGCGAGGGCCTGCGCAACGTAGCCGCCGGCGCCAACCCGATGGCTCTCAAGCGCGGTATCGAGAAGGCCGTCGAGGCCGTCTCCGGTGCCCTGCTGGAGCAGGCGAAGGATGTCGAGACCAAGGAGCAGATCGCTTCGACGGCCTCCATCTCCGCCGCCGACACCCAGATCGGCGAGCTCATCGCCGAGGCGATGGACAAGGTCGGCAAGGAAGGCGTCATCACGGTCGAGGAGTCCCAGACCTT
This sequence comes from Streptomyces sp. V3I8, assembly GCF_030817535.1. Lineage (NCBI taxonomy): Bacteria > Bacillati > Actinomycetota > Actinomycetes > Kitasatosporales > Streptomycetaceae > Streptomyces > Streptomyces sp. V3I8. Next base: position 3,974,595 of record NZ_JAUSZL010000002.1, on the reverse strand, counting down.
CGGTCTGGAGCTCGAGCTCACCGAGGGCATGCGCTTCGACAAGGGCTACATCTCGGCGTACTTCGCCACCGACATGGAGCGTATGGAGGCCGTCCTCGACGACCCGTACATCCTGATCGCCAACTCGAAGATCGCCAACGTCAAGGACCTGCTCCCGCTCCTCGAGAAGGTCATGCAGGGCGGCAAGCCGCTGCTGATCATCGCCGAGGACGTCGAGGGCGAGGCGCTGTCGACGCTGGTCGTCAACAAGATCCGTGGCACCTTCAAGTCCGTCGCCGTCAAGGCCCCGGGCTTCGGTGACCGCCGCAAGGCCATGCTCGGCGACATCGCCATCCTCACGGGCGGCGAGGTCATCTCCGAGGAGGTCGGCCTGAAGCTGGAGAACGCGGGTCTGGACCTGCTGGGCCGTGCCCGCAAGGTCGTCATCACCAAGGACGAGACCACGATCGTGGACGGCTCCGGCTCCGCCGACCAGGTCCAGGGCCGGGTCAACCAGATCCGTGCCGAGATCGAGAACTCCGACTCGGACTACGACCGCGAGAAGCTCCAGGAGCGTCTGGCGAAGCTGGCCGGCGGCGTGGCCGTCATCAAGGCCGGTGCCGCCACGGAGGTCGAGCTCAAGGAGCGCAAGCACCGCATCGAGGACGCCGTCCGCAACGCGAAGGCGGCCGTCGAGGAGGGCATCGTCGCCGGTGGTGGCGTGGCCCTGCTCCAGGCCTCCTCGGTGTTCGAGAAGCTCGAGCTCACGGGTGACGAGGCGACCGGCGCCAACGCCGTGAAGCTCGCCCTGGAGGCCCCGCTCAAGCAGATCGCCGTCAACGGTGGTCTCGAGGGTGGCGTCATCGTCGAGAAGGTCCGCAACCTGCCCGTCGGCCACGGCCTGAACGCCGCGACCGGTGAGTACGTGGACATGATCGCCGAGGGCATCATCGACCCGGCGAAGGTCACGCGTTCCGCCCTGCAGAACGCCGCCTCCATCGCCGCGCTGTTCCTCACCACCGAGGCCGTCATCGCCGACAAGCCGGAGAAGGCCTCGGCCGGTGCCGGCGCCGGTGGCGGCATGCCGGGCGGTGACATGGACTTCTGAGCCCCGGCTCGGTAGTCCACGGCTCGCGGTTCGCAGCCGGTAGTACGCGCAGGAGGGCGGTACCCCGTTCCGGGGGTGCCGCCCTTCGGCGTGTCCGGGGTCACAGCGGTGTGCGGCGGCCCGGTGGAATGTCCCGATCGCCCGGGCGGTTGCCAGGGGAAGGGTTCATGCGCATGCACATACCCGATGGGATGTGTGCGGGCGATCCCCTGGACCCGCCGACCGTTCGACCACTCCACCCCACGAGGAGCCCCTGCGTGACTGTCGACACCACCGCCTCCGAGTCCGCCTCCGTCTCCCGCGTGGCCGGGATCCTCTCCCGGCCCCTCGCCCTCAACGGCCTGACCGTCCCGAACCGGATCGCGATGGCGCCGATGACCCGGCAGTTCTCGCCGGGCGGCGTCCCCGGGGAGGACGTGGTGTCGTACTACGCGCGCCGGGCCGCCGCCGGGGTCGGCCTCATCGTCACCGAGGGCACGTACGTGGGCCACGAGTCGGCCGGGAACAGCGACCGGGTGCCGCGGTTCCACGGTGCGGAGCAGCTGGCCGGCTGGGCGAAGGTCGCCGAGGGGGTGCACGCGGCGGGCGGGACGATCGTGCCGCAGCTCTGGCACATCGGCATGGTGCGGTCCGCCGGGGAGCCGCCGTTCGCCGACGCGCCCGCGGTCGGCCCCTCCGGGCTGCGTCCCGACGGGACCGCCGGTCAGGGCAAGGAGATGACGCAGGCCGACCTGGACGACGTCATCGGTGCCTTCGCCGAGGCCGCGGCCGCCGCCGAGCGCATCGGCTTCGACGGGGTCGAGCTGCACGGCGCGCACGGCTACCTGCTCGACCAGTTCCTGTGGGCGGGCACGAACCGGCGCACGGACGCGTACGGCGGTGACCTCGTCGCCCGTACGAGGTTCGCGGCGGAGATCGTGGCCGCGGTGCGGGCCGCCGTCTCCCCGGCCTTCCCCGTGATCTTCCGCTACTCGCAGTGGAAGCAGGGCGTCTACAAGGCGCGCCTCGCCGAGACCCCGGCGGAGCTGGAGGCGGTGCTGGCGCCCCTCGCGGCGGCCGGTGTGGACACCTTCCACGCGTCGACGCGGCGCTACTGGCTGCCGGAGTTCGACGGGTCCGGCCTGAACCTGGCCGGCTGGACGAAGAAGCTCACCGGGAAGCCCGTCATCACGGTCGGGTCGGTGGGCCTGGACGGCGACTTCGTCAAGGGCTTCCGCGGCGAGGGTGCCCCGGTCAAGGGCATCGACGACCTGCTCGACCGGCTGGAGAACGAGGAGTTCGACATGATCGCGGTCGGCCGGGCGCTGCTGCAGGACCCGCAGTGGGCGGCGAAGGTGCTGGCGGGGCGGTTCGGTGAACTGGCCCCCTTCGACGCGAAGGCGCTGGGCTCGCTGAGCTGACCGGGATCCGGCACGCGGACACGTCCGCCGCCACGGGAGGGTGGCCCCTGTCGGGGGGCCACCCTCCCGTGGCGACGGGGCGGTGTCAGGCCGCCAGGCGCAGGTGCTGCCGCGTCCACTCCTCGAACGTGGTCAGCGGGATGCCGAACTCCCTGGCGTACTGCGGCCGGGCGGGCTGGCCGGTCACGTTCAGCCGGTCGTGCGAGGCCCCCATCGGCGGCATGCCCGCGGCAAGGGCCTCCTCCTCCGTCATGTCCGGCGCACGCAGGGGTGTCCCCAGGGCCCGGGAGAGGACCTCGGCGATCCGCGTCATCGTCAGGTAGTCGCTCGCCAGCTCCAGTTCGACGCGGTGGAACCGCTCCGGATCGGCGACCGCCGCGGCCGCCGCCGCGCCGATGTCGTCCGTCGCGACGAGGGACAGGTGCGTCGCGGGCCTGAGGACGCTCACGATGCCGCCCTCGACACCGCGCGGGAACAGGAACCCCGTGGACGGGCGGAAGTTGTCCATGAAGAAGCTCGGCTTGAGCAGCGTCCAGCGCGGGAAACCTGCCTCGCGGAGCCGGTCCTGGATCGCGGTCTTGGCTCTCAGGGGAGCCTGCGACGACTTCCACCGGCCCGCTGCCCAGCCGGGGTGCTCGACGTGTTGGCCGGCGCCGCTCACCGACGTGTGCACGAACTGCGGCACGCCCGCCGCCCTGGCGCCCTCGATGAGGTTGACCCCCTGCCGGACCTCTCCCTCGAAGTCGAAGCCGGTTTCGGTGATCCCGGCCATCTGCACGGAGAAGACCGCGCGGGCGCCCTCCGCGGCCCGCGCCACCGAGTCGCGGTCGTGGAGGTCCCCGGTGACCGGTTCCGCGCCGAGCGCCCGGACGGCCCTGGCGCGGGGGGAGGCCGGATCGCGCACCAGGGCCCGCACGGGGACGCCCGCCGCGAGCAGGGCGCGGACGGTGGCTCCGCCCTGCCTGCCGGTCGCGCCGGTGACCAGGACCGGTGCCTGTCCTGTACGGGGATCTGTGGGCATACGGGTGCTCCTTCGAGGCGCCGGCAAAAAAAACGGCGGGGCCCGCCGTTTCCTCTCGGCTAAGATACGGCGGGGCCCGCCATTTAACAACGGACGAGGTGAACGCCATGGTGGAACGCCGGCGTGCGGACGCGAGGCGCAACTACGCGCGCATTCTGACCGTGGCCGAGGAGGAGGTCGCCGCCCACGGGGCCGACGCCTCCCTGGAGCAGATCGCCCGCACCGCGGGGGTCGGGTCCGCCACCGTGCGCCGGCACTTCCCGACGCGTCGCGCGCTGCTCGAAGCGGTGGCGCAGACGCGGATCGCGGCGCTGGGCGTCCGCGCGGACGAGCTGACCGGCCGGGACGACAGCAGGGACGCCCTGCTGGAGTGGCTCGGGGAGGTCGTCGCCTACTGCGTGTCCGCCCGCGGGCTGGCGGTCGCGCTGTCCTACGACGACCCGGCGGCCGACCCGGTGCACGAGAACTCGTGCTCACGGTCCTTGGAGGAGGCGGGCGGCCCGCTGCTCCGGCGCGCCGTGCGGGACGGCGCGGTGGCGGCGGACGTCACGGTCGGCGACCTGATCACGCTGGCGGTCGGCATCGTCCTGGCCACGGAACACCGCGGCGACCCGGCCGCCGAGGCGGACCGGCTGTTCCGGCTGGCCGTGGAGGGGCTGAGCCCGAGGGGGCGATGAGCGGCGGGCCACCGCCGGGCGGGGGCGGACCCGGTGTGCGTGACGCCCTGTCATACAAGCGGGGTTGTCGGGACGCTGTCTATGGCCAGGTCGGCGGGGTAGTGGCAACTCTGTGTGAGAAGACCAGCACTCACAGTTGAGGAAGTGACGTGATGGACATGACGTCGAGTGAGCGGGCGCGGCCGGCGCGGGGGGCGGCGGACGAACCGTGCGGGGCGTACGTGATCGACGTACGCGACGGGCGGATCGGACAGGTCGTGGGACGCGAGGACGGTTGCGTGCGGCTGCGGCCCGTGGGCGGCGGACGGGAGTGGGACTGTCCGCCGGGCGCGGTGGGCGAGGCCTCGGCGGGCGAGGTGCTGCTGGCCCGGGTGCGGCGGATCAACCAGGAGGGGCGATTGCCGTGACCCGCGCCGGCCGGGGCCCGGGCGACTCCGTGGAGCGGACCGGGAAAGGCCGCGGGCCGCTCGGGGGAGGCGCGGACCACCGGTCCTACAGGTTGCCCATCGGCTCGATGTCGATCTTCACCGGGGTGCCCCAGATGCGCAGCACCTCGTAGTCCGTGAACTCGTGGACCAGGCGGTAGGCCATGCTCGGGCGCGGGCCGCGGCGCTGCGCCGCGAGGTACAGCTCGGCCTCCTGCTTGTCGCGGCGGGGCGTGCCGCAGAGCTGCCAGGTCTGGCCGGTCCACATCTCGGGGAGCCAGCGCTGCTGGGGCACGGGCCGGTCGCCGCGGACGCCGTAGCGGGATGTCGTACGCTCCCCGCCGCCCGGGGCGGCCGGGCGGCTCTGCGGGTAGGAATCCTGGTAGGAGTCCTGGAACGAGTCGTTCACCTTCGAGCGGCGGGCGAGGCGGCGCCGGGTCTCGCAGAGCAGGCACAGGTCCGCGGCGTCCTCGTCGACCGGACCCGTGGGGTGCTCCGCGCAGCGGGTGGTGGGCGCGGCCGTGGTGACGGTCTCCTCCAGGAGGTCGAGGGCGCGCTTCAGATCCGCCTTCACCTCGTGGAGCTTGGCGTCCGGCATCTCGGTGGAGAGGGCGTCCCCGTGCTCCCCGAGCACGCGGAGGGCTCTGCCCAGAGCGGTCAATTGCGCGTGGTTCACGGTGTCGGGTCCCTTCCGATCGGCCTGCCCAGCGTCGCACGTCCCACTGACAGGACGCGGGGCGGCCACGCGCCCCGGGAAGGACGAAGGACTGTGCCGTTCTCCGCGGCGCGGCGCCCAGGACCGTGTCCGGGGGCCGGTCACGGGCTCCGTTCCGCCGCCGCGGCCAGAGCCGCGCGCAGGTGGCCGTCCGTCTCCTTCAGGAGCTCGGCGGCGGTGGGGGCGTCCACGGCGGCCAGGATCGTCAGGATCGCGTTCTTCACCTCGCCGTCCGTCGCGGACAGCGCCGCCTCGATCTCCCCGTCGTCGGCGCCGGTGGCGAGGGCGACGATACGGCGGGAGCGGGCCCGGAGCTTCTCGTTCGAGGCACGTACGTCGACCATCAGATTCCCGTACGTCTTGCCCAGGCGGATCATCGTGATCGTCGAGAACATGTTGAGGACGAGCTTCTGCGCCGTGCCCGCCTTCAGGCGGGTGGAGCCCGTGAGCAGCTCGGGCCCCACCACCACCTCGATGCCGTGGTCCGCCGCGGCCGCCAGCGCGCTGTCCGCGTTGCAGGACAGGCCGACCGTGAGGGCGCCGAGCGCACGGGCGTGCCCGACGGCTCCGATCGCGTACGGGGTGCGGCCCGAGGCGGAGACGCCCACGACCACGTCGTCCGCCGTCAGGCCCAGGGCGGACAGGTCCTCGACGGCCAGCTCCGCGGAGTCCTCCGCGCCCTCGACCGACGTCGTCATCGCGGTCGGGCCGCCCGCGATCAGTCCGACGACCTCGGTGGGGTCGGTGTTGAACGTCGGCGGGCACTCCGACGCGTCCAGCACGCCGAGCCGGCCCGCGGTGCCGGCGCCGGCGTAGACCAGGCGCCCGCCCCGCCCCATCCGCTCCGCGACGGCGTCGATCGCGGCCGCGATGCGCGGCAGCTGTGCGGCGACGGCGGCCGGCACGGTGGCGTCCTCGCCGTTCATGATCTCCGCGATGTCGAGCGTCGGGAGTCGGTCGATGTCGGAGTGCTCCGGGCGGAACGCCTCCGTGGTCAGTCCGTCCAGCTCGGCGCGCACGTCGCGGTGGCCGGCGGGCGAGGAGGGGGAGGGGGCGTCGGCGCGTGAGGTCATGTGCGGCGGCTCTTTCCGGTGCGGGGCCAGTCTTGTGTCGTGTGCGTTCAGGGGGGCGGGGCCCGGCCGTCCGGTCAGCGCGGAGCGCTCCGGTGGCGGTGGGCCAGCGCCTCGTACGATGCCGAAAGGGCCGGCGCCGCCGTCTCGTACGTCCGTTGGGCGACGCCTATGAACAGGCAGTCGACCACCAGCAGCTGACTCGTCCGGGACGACATCGCGGCCGGCCGCAACTCGCTCTCCCGGGCCGTGGACGTGGTCAGGACGTGATCCGCGTACTGGGTCACCGGGCCGTCCGGGCGGCCCGTGATCGCGATCGTCGTGGCGCCGTGCTCGAACGCGACCCGCAGCGGTTCGATGACGTCGCCCGTCGATCCGGAGTGCGTGATCGCGATCGCCACGTCCTTGGCGCGCAGCTGCACGGCGTTGGTCACGGCGAGGTGGGGGTCGTTGTGCGCGTGGGCCATGAGCCCTATGCGCAGCAGCTTCTGCGTGAGGTCCTGGGCGACCAGCCCGGACGCGCCGACGCCGTACACGTCGATGCGGCGGGCCACCGCGAGCGCCCCGACCGCGGCGCCGAGCTGGACCGTGTCCAGCGCGGCGGCGGTGTCGGCGAGCGTCTGCTGTTCGTCGTACGCCAGCTTGGCGACGACGTCCGTGAGGGGGTCGTCGACCGCGATGTCGGCCGTCACGGCGGGGGCCCGGCCCGACTGCTGCTGGGCGGCGAGGCCGGCGAGGGCGAGGCGGAGGTCGCGGTAGCCGGGGTAGCCGAGGAGGCGGGCGGTGCGGACGACCGTGGCCTCGCTGGTGCCGGTCAGCTCCGCGAGGCCGGTGACCGTGAGGGCCGCGCAGCCGGCGGGGTCCTTGGCCACGGCCTCCGCCACTCGCTGCATGGAGCGGGTCATGGAGGGGGCGAGGGTGCGGACCTTTGCGGCGAGGGCTGCGGGGGGTGGCGGGGTTTCCCCCGCGAAAATTTCCTTCACTTGGTGGGTCACGTATGAAAGATATTTTCGGGCGGGGGGAGGGTCAAGGGGAGGGGTGGTCCGTCGGGTGCCGGTCCGGTGGGGGCTGGTCGCGCAGTTCCCCGCGCCCCTGAAAGACGAAAGACTGTGCGGTTCCCCGCGGCCTGGGAACGAAGGGCTGCGCCGTTGCCCGCGGCCCTGGGATCCGGGGGTGTGTGAGGCTGGCGCACAATGAACGTATGGCTTCGTCCTCCGTTCCCTCCTCCTCCCCTTCCCCTTCCGTCAGTGCGCTGGAGCAGGCTCTGCATGCCGCGCGGGCGCTCGTGATCGCCGATCTCGTGGCGGGGGAGGTCGCCGAGGCCGATGTGGTGTCGATGGTGGAGGAGTCGGTCGTACAGCGGCGGTGGTGGGTGGAGCAGTGGCCCGAGGGGGTCACGTACGTGGCCGGGCTGGTGGCCCAGGACGTCCAGGACGCGCTGCTGGAGACGTACGGCCGCTGGCCGCTGTGTCCCGTCTGCGACGACGGTGATCCGCACGCCCTGGAGGTGGAGCCCGAGCTGGGGCCCGACCCGCACTGGGTGTGCCACAAGGCCGGTGTGAGCGTCGCCCCGGTGGGTGCGCTCGGAGCGGCCACGGGCGGGTCCGGCGGCGGGGCGGACGGCTCGTGACCGTCTACATCGATCCGCCCGACTGGCCCGGGCACGGCCGCATGTGGTCCCACCTCGTGAGCGACGTGTCGTACGACGAACTGCACGCGTTCGCCCGGCTGCTGCGCATTCCCGCCCGCGCCTTCGAGCGGGACCACTACGACATCCCCTCGCACCGGTACGAGGACGCCGTGCGGGCCGGCGCGGTGCGGGTGCGCAGCCGCGAGGTCGTACGCCTCCTGCACGCGTCCGGGCTGCGCAGGCCCAAGGGGCGTCCGGGCCCGGGCGGACATCCGGACCCGGTCGGGCGTCCGGACTCAGCCGCGTAGTTCGTACGCGTACTGCTCCCCGTCCTCACCCTCCACCGTGCCCACCTCGGTGAAGCCCACCCGCGAGATCACGCCCTGGGAGGGGACGTTGGCGCGGTCGACCGTCGCGAACAGGTACGTGAGGTCCTCGCGGGCCAGCGCCCAGGCCGACAGGGCGCGCAGCGCCTCGGTGGCGTAGCCGTTGCCGCGGGCCGACTCCGCCAGGTCGTAACCGACCTCCGCGCGGCCCTCCCCGTCCGGGGCGCCATGGAAGCCCATGCCGCCGACCGCGCGGCCGTCCTCGCGCCTGACCAGCACGAACATGCCCCACTCGGGCCGGTGCACCCCGGCCTCGTACGCCTTGACGACCATGCCCGCCGCGTCCCGGGTGCCCTGGAAGGGGCCGCCCGTGATCCACTCGAAGCCGCCGGTGCCGCCCGCGCGCAGGTCGGCGGCGGCGGCCGGGGTGACGCCCTGGAGGGTGAGCCGTTCGGCCGGGACGACGAGGGTGTTGCTCCAGTGCCAGGAGGTGAGGGCGGGCCGGCCGGGCAGTTCGCCGCGGCCCGTGGC